>NZ_JAPHNL010000026.1 GCF_026274175.1 Streptomyces beihaiensis
GAGCAACGGCACCAGTACCCATAACGGCACCGGCAACGGGAGCGGCACCGAGCTGGGCCGCTACCTGCGTGCCCGCCCCGACCACGCCCCCGGTCGACCCGCGCATCGCCCCGCCCCCGCCGCCCGCCGCGGCACCGGCGCCCGCACCGGCCCCCGCCTCCGGAGCAGGCAAGATCAACCTGGACAAGGGCCGGGTCTCCCTCCAGAAGAACCAGACGGTCTCCCTGGTCAAGGGCGGCCGCCCGCTCCTCAGCCAGGTCAAGATGGGCCTCGGCTGGGAGCCCGCGTTCCGCGGCAAGGACATCGACCTGGACGCGTCGGTGATCGCGTACGGCCCGCAGCGCAACCACATCGACAGCTGCTACTTCGGCAAGCTCTCCATCGTCGGCGGCGCGATCCAACACTCCGGCGACAACCTCACGGGCGAGGGCGCGGGCGACGACGAGGTGATCGTGGTCGACCTCGGGCGCCTCCCTCAGGAGGTGACGGGCCTGGTCTTCACGGTGAACTCGTTCTCCGGCCAGAAGTTCACCGAGGTGGCCAAGGCGTACTGCCGCCTCCTGGACGCCGCGACCGGCGAGGAGTTGGTCCGCTTCGACCTGACCAACGCCGAACCGCAGACCGGCGTGATGATGGCCAAGCTCATCAAGCAGTTCTCCGGAGAGTGGGAGATGACGGCGATCGGCGACTTCGTGAAGTCCCGCACGGTCCGCGGGATGGTGAAGCCGGGGGCGCAGGCGCTGTAGAGGCCATGACGGGCGGGCACGAGGGCCGGTGGCCGGGCTGACGCCGAGTACGAGGACTCAGGCGCGCCACGACCGCGCCTGAGAAGCCTCACCCATGACGCGTCGCAGAGGGCGCTGACGGCAGCCCGCACCCGCTGTCGGACGCGGAGTCGGAGAATCCGCTGCGGGACAGGACGATCGACCACAGCTTCTGAACCGGCCTTCCGGCCTCGCGCCCCGGTGTCATTCACACGTTCCAGTAGTCACGCTCTGGGAGTTCCACCCACAGGTCCGGCGGGCCGGTGACGGCGCGTGCGTCGGTCGGGCGCAGTCCGGCGAAGGCGCACGAGTACGCCACCGCGTTGCTCTGGTACAGGTACGCGGTGAGGACCTCCTCGGGGGTGTCGGCTTCGTCGGGGCCGCCGCCCGGGTGGAGGTCCCAGCCCTCGATCGTCCCGTCGCGGACGATGCTGCCCTGGTTGCCGCTCTTGGGGTTGACGTACAAGCCGTAGCAGACGGTCCCGCTGGACAGACGGATCTGCACGCCCGGCATCTGCGGCGCGTAACCCCAGGGTTGGGTCACGACGCAGCCGCCGGGGACGGACGTGACGCCGACGATCCGCAGAGTCTCGTCCAGTTCGTAC
The DNA here is from genome assembly GCF_026274175.1 of Streptomyces beihaiensis. GTDB lineage: Bacteria > Actinomycetota > Actinomycetes > Streptomycetales > Streptomycetaceae > Streptomyces > Streptomyces beihaiensis. The sequence goes on from NZ_JAPHNL010000026.1 coordinate 1,370, forward strand.
GCGTACGGGTCGGCGAGGACGTCCGCCAAGAACTCCTCCTCCACCGACGTCGCTTCCAAGCGGCGCACCGCCTCGGCCGCGTCGATCCCGGACACGCAGCTCAGGCCCGTGCCCTCGTCGTAGAGATCGCCCAGCGCCGCTATGAGTCGCGCGGCGTCTTCGGCCGCCCGGCGCTCGACCTCGGTCAGCCCGACCCCTGCCGGGGCCGTGAACAGGTCCGGCGTCGGGCCCGCGAGGCTCAGCCGCCCCGGCGACCAGCCGCCGAGCGACGGCCGCCACGGCTCGGCCCCGGCGGCAGCCAGCGCCCGTGCGTTCTCCGGCCGCCTGGAGGTGACGGCCTCCCACAGCGCGGTCACCCCGCCCTGCAGAGCGTCCACGTCCATGACTCGCGCGGCCAACTCCGTGACGGCCTCCGGTGAGCCGAACACCGCCGCTCGGTGCAGCGGTCGGCCCCCGCTCCACCGCTCCGGATCGGCGCCCGCGTCCAAGCGCCGACGGATGTCTTCGTGATCGGTCCAGTCCCAGCTCATGCCGGTCCAGCCGAGTCCCTGCGGTGTTGCCATCCTGCCTGTCCCCTCCCGCGCCTCAGGCCCGCGCGTCCCCGGAGGGGCATGCGTGCTTGTACGCGTACGTCAGTTCGCTTCACAGCCTCGCAGAGGGGTCTGACAATCGGCGGGGCTCAGAAGTCCACGCGCACCGGTTCGTCCACCCGCGCCACCGACTCCTGGTCGAAGCGGCGTACGTACGCGGCGCGGATCTGCTCGATCTTCGCTCCGGCCGAGCGGGCGTCAGCGGCCGGATACAGGAGCGTCAGCTCGTACGAGCGCTCGTGCTCGATCACGCCGTGCGCGTCGCGGTACTGGCCCTGCGCTTCCTGGACCGTGAGCCCGTCGGGGAAGCGGGGCGTGACGACCGTGTCGACGAACGCGTGGAACTCCTTGTCCGTGACCTGCGGTCCGCCGTTCGGGCGGACGGTCCCGAACAGCAGCTTCGTCTCGGCGTAAGGCTTGCCCGAGACCGCTGAGGCCGCCGCCGGTACCGGATCGGGGGCCGACAGGGCCGGCGCCGCCCCCGCCGTACCCAGCAGCGCACCGGAGACGGCGAGCGCGGCGAGGCAGCGGCGGGAGCGGGACACGGAGCGGAGCCGACGGGGCATGGACGTTCCTTTCGTTGCTGCTCACAGAGGCCGTGAGCAGTAACGACGGCGTCGGTCGTGAAGGTACGGGCGCCTTACGGCACCACCACGATCTTCCGCCCCACCCCCGCCGCGAACTGGTCGAGCGCCTGCGGGTAGGAGTCCAGTGGCAGCCGGTCGCTGATGAAGACGTCGGGGTCGAGCACCCCTGCCGCGAACAGCTCGGCCGCCCGCTCGTAGCTGTGCAGCACCGCCATCGAACCGGTGATGGTGATCTCCTGGTTGTAGATGCGGTACGGGTCGATGGTCACGCGCGTCGAGTAGTCCGAGACGCCGAACTGCAGGAACGTGCCCGCCTTCGCGACCCGGCCGAGGCCGTCCTGGATCGCCGCGGCGTTGCCCGTCGCGTCGATCACCACGTCCCAGCCGCCCGGCCGGTCGAGCTCGTCCGCGCCCGCCGCCGACGCCGAGACGCCGAGCCGCCGGGCCGTCGCGAGCCGGTCCGGATTGAGGTCGACCATGTCGACGCTCGCCGCGCCGGTCCGCTTGGCCAGTTCCAGCATCATCAGGCCCATCGTGCCGGAGCCGTAGATCAGCACGTGCGAGCCGAGCCGCGAGCGCAGCACGTCGTAGCCGCGCACCGCGCACGACAAGGGCTCGACGAGTGCCGCGTCCTGGGTACGTACGTGCTCGGGCAGACGGACGCAGTTCGCCGCGGGCGCCACCGCGTACCGGGCCGCGCCGCCCGCCGTGGTCACACCGATCGCCGCCCACCGCTCGCACAGGTTGCCGCGCCCGGCCCGGCAGTACCGGCACTCGTGGCAGTGCAGCGAGGGGTCGACCGCCACTCGGTCGCCCTCCGCCAGCTCGGTCACGTCGCGGCCGAGCGCCACGACCGTGCCGGCGAACTCGTGCCCCGGCACCACCGGCAGCGTCGGCGCGAACTCGCCCTGCAAGATGTGCAGATCGGTGCCGCACAGGCCGCACGCCGCCACCTCGACGACCACGTCGCGCGGTCCGGGCGTCGGGTCCGGCACCTCGCCGACGACGACCTTGCCCACCGATTCGACGATGGCTGCCCTCATTTCACAGCTCCCAACGACAGGCCCTGGACCAGCTTGTCCTGGGCGGCGAACCCCGCCGCGAGCACCGGCAGGGAGATCACGAGCGACGCGGCGCACACCTTGGCCAGGAACAGGCCCTGGCTGGTGATGAAGCCGGTCAGGAAGACGGGCGCGGTCTCGGCCACGACGCCCGTGAGCACCCGCGCGAAGAGGAGTTCGTTCCAGCTGAAGATGAAACAGATCAGCGCCGTCGCCGCGATCCCGGGCAGCGCGATCGGCGCCACCACCCGGCCGAGCACCGTCGGCAGCCGCGCCCCGTCGATCTGCGCGGCCTCGATGACGGCGACCGGCACCTCGGCGAGGAACGACTGCATCATCCACACCGCGATCGGCAGGTTCATCGACGTGTAGAGGATGACAAGCAGCCAGATGTTGTCCAGGAAGTGCGTGTTCTTCGCGAAGAGGTAGATCGGCAGCAGCCCGGCCACCACCGGCAGCATCTTCGTCGACAGGAAGAAGAACAGGACGTCCGTCCACTTCTTCACCGGCCGGATCGACAGCGCGTACGCGGCCGGCAGCGCGAGCAGCAGCACGCACACCGTCGAGGCGACCGACGCCACCGTCGAGTTGACCAGGGAGGGCCAGGGGCTCTGGCCGCCGCCCACACCGAAGAAGTCCCGGTATCCGTCGAGGGTGAGCGCGGCGCCGAACGACGGCGGGTTGGTCGCCGCGTCCGCCTCCGAGTGGAACGACGTCAGCGCCATCCAGGCGACCGGCAGGAAGAACAGGATCCCGGCCAGCCACGCGAGCAGCCCGAGTCCCTTGCTCTTCAGGAACGGGAGGAGCCCGGAGAGTACGGGGTTCATCAGCGCGACACCTCCTCGCGGAACAGGGACGACACGACGCGCAGCGCGAAGGTCGCGATGATGATCGAACCGATGACGACCAGGACACCGGCCGCCGACGCGAGACCGTTCTCGTGGGCCTGGTAGAAGCTCTGGTAGACCGTGTACGGCAGGTTCGCCGTGCCCAGGCCGCCCGAGGTGAGGGTGAAGACCGCGTCGAAGTTCTGCACGATGTAGATCGAGCCGAGCAGCGCGCCGAGTTCCAGGTAGCGGCGCAGGTGCGGGAGCGTCATGTGGCGGAAGATCTGCCAGGGGCCCGCCCCGTCCATCCGCGCCGCCTCGATGAGTTCGGGGGAACGCGACTGGAGCCCCGCCAGCAGGATCAGCATCATGAACGGCGTCCACTGCCAGATCAGCGCCGCCTCGACCGCCATCAGCGGCGTGTGGGAGATCCAGTCGGGCTGCGGCCCGCCCACGTAGTGCAACAGGCCGTTGAGCAGGCCGTACTCGGGGTTGTAGAGGACGTGCTTCCACAGCAGGGCGGCGGCGACCGGCACGATCAGGAACGGCGCGATCAGCAGCGTACGGACCAGGCCGCGCCCCCGGAACTTCCGGTCGAGCAGCAGCGCCAGGCCGAGACCGATCACCAGGCTCACCACGACGACCGACACGGTCAGCACGATCGTGCTGACGACGGACTTGCGCATGGCGGGGTCGGACAGCACCTGCGAGTAGTTGCCGAACCAGTCGAAGTGGCGGGCCTTCGGGTACAGCGCGTTCCAGTCGAAGAACGAGATCACCAGCGTCGCCACGAACGGCAGCTGAGTGACCACGATCATGAAGACCAGGGCGGGCAGCAGCGGCCCGCGCCGCGCCCAGGCGCGCAGGCGGTCGCTCGGGCCGGTCGCCGCGGCGGTGCGCGCACGGGTGGCACAGACGGCGGGGTCGGTGGTCGCGGTCGTCATCGGCCCTCGTACTCCTTCGTGATCTGGGAGGCGAGCTTCTGGGACTTGGCCAGGGCCGTGTCGACGGACTGGCGGCCCGCGATCGCCGCGCTGATCTCCTGCGACACCTTGGTGCCGAGGTCGGTGAACTCGGGGATGTCGACGAACTGGATGCCGGGCGCGGGCCGCTTCTGCACCCCCGGATCGCGCGGCCGGGCGCTCTCGATGGCCTCACGCGTGCGGTCGGCGAAGGAGGCCGCCTCGGCGCGGTACTGGGGGATCTCGTACGTCGAAGCGCGCTTGCCCGCCGGGACGTCGGCCCAGCCGAACTTCTCGCCGACGAGCCGCTCGTACTCCTTGCTCGACGCCCACGAGATGAACTTCCATGCCTTGTCGGGGTTGTGGGACGCCTTTTGCAGACCCCACGCCCACGTGTACAGCCAGCCGCTGGACCGCGTCCTGTCGACCGGCGCGGGCGCGTACCCGATCTTGCCCTTGACCGGCGAGCCCTTCGCCTCCAGCAGGCCGGCGGCCGACGTCGCGTCGTACCACATGGCGGTCTTGGACTGGGTGGTGTCGTTGAGGCACTCGGCGAAGCCGGACTGGGCGGCACCGGACTCCCCGTGGGCGCGCACCAGGTCGACGTAGAACTTCGTGGCGTTCTTGAAGCCGGGGGCGGTCAGGCGTGCCTTCCAGTCCTTGTCGAACCAGGTGCCGCCGAAGGTGTTCACGACCGTCGTCAGCGGCGCCATCGACTCGCCCCAGCCGGGCAGGCCGCGCAGGCAGATCCCCTTCATGCCCGGCTCGGCGCCGTCCACCTTCGCGGCGAGGTCGGCGACCTGCCGCCAGGTGGGGTGGGCGGGCATCGTCAGGCCCTTCTGGGCGAACACGTCCTTGCGGTACATGAGGAACGACGACTCGCCGTAGAACGGCTCTCCGTACAGCTTCCCGTCGTCGGCGGTGAGCGACTGGCGCATCGGGGCGAGGATGTCCTGCTGGTCGAAGCCCGGGTCGTCCTTCACGTACGAGCCGAGTTCGTGCAGCCAGCCGTTGCGGGCGTAGATGGGTATCTCGTAGTTGCTGAGCGTCGCCACGTCGTACTGACCGGCCTGGTTGGCGAAGTCCTGGCTGATCTTGTCGCGTACGTCGTTCTCCGGCAGCACGGTGAAGTTGACCTTGATGCCGGTCTTCTGCGTGAAGTACCGGGAGGTGAGCTTCTGCAACTCGGTCATCTGCGGGTTGTTCACCATCAGGACGTTGATGGAGTCACCGCCCAGCCCGCCGGCGCCTGCCCAGCAGCCGGACAGAAGAGGGGCGAGCAGCGTCCCTGCGGCGGCCGTCGCGAGCAGGGTGCCCGGTGGCCTCCGTCGGCTCTGGGTTCGCATGGTTGCTCCTGGACTTTTGGGGTGTACGGGGATGAAGGGGCACGTGGACGGGTGTGCGGAACCCGCCCGTGTACCGCGGTGGGTGAGGGAACGGTTGTGAGGGACGGCCGGACGGCCGGACGGGCCTGTGGTCGTCCGGCCGTCCGGGTGGTCAGACGCGGACGACCTGGGGGCCGAGCATGGAGTAGCGGTGAGCTTCGGAGGCGGGCAGCTGCGTACTGGTGACGATCGCCTCCAGCGCTCCCACCGGCGCGAACCGGCAGAAGCTGACCGCCCCGAACTTGGTGTGCACGCCCGCGAAGACCGTCCGCCGCGCCGCGCGCACGGCCTGCGCCTTGACCTCGCTGACGGCGGGGTCGGGGGTGGTCAGGCCGTACTCACGGGAGATGCCGTTCGCGCCGATGTAGGCGAGGTCGATGACGAATCCCGCGAGCATCTTCGTCGTCCAGTGGTCGACCGTGGCGAGTGTGCCCGCGCGCACCCGCCCGCCGAGCAGCAGCACCGTGGTCCGCTCGGCCTCGGCCAGTGCGCCCGCCGTCGCCAGGGACGCGGTGACCACCGTCAGCGGCCGGTCGCGGGGCAGCGCCTCGGCGATCAGCTGCGGAGTGAACCCCTCGTCGACGAAGACGGTCTCCGCGTCCCCGAGCAGGTCGGCCGCGGCCGCGGCGATCCGCCGTTTCTCCGGAACGTGCATGGTCGTGCGGAACGCGAGCGTCGTCTCGAACCCGGCGCTCTCCACCGGATACGCCCCGCCGTGCGTGCGCCGCACCAGACCGTGGTCCTCCAGGGCGCGCAGATCGCGCCGGACCGTCTCCTTGGCGACGCCGAGCTCGGCGGCGAGCTCGGTGACGTCGACGGAGCCCGCGTGGCGGGCCACGCGCACGATCTCGCGCTGCCTGTCCTCCGCATTCACCACCGGAACCTCCGCGTCGGTCGCCCGTTCGGGCCCTCGGCGGCCCGCACCGGAAGTTCTACCGGCGTGCCGCGCCGGTGACCAGGTCTGTTGCGGACTCGTCGGTGCCCGTTCGTGCCCGTTCGACACGCCCGGCGCCCGCCTTCGACCTGCGCGGGAGCCGTCGGGGCGGTGGGTTCGGGCGGCGCGGATGCCCGTTCAACGGTGCGGGCGGGTCTGTTTGCTGACCGGATGGCCGGTGGAGGGCCCCGGTGCCGGGGCCGGGGAGGGCTCAGTAGGGCCAGATCGGCGGGTCGTCGACGAAGCGGCCGCCCATGTGGAGGTGCGCCGGGTTGTCGTCGCTGAGGGGGCCGAACTCGGCCAGGAGCTTGTCCGCGTACACCTCGGAGTCGTCCTGCGGGTCGTAGCCGAGGGCGCGGGCGCCGGAGAGATCCCACCACAGCCGGGTGTTGGCGGACGAGCCGTAGACCACGGTGTGGCCGACGTCCTTGGCGGTCAGGGCCGCGTGGAAGAGGCGGGCGCCGTCGGCCGGGCTCAGCCAGACCGACATCATGCGGACGTCGGTCGGCTCCTTGAAGCAGGAGCCGATCCGCACCGACACCGTCTCGATGCCGAACTTGTCCCAGTGGAACTGGGCCAGATCCTCGCCGAACGACTTCGACAGGCCGTAGTACGTGTCCGGGCGGCGAAGCGTCGAGACCGGGACCAGCGGGTCACCGTCCTCGACGCGCGGGCGCGGGGTGAAGCCGATCGCGTGGTTGGAGGAGGCGAAGACGACGCGCGGGGCCGGGCCGCCGCGGCGCTCGGCCTCGGCGCGCACCGAGTCGAAGAGGTGATAGGTGCCCCTGATGTTCGACTCGAGGATCTTGTCGAAGGTCGACTCGAGCGAGATGCCCGCGAGGTGCAGGACGCCGTCCACGTCGCGTACGGCCGCGCGCAGCGCCTCGGTGTCGTTCAGGTCGGCGACGATCGCGTCCGGCGCTCCGTCCACCGGGCGCACGTCGAGCAGCCGAAGCTCGTACCCGTGGGAGGGGAGCAGCTCGCGCATCAAGGTGCCGAGTCCGCCCGCGGCGCCGGTGAGCAGGATCGTGCGAGGCCCGGAAGAAGCTGCCATGCGGGTGGTCTCCGATCTCCGTGCGTGCATCTGCGTGCGTGCATCTCCGTGCGTGCGCAGAATTCACATGCATGGACACGCTAAGGAGCGTGATCGGTCACGTCAAGGGTGCTCCCGTGGGTGCGACGGGATGTCGTGCGCTTGACCACCTCCCTGGGGGCGGCTTACGGTGACGGCGACGGCGTTCATAAACGTGTACGCGAATCAGAAACATGGACATGGTGGGAGAGCTCGTGACGTCAGCCCCGCTCGCAGCGCGACTCGCGGTCCCCAGCGGACCGCTGTTCTTCCCCGTCACCACGTACGGACCGGACGGCGCCGTGGACCTCGACGCCTACCGCACCCACGTACGGCGCGGCGTGGAGAGCGGCGCCGCGGCCGTCTTCGCCTGCTGCGGCACCGGTGAGTTCCACGCGCTCGCACCCGAGGAGTACGAGGTGTGCGTCGCGGCCGCCGTCGAGGCCACGGCCGGCCGGGTGCCCGTCCTGGCGGGCGTCGGATACGGCACCGCGCTCGCCGTGCAGTACGCGCGCAGGGCCGAACGGGCGCGCGTCGACGGGCTGTTGGCGATGCCGCCCTACCTCGTCGCCGCCGCGCAGGAGGGCCTGCTGCGGCACTACACGCGCCTCGCCGACGCGACCTCCCTCGATGTGATCGTCTACCAGCGCGACAACGCCGTGTTCACCCCGGAGACCGTCGTCGCCCTCGCCCGCCACCCCCGGATCATCGGCCTCAAGGACGGCGTCGGCGACCTGGACCTGATGCAGCGGATCATCAGTGCCGTACGGGGAGGGCAGGGCGGACAGGGGACGGGGCAGGGGCCGTCGGACTTCCTCTACTTCAACGGGCTCCCCACCGCCGAACTCACCGGCCTCGCCTACCGCGGCATCGGCGTCACCCTCTACTCCTCCGCCGTCTTCTGCTTCGCCCCAAACATCGCGCAGCTCTTCTACCGCGCGCTCGGCACGGGCGACGACGCCACGGCGAACCGGCTCATCGACGGCTTCTACCGCCCGCTGGTCGAGCTGCGCAACCAGGGCAAGGGGTACGCGGTCTCGCTGGTCAAGGCGGGCGTACGGCTCAGCGGCCTGGAAGTCGGCGAGGTCCGGCCGCCGCTGCACGAGCCCGGCGAGGAGCACGTCGAGCGGCTCGCGGAGCTCATCGAGCGCGGCGAGAGGTTGTGCGAAGAGCTGGAGGGGGAAGAAGGGGCCGCGAGGTGAAGGCGTCGGCGTTCGTCTACCCGTGGGACGTGGTCGGTGACCCCGACGCCGCCCGCCGCATCGCCGACCTCGGCGTCCAGCAGGTCACCCTCGCCGCCGCCTACCACTCCACCCGCGCCCTCACGCCCCGCCACCCGCGCCACCGCGTCGTCACCGCCGGGCACGCGGCCGTGCTCTACCCGGTCGACGAACAGCGCTGGCGCGGGCGGGAGCTGCGACCCTACGAGGCCGGAGACTGGGCCCCCGGTGACGCGTACGGGCGGGCCGCCGCCGCGCTCGCCGAGGCCGGGCTCGAGGTCCACACGTGGGTCGTGCTCGCCCACAACTCCCGTCTGGGCGCCGAGCACCCGGACACCTGTGTCGTCAACGCCTACGGCGACCGCTACCCCTGGGCCCCGTGCATCGCGCAGCCGCCCACCCGCGCCTACCTCACCGACCTCGCGGCGGAAGCCGCGACCCGCCCCGGCGCCCGCGGCACCGAACTGGAGTCGCTCGGCTGGTACGGCCTCGCGCACCTGCACGCCCACGACAAGACGGGCGGCGTCGCGCTCGGCGAGGCCGGGCAGTACCTCATGTCGCTGTGCTTCTGCCCGTCGTGCCGCGACGGATACGCCGAACGCGGCCTGGACGCCGACAAGTTGAACGCGACCGTGCGGGCGGCACTGGAACCCGTATGGCGCGGTCAGGTCCCGGACGGGGACTGGTCGACGGTCGAGCGAATGCTCGGCGCCGAGACGGCGACGGCCACCCGCGCCTACCGCGACGCGACCGCCCGGAGCCTCCAGGAGACGGCGGTGGCGGCGGTCCGCGCGGCGGCCCGGACCCCGAACGCGTCGAACGTGCCGATCGCGCCGAACGGCCAGGAGTCCTTCCAGGTGCTCCTGCACGCGGACCCGTCCTCCCACCACTGCGGTGCCAACGCGGGCGTCGAGCCCGCCCACATCCTCTCCGTGGCCGACGGCGTGGTGGTGCCGTGCACGGGCGGCGCGGACCTGGTGCGCCCGTTCGCGCGGGCCGCCGCGGGGGCGGTCGTCGCCGCGAACCTCACCGTCGTGCGCGGCATGGGCGGCAGCCCCGACACCCTCGCGGCGGACGCCCGTGCCGCCCGCGACCTGGGCGCCACCGAACTGCGCCTCTACCACGCGGGTCTGGCGTCGGACGAGGATCTGGCGGCGGTCGCGGAGGCGGTCCGGGAGCTCTGAGGCCCCGGAACGGTTCGCGTCGGTCCGCGGGAGCGTCGACAAACGGGTCCGAGTGCAGGGCGGCTTACCGGGATTCGGTCGCGGGATTCGGTCGGCGGACGCGGGGGGAGCTTCTTTCGTCGCAAGCGTTGACGAACGGCGTCGGCGCTTCTAACTTCAACGCGTCGTACTTCATACGTCATATATGAGACGCCATACGCCATACGCCGCACCCCATACGCCGCACGCGATACGCGGGACCCCGTACGCAGTGCCTGATACGGGACACGTCATACATGGTGTGCGGGGCGCCCGCCGTGCCCCGCCGACCCGAGAGGCGCGCATGACCTCAGTGCCCACGCCGATCCCCTCCCGCACCGAGTACGTGCTCCAGGAGATCAAGCACCGCATCCTGACCGGTCGGCTCACGCCAGGCCAGGCCCTCGTGGAGAGTGAGCTCGCCGCGCAGTTCGGGGTCTCCAAGACGCCCGTGCGCGAGGCGCTCAAGACCCTCGCGGGGACCGGCCTCGTCGTGATGAGCCAGTACAAGGGCACCACGGTGCGCATGGTCGACGCGGCCATGGCCCGCGAGGTCTACGACGTACGGCTGCTGCTCGAACCGGAGGCGCTGCGCCGCACCGTCCACCGTCGCGCCTCGCTCGATGCCGCCCGTGACGCCCTGCGGCGCGCCGACGCGGCCGCCGACGCCGCCCAACGCTCCCTGACCAACCGGGAGTTCCATCGCGCGCTCTACCTTCCGTGCGGCAACCCGCTGCTCGGCAAGATGCTCGACGAGGTCCGTGACCAGGCCGCCCTCGTCTCCGCCGTGGCGTGGGCGGCCGACCCGTCGTGGGAGCGGGAGGCCGCCGAACACCGGGAGATCCTCGAACTCGCCCTCGCGGGCGACGCCCAGGGTGCGTCGCGCGCGCTGCGCGACCACATCGCGTCATTCGTCGAACGGGCCTTTCCCGAGGCCCGCGAAGAGGGGGAGCGGCACGCATGACAGCCCCGGCCGACACCACGCCGACCGACAACACCCCGACCGCCTCGGGGGCGTACGCATACGCGTTCGCGGCGCAGCGGGCCGCGCTCGCCGAGGTCGTGGCGATCCCCGTGACCCCGTTCGCCGCCGACGGGTCCGTCGACGAGGAGACCTTCGAGGCTCTGCTGCGGCGCCTGCTCGACGGCGGCGTGCGCACCCTCACGCCGAACGGCAACACCGGCGAGTTCTACGCCCTCACTCTCCAAGAGCGTTTCAGGGCAGCCGAGTTGACCCTCGACGTCGTCGGCGGGCGCGCCGCCGTCCTCGTCGGTGTCGGCCACGACGTGCCGACCGCCGTCGACGCCGCCCGCCACGCCCGCGACCACGGCGCCCGCATGGTGATGGTGCATCAGCCCGTGCACCCGTACGTCTCCGAGGCCGGCTGGGTCGACTACCACCGCGCCATCGCCGACGCCGTGCCCGAGCTCGGGGTCGTGCCGTACGTCAAGAACGCCGCGCTCCCCGGCGCCCGCCTCGCCGAACTCGGCGCCGCCTGCCCCAACGTCATCGGTGTGAAGTACGCCGTCCCCGACGCCGCGCGGTTCGCCGCCTTCGCCCGGGACGCGGGGCTGGACCGGTTCGTCTGGGTGGCCGGGCTCGCCGAACCGTACGCGCCTTCCTACTTCTCGGCCGGTGCCACCGGCTTCACCTCGGGGCTCGTGAACGTCGTGCCGGGCATTTCGCTGTCGATGATCGAAGCGCTTCGATCCGGCGACTATCCGGCCGCCATGAAGGTCTGGGAGCGCATCCGCCGCTTCGAGGAGCTGCGCGGCGCCGACGCCTCCGCCAACAACGTCACCGTGGTCAAGGAGGCCCTGGCCTCGCTGGGCCTGTGCCGCCGCGCGGTCCGCCCGCCCAGCAAGGAACTGCCCGAGCCGCAGCGCGCCGAAGTCGCCGCGATCGCCGCGGGGTGGTCGATGTGAGCGGCGCCGCACCACGGACCGGCCCAAGACCCCGGCTCCGCCCCGAACAGCTCCGCTCCCATCAGTGGTACGGCACCGAAGGGCAGCTGCGCACCTGGTCGCACAACGCCCGGATGCGCCAACTCGGTTATGAGGCGGAGGAGTACCGCGGCCGCCCGGTCGTCGCCGTCCTCAACACCTGGTCCGACATCAACCCCTGCCATGTCCACCTGCGCGATCGCGCCGAAGCGGTCAAGCGGGGCGTGTGGCAGGCGGGCGGCTTCCCGCTCGAATTCCCCGTGGCCACGCTGTCGGAGACGTACCAGAAGCCTACCCCGATGCTCTACCGCAACCTGCTCGCCATGGAGACCGAGGAGCTTCTGCGCTCCTACCCCGTCGACGCGGCGGTGCTGCTCGGCGGCTGCGACAAGTCGACGCCCGCACTGCTCATGGGTGCCACCTCCGCCGACGTGCCGTCCGTCTTCGTGCCCGCCGGACCCATGCTGCCCGGACACTGGCGCGGCGAGACGCTCGGCTCCGGCACCGACATGTGGAAGTACTGGGACGAGCACCGCGCCGGGAACCTCACCGACTGCGAACTGCGCGAACTACAGGGCGCGTTGGCGCGCTCGCCCGGTCACTGCATGACCATGGGGACCGCCTCCACGATGACCGCCGCCGCCGAGGCGCTCGGGATGACGCTGCCCGGCGCCTCCTCGATCCCCGCCGTCGACTCGGGACACGAACGGATGGCCGCCGCCTCCGGACGCCGCGCCGTCGACCTCGCCTGGACCGCGCTCGGGCCCGGCGAGATCCTCACGGCCGACGCCTTCGCCGACGCCGTCACCACGGTGCTCGGCCTGGGCGGCTCGACCAACGCCGTCATCCACCTCATCGCCATGGCAGGACGGGTGGGCGTCCCCCTCGCCCTCGACGACTTCGACCGCATCGCCCGCGGGGTGCCGGTCCTCGCCAACGTGCGGCCCGGCGGACGGACGCACCTCATGGAGGACTTCCACTTCGCCGGTGGCCTGCCCGCCTTCCTCTCCCGGATCACGGACCTGCTGCACCTGCGACGGCCCACCGTGAACGGCCTGTTCGGCGACCAGATCGAGGGCGCCGCGGTCCATGACGACGACGTGATCCGTCCGCGTACCAACCCGGTCGCGGCCGAGGGCGGTGTCGCCGTGCTGCGCGGCAACCTGTGCCCCGACGGCGCCGTCATCAAGCACATCGCCGCCGAGCCGCGCCTGCTCAGGCACACCGGGCCCGCCGTCGTCTTCGACGACTACAAGACCATGCAGCGCACCATCGACGACCCGGGGCTCGGCATCACCGCCGACAGTGTGCTCGTGCTCAGGAACTCGGGTCCCAAGGGCGGGCCCGGCATGCCCGAGTACGGGATGCTGCCCATTCCCCGTCACCTGCTCAAGCAGGGCGTACGCGACATGGTGCGGATCTCCGACGCCCGGATGAGCGGCACGAGTTACGGGGCGTGCGTGCTGCACATCGCCCCCGAGTCGTACGTCGGCGGACCGCTCGCGCTCGTCCGCACCGGCGACCTCGTCACGCTCGACGTCGCCGCCCGCACGCTCCGGCTCGACGTGGACGAGGACGAACTGGCACGCAGGCGGGCCGGGTGGAGCCCGCCGCCCGTCCGTACCCGGCGCGGCTACGGCGCGCTCTACGACGACCAGATCACCCAGGCCGACACAGGCTGCGACTTCGCCTTCCTGGCCGGGCCGGGCAAGGTGCCGGACCCGTACGCGGGCTGACGCCGATCGTCACCTCCGCCGCCCCGACCGCGTACGACAAGCCCGCCCGCCCCTGGGTGCCACCGGGACTCCGTCGTCAGCACCCCGCCCTTCATCTCCACCGACGCAGCCACCGTGTACGACGCCCGCCGCTCCGACGGCTCCCTGCCCGCGACGACGTTCCTGACGACCGGGTCCGACACGATCGGCGCGACCATGAACTGACGGCGCATCGACATCTCGATCGAGATATCGATCGTGTAACGGCGGTCGCGGCGAGTGATGTTATGCGCGTAGACATTCCTTCACCTGCACGGAAATCCCCGACCGACTGGAGTGTCCACGTGCCGACCGTCCGCAAGACCGCCAGAGTGGTGGGTGTCGCAGCCGCCTGCGCCGTGGCCGCCGGTGCCCTCTACGGCACCGGCGCCGCGAGCGCCGACCGCCCCACCGCCCACACCACCGCCGAGCCGCAGAACATCGGGCTCCTCAAGAAGCAGATCGAGTCCTACTACGGCGCCCACAAGGACGCCGACGGCACCTGGCGGGCATCGGCCGACAGCGCCTACGCCGACGACCTCGCGCGCATCGAGGCCGGGGCGAAGAAGGACATCGACAAGGCGGCCAGGAAGGCCCGCCACCACGGCGAGAAGCCCGCCGTCGTCTTCGACATCGACGACACGCTGCTGCTCAGCCTCGACTACGAGATCTCCCACAACTACGGCTACGACAGCGCCAGTTGGGGCGCCTACGTGGCCAAGGCCGACCGCCCCGCCGTCTTCGGCACCCCGGACCTCGTCCGGTACGCCGCCGCCAAGGGCGTCGAGGTGTTCTACAACTCCGGCCTGAGCGAGGACCAGCGGTCGGCCGCCATGGAGAACCTGAAGAAGATCGGCGTCGACGTGAACCTCGACGCCGACCACGTCTTCCTCAAGGACAAGGCCGACCCGCCCGCCTATCTGAGCGACTGCGCCACCGCCGCCGCCTGGAACTGCACCACGGTCCAGTACAAGGCGGGCACCCGCAAGCACATCGAGTCGCTCGGCTACGACATCGTCGGCGACTTCGGCGACCAGTACACCGACCTCCAGGGCGGTTACGCCGACAAGACGTACAAGCTGCCCAACCCGACGTACTACGTCGGCTAGCGGGGGAGCGGGGAGGGGGCCGTCGGCTCACCGCCGACGGCCCCCCCCCCCCCCCCCCCCCCCCGACTCTCCAGCCGCCCCCCCAGCCGCCCCCCAGCCAACTCCTCAGCTAACTCTTCAGCGCCGCGCTCATCATCGCCTTGGCGATCGGCGCGGCCAGGCCGTTGCCGCTCACCTCCGAGCGTGCCGCGTCGGACTGCTCGACCAGCACCGCGACCGCGACCTGCTTGCCGGTCGTGTCGTCCTTCGCGTACGACGTGAACCAGGCGTACGGCGTCTTGCTGTTGTTCTCGCCGTGCTGCGCGGTTCCGGTCTTGCCGCCGACCGTCGCCCCGGAGATCCGGGCGTTGGTGCCGGTGCCCTTCGACACCACCGTCTCCATCGCGGACCGCAGCTGCGACGCGGTCGACTCGCTCACCACGCGCTTGTCGTCGGAGTCCGGGTAGCTCGTGAGCGTGTTGCCGTCGGCGTCCGTCACCTTCGACACCATGTGCGGGGACGCCTGCTCGCCGCCGTTGGCGAGCGTCGCGGAGACCATCGCCATCTGCAACGGTGTCGCCGTCACATCGAACTGGCCGATGCCCGAAAGGCCGGTCTGCGCCTTGTCCATGCCGGACGGGTACACGCTCTGGGCCGCGCGCACCGGCACGTCCCGCTTCTCGTCGTCGAAACCGAACTTCTCGGCCATCGCCCTGACCTTGTCCTGCCCCAGGTCGACCGCCATCTTGCCGAAGACGTTGTTGCACGAGTACTGGAGGGCCGTGCGGATCGACGCGTTCTCGCAGGGTGCTGACGCGCTCTCGTTCCTCAGATACGTGCTGGTGCCCGGCAGCAGGTACGGGTTGGGCGAGTCGGTCCTCTCGTCGACCGACGAGTACAGGCCGTCCTCCAGTGCCGCGGCCGCCACCACCAGCTTGAACGTCGAGCCCGGCGGCAGCGCCTGCTTCAGCGCGCGGTTCAGCGTCGGCACGTCCTTGTCCTTCGCCAGCGCCTTCCACACCTTCGCGTCCGACGCGCCCGAACCGCTGACCTTCGACGGGTCGAACGACGGCGTCGACACCATGCCGAGGATCCGCCCGGTCTTCGGGTCGATCGCGACGGCCGCGCCCTTCTTGTCGCCGAGCGCCTGGTACGCGGCCTTCTGCACGGACGGCTCGACCGTCGTCACCACGTCACCCGGGGCCGTGTGCTCGCCGGTGAGCGCGCTCACCGGGTTCTTGAGCCGGGTGTCGGTGCCGTCCAGCACGTCCCGGTAGAGCGACTCCAGTTGCGTGGAGCCGTACACCTGCGAGGTGAAACCGGTCACCGCCGCGTACAGCGACCCGTCCTTGTAGGTCCGCTGGTAGGCGAGGTCACTGGAGCCGCCCGTTCTGGTGGAGCCGGTCACCGCCTTTCCGCCCACGATGATGTCGCCCAGCGGATAGGCGTACCGCTCTATCGTCGTCCGCCGGTTCATGTCGTCGTCTGCGAGGGCCCGGCCGTCGTAGAACTGCACCCACGTCGCCCTGACCAGCAGAGCGAGCACGAGCAGCAGACAGAAGACCGAGGCGCGCCTGATCGTCTTGTTCATCCCGCACAGAAGACGCACGGAGCGGAGTGATTCGTTCCGTAAGGGGCCGTTTTCACAGGTTTCTCAGGTTTCTCAGGCTCAGACTTCGAGTTCTCAGGGGTCTCGGGGGTCTCAGGGCGTCCTCAGTCAGAAGCCGCTCGGATGAACCCGCCCTCGTATGCCGCGATCACCGCCTGTGTGCGGTCCCGCGCCCCCGTCTTGGCGAGCACCGCCGCCACATGCGTCTTCACCGTCGCCGGGCCCACGCCCATGTGCCGTGCGATCTCCGCGTTCGTCAGGCCCCGCGCCATCAGCCGCAGCACGTCGCTCTCCCGCCCGGTCAGGCGGGCCACCCAGGGCGCGGCCGAGCCCCGGCCGCCGTGCGTCGCCGCCAGCGCGCGCACTGCCTCGGGGAAGAGCAGCGTGTCGGTGCGCGCGACCATCCGCACGGCGTCGACCAGCGCGTCGGCGTCGGACCGCTTCAGCAGGAAGCCGGCCGCTCCCGCGCGCAGCGCCTCGTACACGTATGCGTCGTTCTCGAAGGTCGTCACGACCACGATCCGGGGCGGCGCGGTCATCGTCCGCAGGATCTGCTCGGTCGCCCGAATGCCGTCCACCTCCGGCATGCGTACGTCCATGAGGACCACGTCAGGGCTCAGTTCACGTACCACGGACACCGCCTCGGCGCCGCTCGCCGCCTCGCCGACCACCTCGATGTCCGGCTCGGCGGAGAGGATGGCGCGCAGCGCGGTGCGCACCATGTGCTCGTCGTCCGCCAGGACGACGGTGACCGGGGTCATGCGGTCGGTCCCTTCAGAAGTTTCAGGGTTTCAGGGGCTTGAGGGGCTTGAGGGGGCTTCAGAGGGTCCAGGGCTTCAGGGGGCTTCAGGGGCTTCAGGGGCTTGAGAGGTCGGGAGGGTCAAGAGGCTCCGGGGGCTCCAGGGGCAACGTCGCCGTCAGGCGCCATACCGTGCCGGCGCCGCTCTCGGACGGTGCCGGGCCCGCCGTCGCCGTGCCGCCGAGGATCCGGGCCTTGTGTCGCTTCCTCACCGCCGCCCCGCACGAGTGGCCGCGCCTCGCCCCGCGAGTGACCGAGGCCGTCG
>NZ_JAPHNL010000027.1 GCF_026274175.1 Streptomyces beihaiensis
CAGCGGAGCCGTCGGCCGCGGCCGCGGCCGGGGCCGCGGCCGGGGCCCTTCAGGCCGGCGGAACCGGACTGAAGGGCCTGACCGAGCGCCTGGCGGCGGCCGGTGGTTCGCTGCGGGCCGGTCCGGCGCCGCACGGCGGGTTCACGGTCACGGCCGAGGTGCCGACCAAGACCGTGACCCCGCCGGAGATCGCCGCCGCGGCTACGGCGCCCAGGGCCCGCTGACGGCCCAACTCACGTCGTCCGCCCAGGAGCTGGTGCTGTCCCAGGCGTTGGAACCGCCGTCACCGGCCACGTAGAGGTTGTAGTCGTAGTGACGCAGGTACTTGGACGGGTAGTTGTACGAGGCGAACGACGTGCCCGTGCCGCTCTTTCCGGCGGTCGGGCAGAAGGTCGCGTCGGCTCTGAACTGGGCGGTGCCGTCCATGGGCTGGCGGTAGACGTGGAAGTTGTAGTGCCGCAGATAGTCGCCTGGATAGTTGCGGGACTCGAAGGAGACGCAGGAGGCGTCGGCGAGGCCCTTGCGGACGATCCAGGTGGCGTCGTTCTTGTCGAGGGAGGAACTGCTGGAGGAGATCGGGGAGATGACCGCCGCGTTGTTCTGGTGGCGGACGTAGTCACTGGTGCAGCAGGACGTGGTCGCGCGCAGCGAGATCTCCGAGCCGGGGGTCAGGGAGCCAGTGGCGCCGGTGGAGGCGCCGTAGCCGACGGAGACGATGTCGGACTGGACGGCGTTGTCGGCGGCGTCGGTCGGGATTCCGGCGGTCATCACGCCTTCGAAGAACGAGCCGATGGAGCCGTTGCTGTTGTCGCCGCCGGTGCCGAGGACGATGGCACCCTCCTGGTGCATGGGCGAGTATCCGCCGCCGTTGACGGTGGGTTCGCCGCCGGAGTAGGTGGTGGTGAGGCCGCCCGACTGGGCGTTGCCGTATTTGAGCGCGAAGTGATCCTGCCCGTTGTTCTTCAGCAGGGCGGTGACGAACGGCATGGCTCCGGTGCCGGTGTCGGAGGAGTTCTTGCTGTAGCCGGAGTCGGACTCGAACAGGCCGTTCTCCAAGTCGGCCTGGACCCAGGGCCCCTTGCCGTAGCAGGGCGAGAACCAGCATTCGGTGCCGAAGTTGATCGCGTCCATGTGGCCGTTGCCGGTGTCCTTGTTGTTCGTCTCGGCGTTGCCGTAGTCGAAGCAGCAGCGGCCGTTGACGTGGGTGCCGGAGGTGACCATGTACATCCCCTCGGCGGCGCCGTTGGTGGCCACGCCGGACGTCGAGTCGTCGCGGTAGCCCATTCCGGCCGATATCTCCAGGCCGTAGACCTGGTGGCCGCCCGCGGTGACCGGCAGCGCGTCGGCGGGCGCGCCGACGTCGGCCGCGCCCGCTCCCCCGGCGCCTTCGACCGTCAGGTCGTTGTGGCGCGGCGACTGGTCGTAGATCTTGGTGATGACGCAGGTGGTGCCGGAGCAGAAGGAGTCCTGGGCGGCGGCGTTCGCGTAACCGCCGGTGGCCAGCGGGCCGACGTCGGTGGTGGCGCCGTCCGAGGCGCGCTTCACCTGGTAGAGGGGCCCGTCGTACGAGGAGTAGAGCGCCCGCGTGAGGCTGTGCGCGGCGACGCAGGGCGTACCGGTGGAGGCGTAGACGTCACAGGGCAGCGAGCCGGCGGCCTGCGCGGGCCCGGGAAGCCCGATGGCGAGCGCGAGGACGGTGACCAGGGCGGAGAGCGCGGCGAGGAGCGCGGTTCTCAGCCGTGGAGCGGGGGACGTGGGGCGCGTACGTCTTGGAGCCACGGTTGACCTCTTCCGTTGCGGGTTGAATCGAGCGCGAACGTTCGAAATACCGGACGTTGTTCGAAATGAGGTGAGCAGAGGTGATTGTTGGACGGGCCCCCGGGGCCGTCAAGACGTGCGGAACGGATCGGGGCGACTCTTTTGACCGGGCCGGAGTCCGCGACGGCCCGTACTCTTGCCCGCGTGACAGCTCGCGTACGTGTCCTGCTCGCCGAGGACCAGGGGATGATGCGGGGCGCGCTCGCGCTGCTGCTCGGCATGGAACCGGACCTGGAGGTGGTCGCGCAGGTCGCGGCGGGCGACGCGATCGTCGACGCCGCGCTCGCCCACCGCCCCGACGTGGCGCTGCTCGACATCGAACTGCCCGGCATGAGCGGCCTCGACGCGGCGGCGGCGCTGCGCGACCAGGTGCCTCGGTGCCGGGTGTTGATCCTGACGACGTTCGGCAGGCCCGGCTATCTGCGGCGCGCGATGGAGGCGGGAGCGGCCGGGTTCCTGGTGAAGGACGGTCCGGTGGAGGAACTGGCCGAATCGATCCGGAAGGTGCTGCGCGGCGACACGGTCATCGATCCGGCGCTCGCCGCGGCGGCTCTCTCGGCGGGGCCGAGCCCGCTGACCGCGCGGGAGGCGGACGCGCTTCGGGCCTCCGCCGACGGGGCGACCGTGGCCGATGTCGCCGAAAGGCTGCATCTGTCCGAATCGACCGTACGCAACTACTTGTCGTCCGCCATCGGGAAGACGGGCACGCGCAACCGCGCCGAGGCATGGCGGGAGGCCAGGCGCCAAGGGTGGCTCTGAGGGGCGCGGGCGACCGCGTCACCCGCGCGGTTCCTCACGCCCCTCCCGCGGCGCCCACACCACCAGCACAGCGACCGCCACCAGCAGAATCCCGGCTCCCGCCTGGAACGCCCCCGCATATCCGCGCGTGAGCGAGGACGCGTCCGCCAACCCGGCGGAGCGGCTCGCCGCGACGGTCGACAGGATCGCCAGACCCAGCGAACCGCCCAGCGTCCGGGACGTGTTGACCAGGCCGGAGACGAGCCCCGCGTCACCGGGCTCGGCGCCCGACGTGGCGAGGGAGGCCAGCGGGGTCATCGCGAACCCGGCGCCCGCCATCATCACGATCCCGGGCAGCATGATCGTCGGTACGTAGGAGCCGTGCGCGCTCATCGTCGACTGCCAGGCGAACCCGGCCGCGGTGACGAGCACACCGGTCACCGCCACGTTCCGCGCGCCGAACCGCGGCATGAGCCGCGGCGCGGTCTTCGAGCCGAGGACGACCGCGAGCGAGCTGGGCACCAGCGCGAGGCCCGCCTCGATGGGCGTGTAGCCGAGCACGTTCTGCGCGTACAGGGTCATGAAGAACCACATCGCGAAGCTGCCCATGCCGCACACGAACATCGCGGCGTTGGCGGCCGCCACCGACCGTACGCGGAACAGGGCGAGCGGCATCAGCGGCAGCCGGGTGCGGGTCTCGACCGCGAGGAACGCCGCTATCAGGGCGAGCGCGACGCCCATCGGCACCAGCGTCCGGGCCGAGCCCCATCCCGCGGCCTCGGTCTGCACGATGGCGTACGCGAGCGTCGCCGTGCCCGCGGTGACGAGGACGGCGCCCGGCAGGTCGAGGCGGCGCTCCCCGCCCGCCCGCGACTCACGGGTCCAGCGGGCGGCGGCCGCGAGGACGAGCGCGCCCAGCGGAACGTTGATGAGCAGCACCCAGCGCCAGCTCAGCGACTCGGTGAGCAGGCCGCCGACGAGCCCGCCCGCCGCGCCGCCGCCGGCCCCGACGGCCGTCCAGGTCGCTATCGCGCGGGCCCGTGCCGCGCCCTCGGGGACGGCGGAGGTGAGGATGGTGAGTGTGGACGGCGCGAGCACGGCGGCACCCAGGCCCTGCGCGGTGCGCGCGGCGAGCAGTTGCCAGTCGGCCTGCGCGGCGCCACCCGCGAGCGAGGCGACGGTGAAGAGGCCGAGGCCGACGAGGAACATCCGCTTGCGTCCGAACAGATCCCCGGCCCGTCCGCCGAGCAGCATGAACCCGGCGAAGGCGATCGAGTACGCGTTGACCACCCATTGCAGCCCCGTGGCGCTCATGCCGAGGTCGGCGCGCATGGAGGGCAGCGCGACGTTGACGACGGAGACGTCGAGGACCACGAGGAACTGCCCGGCGCAGGCGACGGCCACCACCAGCCAGGCGGGCGGGGTCGCGGCGCGGGACCGTGTGCCGGAGCGGGCGGCGCAGTCCGTGTCGGGGGCGGAGGGGGATCGCAGCATGCCTGTCATGGTCGCAGGGGCCAGGCGCCCCGTACATCAGATTTTGGCCGCAGCCTCTCGGTCCCGGGTCATACGTCCCGCGGCCTAGGACCAGGCGCCCGTTCACCGAGGCGGACACCGAGATCACGGCGGAGACGACGGCGGAGACGACGGCGGAGATCACGGCGGAGACGATGGCGGAGATCACGGCGGAGATCACGGCGGAGGTCATCACGGCCGATCCGGACGCGATCAGGTGCATCGGCGGCTCCGCGAGACCGCTCCCGCCGGTCACCCGGGCTCGCGGTTCTCACGGCCGCCGCACCATGGTCACCACCGCCGCCCCGCCAAGACCGATGTTGTGGGCGAGGCCGACTCGGGCTCCCGGCACCTGGCGGGCGTCCGCCTCGCCCCGCAACTGCCAGGTCAGCTCGGCGAGCTGGGCGATGCCGGTGGCGCCCAGCGGATGCCCCTTCGAGATCAGGCCGCCCGACGGGTTGACCACCCAGCGCCCGCCGTAGGTCGTCGCACCCGACTCGGCGAGCTTGCCGGACGCGCCGGGCTCACACATGCCGAGCGCCTCGTAGGTGAGCAGTTCGTTGATCGAGAAGCAGTCGTGCAGCTCGATGACGTCGACGTCGTCGATGCCGAGGCCCGACGCCTCGTACACCTGGCGCGCCGCCTCCCGCGACATGGGCTGCCCGACGACGTCGACGCACGAGCCGGACGCGAAGGACTCCTCGGTGTCCGTCGTCATCGACTGGGCGACGATCTCCACCGCCCGGCCGCCGAGATCCCGCTCCTGGACGAACCGTTCGGAGACCACCACGGCCGCCGCCGCTCCGTCCGACGTCGGCGAGCACTGGAGCTTGGTCAGCGGCGCGTGGATCGTCGTGGCGGCCAGGATCTCGTCCACCGTGTACGCGTCCTGGAACTGCGCGTACGGGTTGTTCACGGAGTGCCGGTGGTTCTTGGCGGCGACGGCGGCGAGCTGGGTCTCGGTCGTGCCGTACCGTTCCCTGTGCTCACGCGCCGCGTCCCCGAAGATCTGGGCCGTGGGCGGGGTCATCTCGAAGCCGTGGCGGGCGGCCATGACGCCGTAGTGGCGGGCGACGGGGGACGTCTGGAAGTCGGAGCCCGCGTCCGCACCGCCGCCCAGCGCGCCGCGCTTCATCTTCTCGAAGCCGAGCGCGAGCACGCAGTCGCTCGCACCGCCCTCGACGAGCTGCCTGGCGAGCATCAGCGCGCTCGATCCGGTGGCGCAGTTGTTGTTGACGTTGTAGATCGGGACGCCGGTCGATCCGAGTTCGTACGCCGCCCGTTGACCGGCCGTCGACGGCTGGAAGCAGTAGCCGACGGGGACCTGCTCGACGTCCTCGTAGGTCACACCGGCGTCCGCCAGGGCCGCCGTGCCCGCCTCCTTGGCCATGTCCCAGTACTGCCAGTTGCGCGTCTCGGGCTTCTCGAACCTGGTCATGCCGACGCCTGCGATGTACGACTTCATGGCTGCGGGGCCTCCTGCCATTACCTGACGATGCGTCAGATAATGGCAGGGGCGCGCGGTCAGCGGAAGGCCGCGTGGCCCGTCAGCGCCTGTCCGAGTGCCAGGGTGTGCATCTCGGTCGTGCCCTCGTAGGTCAGCACGGACTCCAGGTTGTTGGCGTGGCGGATCACCGGGTATTCGAGCGAGACGCCGTTGGCCCCGAGGATCGTGCGGGCCGTGCGGCAGATCTCGATGGCCTCGCGGACGTTGTTGAGCTTGCCGAAACTGATCTGCGCGGGGTGCACCCCGGCGTCCGAGTCCTTGAGCGCCGAGAGGTGCAGGGCGGTCAGGGTGGCCTTGTGGAGTTCCAGGGCCATGTCGACGAGTTTCTGCTGGGTGAGCTGGAACCCCGCGATCGGCTTGCCGAACTGCTCGCGCTGCAAGGCGTATGCGCGGGCCGACTGCCACGCCGAGCGGGCCGCGCCCGTCACGCCCCACACGATTCCGTAGCGGGCCTCGTTGAGGCAGGTGAGCGGGGCGCCGACGCCGCGGGCTCCGGGGAGCTGCGCGGAGGCCGGGAGCCGTACCCCGTCCAGGACCAGCTCGCTGGTCACCGAGGCCCGCAGCGACATCTTGTGCTTGATCAGCGGCGCCGAGAAGCCGGGGGTGTCGGTGGGCACGGCGAAGCCGCGCACGACGCCCTCATCGTCCCGCGCCCAGACCACGGCCACCGCCGACACCGAACCGTTCGTGATCCACATCTTGCGGCCGTCGAGAATCCAGTCTGCACCGTCGCGCCGGGCCCGCGTCGCCATGGACGCCGGGTCGGAGCCGTGGTCGGGCTCGGTCAGGCCGAAGCAGCCGATCGCCTCGCCCGCCGCCATCCGCGGCAGCCACTCCCGCTTCTGCTCCTGAGAGCCGAACCGGTGGATGGCGAACATGGCCAGGGAGCCCTGTACGGAGACGAAGGAGCGCAGGCCCGAGTCGGTCGCCTCCAGTTCGCGGCAGGCGATCCCGTACGCGCGCGCCGACATCCCGGCACACCCGTACCCCTCCAGGTGCATGCCGAGCAGGCCCATCGCGCCGAACTCTCGGGCGAGGCCCGGCAGGTCGGGCAGTTCGCCCGCCTCGAACCAGTCGGCGATGTGCGGCTCGACCTTGGCGTCGAGGTACTGGCGGACCGTGTCGCGCACGGCGCGTTCCTCGTCGGTGAGGAGGGATTCGAGGGCGAGCGGGTCGTTCGGGTCGAGCGCGGGGAACGGCATGACGGTCTCAGACTCCTTGGTCCATCGGTGAGTTGTGCTGGCCGAGGGTGGGCGGCGCCGTACGGACGGCGGGGCGCACACCGTTGAAGCTGACGGGGAAGGCGACCTGGCGCAAGGTCCCGGCTGCCGGGTGGTCGACCTCCTGGACGATGCCGAGGGCCTCGGTCTGCGGGCAGGCGTAGACCTCGTCGAGGGAGCGGATGGGCGCGACGGGGACGCCGCGCGCCTTGAGGGCGTCACACCATTCACCGACGGTGCGGCGGGCGAGGACGGCCTCCAACCGGGCGTTCAGTTCGGCCCTGTTGGTGACGCGGGCGGCGTTCGTGCCGAAGCGGGGGTCGGCGGCGAGGGAGTCGAGGCCGAGGGCGGCGCACAGCTCGCGGAACAGGGTGTCGTTGCCGACCGCGATGACGAAGTGGCCGTCGGCGGCCGCGTACGCCTGGTACGGGACGAGGCTCGGGTGGCCGGAGCCGAGGCGGGTGGGGCGCTCGCCGGTGGCGAAGTGGGCGGTGGCCCAGTTGGCGTGCAGGGCGAGCTGGGTCTCGTAGAGGGAGGTGGTGACGTACTGGCCGCGGCCGGTACGCGCCCGCTCGACCAGGGCGGAGGTGACACCGATGAGGCCGAACAGGGCGGCGCCGAGGTCGCCCATGGCGAAGCCCGCCTTGACCGGGGGGCCGTCCGGCTCGCCGGTGAGGGACATGAGCCCGGCCGCGGCCTGGGCGACCATGTCGTAGCCGGGTTCGTCGCGCAGCGGCCCGGTGTCGCCGAAGGCGGAGATGTGGAGGACGACGAGGCGCGGGTGGCGGGCGGTGAGGTCGCGGTAGTCGAACAGTTCGGCGAGTGAGCTGCCCGGCCGGAAGTTCTCCACCAGGACGTCCGCGTCGGCGAGCATCCGGTCGACGGCGGCCCGCCCGTCGGGCGACTTGAGGTCGATGGTCACGGACCGCTTGTTGCGGTTGGCCGCGAGGTAGTACGTGGCGTCGTCGCCCTGGAACGGCGGGCCCCAGCGGCGTGTCGGGTCGCCGCCTTCGGGGTGTTCGACCTTGGTCACGTCGGCGCCGAGGTCGGCGAGGGACATCGTCGCGTAGGGGCCCGCGAGGATCTTGGACAGGTCGACGACCTTGATCCCGGCGAGCGGCGCGGCGGCTCCGGCGGACGGCGCGGCGGCTCCGGCGAGCGGCGCGGCGGCTCCGGCGAGCGGCGCGGCGGCTCCGGCGAGCGGCGCGGCGGCTCCGGTGGACGGCTGAGACATGGGGATCACTCTGCCCCCGGGATTAAGTACTGTCCAAGACTGATTCCGGCACCCGGTACGCGGCTATGGCACATAATCCGATGGCGGCGGCGTGGGCAGCACCCGCTCGGCGACACCCAGGACGGCGGCGAGGGCGGCGCTGTCGTTTCCGGTGCGCCAGGCGAGGGCGATGGGAAGGACGGGCACGCCGGGGCCGGTCAGCGGCCGGAACACGACGTGCTCCAGGTGGATCGAGCGCGCGGAACCGACCACGACGGCGACGCCGACCCCCGCCCCCACCAGGGCCAGCAGGTTGTACGAGTCCGGCGCCTCCTGGGCGATACGGGGTGCGAATCCGGCGTCGTGGCACCCCTGCACCATCGCCTCCCGCACGGCCGAGCCGCGCGCCACGGGGAACGTGACGAACCGCTCGTGCGCGAGATCGGCGAAGGTCACCCCGGCCCGCTCGGCCAGCCTGTGCCCCTCGGGCAGGGCGCAGACGAGCGGTTCGGCGCGGACGACGCGGGCGGTGATGCCCCGGCGGACCGGGAGCGCCGCGACGCCCAGGTCGATGGTGCCGTCGGTGAGCCGGGCGAGCGCCTCACCGGTGAAGATCTGCCCCTCCAACACCAGCTCCACGCCCGGAAGTTCGGAGTTCACGGCCCGGGTGAGCGCGGGCAGCGCCGAGTACGCGCTGGCCCCGCCGAACCCGACGGTCACCCGCCCCGTCTCGCCGAGGTGCGCGGCACGGACGGTTCGCCGCAGGGTCTCCGCGTCGGCGAGGAGGCGGCGGGCCGGTTCCAGGAGGGCGCGGCCCGCCGGGGTGAGGCGGACGGAGCGGGTGGTCCGCTCGAAGAGCTGGACCCCGAGGTCGCGCTCGAGGAGCTTGATCTGCTGGCTCAGCGGTGACTGGGCGATGTGCAGGCGCGCCGCGGCACGGCCGAAGTGCAATTCGTCCGCGACGGCCACGAAGCCGGTGAGGTGTCTCAGTTCCACGCCGCCGAGGTTACGGATCAGCCGTGGACGTGCGGCCCGAGCGATGTTTCACGTAATGAAACAGTCAAGAATCCGGGTCGTACGACATTCGCCGGAATAGTCGCCCAAGCCAACCGGTTCGACATACACGCGATCTGCCGCCACCGAGCGTCACTCACCCCATGCCGTCCCGTCTCACCCTGCCGTCCCGCCCTGTCCCGCCCTGTCCCGTCCTGTCCTGTTCTGTCCATCCTTTCCTGCCCTGCCTCATCCCGCCTTGTTCCGTTCCATCTTGTTCCGTTTCTCCTTGTTCCGTTCCGCCTTGCCCCATCCCGCCTTGTCCAGTCCTGTCCTCTCCTGCCGTGAGACCGCCGTCCGGAGGCCCTCCGTAATGTCCCAGCCGACGACCACAGCCCGCCGCACCGGCGGAGTCGTCCCCATACTCGCCTTCGCCGGCATCGTCGTGGCCGTCATGCAGACGCTGCTCGTGCCGGTGATCAAGGACCTGCCCGAGCTGCTCGGCACCGCCCCCTCCAACGCCACCTGGGTGATCACCTCCACCCTCCTCTCGGGCGCCGTCGCCACGCCGATCATGGGCCGGCTCGGTGACCTGTTCGGCAAGCGCCGGATGCTGCTCGCCAGCCTCGCGATCATGGTCGTCGGCTCCCTCGTCTGCGGCTTCACCGACCAGCTGCTCGTCATGATCGTCGGCCGTGCGCTCCAGGGCTTCGCCATGGGCGCCATCCCCCTCGGCATCGGCCTGATGCGCGACATGCTGCCGCGCGAGAAGCTCGGCTCGGCGATGGCCCTCATGTCGTCGTCCATCGGCGTCGGCGGCGGCCTCGGCCTGCCGCTCGCCGCGTTCGTCGCGCAGCACGCCGACTGGCACGCCCTGTTCTTCGGTGCGGCCGGTCTCGGCGTCCTCTCGATCGCCCTGACCCTCGCCCTCGTCCCGGAGAGCCCGCTGCGCGCGGAGGGCCGCTTCGACCTGATCGGCGCGATCGGCCTCTCGCTCGGCCTGGTCCTCTTCCTCCTGCCCATCACCAAGGGCAGCGACTGGGGCTGGTCGAGCGGCACCACGCTCGGCCTGTTCGGCGCGTCGGTCGTCGTGCTCGTCGCATGGGGCGTGATGGAGCTGCGGATGGCCGCGCCGCTGGTCGACCTGCGCACCACGGCCCGCCGCGAGGTGCTGCTCACCAACCTCGCCTCGATCATGGTCGGTGTCGCCTTCTACGCGATCTCGCTCGTCCTCCCCCAGCTGCTCCAGCTGCCGAAGGCCACCGGCTACGGCCTCGGTCAGTCCATGGTCGTCGCGGGCCTGTGCGTGGCGCCGCTCGGCCTGACGATGATGTTCACCGCGCCGGTCTACGCCCGCCTGTCGGCCAAGTTCGGCCCGAAGGTGACACTGCTGCTCGGCATGGTGATCATCGCGATCGGCTACGGCGCCGGGCTCGGCCTCATGAACGCCGCCTGGCAGACCGTCGTCATCTCGGTCGTCGTCGGCGCGGGCATCGGTCTCGCGTACTCGTCGCTGCCCGCGCTCATCGTCGGCGCGGTCGACCCGTCCGAGACGGGTGCGGCCAACGGCCTCAACACCCTCATGCGCTCGATCGGTACGTCGGTGTCCTCCGCGGTCATCGGCATGGTCCTGGCCAACACGTCGAACCATGTGCAGGGCATCGCCGTTCCGACGATGCACGGCTTCCGGCTCTCCTTCCTCATCGCCACGGCCGCGGTCGCGCTGGGCGTGGTGTGCGCGGTGTTCCTGCCGGGCCGCCGCCGCGCGGGGGCCGCGTCCGCGGCGCAGCACACGCAGCTGCGGGCCAGCAGCGAGGAGGACGCCAACCTGGTCCGCGCCGAGGAGGCCCTCGCCGCCTTCCGCGGCCGCGTCCTCGACCCGGCGGGCGCCCCGCTGCACCGGGCCAAGGTGACCTTGATCGACCGGCGCGGCCGCCAGGCCGGAGCGGCGCTCACCGACCCGGAGGGCCGCTACGCCCTCGCGGTCCCCTCCGGCGGCTCGTACGTCCTCGCCGCCACGGCCCCCGGCCACGCCCCGCGCGCCTCAGCCGCCACGCACCACGGCGAGGACCGCGCGGTCGACCTCGATCTGGCGCTCGGCGCGCTGGAGACGCAGGCCCCGGCGGCCGGGTGACGTGACGCTCACGGCTTCCCGGTGGCGGGCCGGTCGCACTCGAACCAGACGGTCTTCCCACCACCGGGCCCGCCGTGCCGCGGTACGCCCCACCGGCTGGTGACCTCGGCGACGACGGTGAGGCCGCGCCCGCTCTCGGCGAGCCCGTCGTGCCACGCCGCGAGGTGCAACCGCAGGATGCGCCGCAGGTGCCGCACGCTGTGCTCACCCACGGTGAAGCTGAGGCGGTAGAAGAGCCCAAGTCCCTCCTCGGGCTGGTCGATTACGTGGTTCGTGCCACCAGCGTGGAGCGGGCCGATTACGCTCGGCTACGGCTTGATCGGAACGCCGCGAGGCGTTGCACGAGCGGGGTGACCGCCCATGCCGAACATCCGCCGAGACCTGGACCCCGGCGCCTCGCCGCTGGACTACTTCGGGTTCGAGTTGCGCCGCCGGAGGGAGGCGGCGGGGCTGAACCTGGGGCAGTTGGGCGACATCATCTTCTGTACGGGTTCCCTGGTGGGCCAGATCGAGTGCGCGAAGAAGGTGCCGACGAGGGATTTCAGCGAGCGGGTGGACGCCGCGCTGGGCACGGAGGGGTTCTTCTCGGGGCTCGTGGGCTTGGTGCTGCGTTCTCAGCGGCCGAGCCGTCATGCGCGAACAACTGGCTCACCTGTTGGACTTCGCGGCGAACCCATGGGTGCAGATCCAGGTGCTGCCGTTCTCGGTCGGGCGACACACGGGGATGATGGGGCCCTTCACGTTGCTCCGGTTCGACGATGACCGGGTCTGAGAGAGAGTCGGCGGCGGCGTGTGCGCGAGCACACCACGACCCCACCCTCACCAGCCCGAAAGCCCCCTCCCAGAAGAGTGTCGCAGTTCTACGTAACACTGCGACACTTTCCGGCCCCCCGATCCGCGCCCCGGCAACCAAGGCCAGTCGACCGAAAGCAGAGCGGCCGCCACGCCGGTCCGCAGTCGCCGGGGAGACGGGCCCGTTCGTCGCGGTCACCGTGCCTGCCGTACGGCGGATGGCCCCGGTAAGGCACCATGTCCGGCATGACCACGACGAACGACGCCGTCTGCCCCGCCCCGGACGTTCTCGCGGCCTTCGAGGGGGCCAAGGGATTCATGCCGGTCGACGAAGGGCTCGCGCTGTACCGTGCGGCCGTCGACGCCGGGGCGCTCGGCCTGCCGCTCCTGGAGGTCGGCACGTACTGCGGGCGGTCGACGATCCTGCTGGCGGACGCCGCCCGCCGGGCCGGGGTCGCGGCGCTCACCGTCGACCACCACCGCGGCAGCGAGGAGCAGCAGCCGGGGTGGGACTTCCACGATCCGGAGACCGTGGACCCGGTGATCGGCCTGATGGACACGCTCCCGACGTTCCGGCGCACCCTGCACGCGGCCGGCCTTGAGGAGCACGTCGTCGCGCTCGTCGGGCGGTCGCCGCAGGTGGCGAGGGTATGGGGCGGGAAGTTGGGGCTCGTGTTCATCGACGGCGGGCACACCGACGAGCACGCCACCGCCGACTACGAGGGCTGGGCGCCGCATGTCGTGGACGGCGGGCTGCTCGTCATCCATGACGTTTTCCCGGTCAAGCACGACGAGTGGACGGGCCAGGCACCGTACCGGGTGTATCTGCGGGCCCTCGAATCCGGCGCGTTCAGCGAGGTCAGCGCGTGTGACTCGCTGCGCGTGCTGCGGCGGACGGGCGCGGGGATCTGAGACCACCGTTAGGGTCGGGGACGTGTCGTACACAGGTCCGGATCCCGATGCGCCCCGCGTTCCCCGACGCCGCCGTCTCCCCGCTCTCGTCACGGTCGCCGCGCTCGCCGTGGCGGCGCCCGCGGTGTGGCTCGGCTGGCAGGTGATCGGCGGTACGGGCGAGGGTGCCCTGAAGAAGGCCACGCCACCCGCGTCGGGCAGCCCGTCGCCGACGGACGACGCCAAGAACGGCACCGTGCCGCTCCCCCTGAAGGGCAAAGTCGTCGTCATCGACCCCGGTCACAATCCGGGGAACTTTCGGCATACGACCGATATCAATCGCACCGTGAACATCGGCAACGAGTCCAAGGAGTGCGACACCACCGGCACGTCCACCGACGCCGGTTACACGGAAGCCCGTTTCACCCTGGATGTCGCGCGGCGGATGCGTACGATCCTGGAGAAACAAGGCGCCACGGTGAAGCTCACACAGGACGGCGACCGCCCCTGGGGGCCGTGCATCGACGAGCGCGCCCGCATCGGCGACAAGGCGCACGCCGACGCCGTCGTCTCCGTCCATGCGGACGGCTCCGCCGCGGGCAACCGCGGGTTCCATGTGATCCTTCCCGCGGCGGTGCACGCGGGCGCCGCCGACACCCGCCCGATCGTCGCGCCCTCCCGCGACCTCGGCGAGCGCATCGGGACCGCGTTCCACCAGGTCACCGGCGAGCCACGGTCGAACTACATCGGCGGCGGAACGGGCCTCGACACCCGCTCCGACCTCGGCGGCCTCAACCTCTCCACGGTCCCCAAGGTCTTCATCGAGTGCGGCAACATGCGGGACCCCCGGGACGCGGCCCGACTGACCTCCGGCGCCTGGCGCCAGAAGGCCGCGCAGGGCATCTCTGAGGGAATCATGAGTTTCCTGCGGCGGTGACCGTCACGGTCGGGATCTCGGCAGACACCGTCGGCACGCGGGCGATAGTGTCTCCCTACGATGAGGGGCCACCCCCGTGCTTTGAGCCGCCTCCTTTCGATGACGAGACGACCGACGTAGGACCTAAGGATCAAGTAGTGAATATCCGCTCCCTCACTCGAGGCGACGGCGTGGTGATCGGAGCAGCGGTGTTGCTGTTCATCGCCTCGTTCCTCGATATCTATTCCATCGACGGGGCGCCCGACAGCGTCAGCCTGCCCAACTCCTGGGAGAGCGGCCCGATCCTGATGGGCGTCGTCCTGGCGGGCATCATCGGGGCCGCGCTCATCGTGGTGAGCCGTGGGCTTCCGGAGCAGCGCAAGATCGCCGGTATCGACCTCGGCCAGTTCGGCATCGCGGCCAGCGTGCTCGCCGCGTGGTCCGCGCTGGGCAACATCTTCGACCCGGCCAGCGGCTTCAACAACCTCGGCTCCGGCAACGACTCCGGCTTCGGCGCGGGCACCGGCCTCATCCTCTCCCTCGTCGCCACCCTGGTCATGGCCGCCGCCGCCATCGCCACCCCGCTCGTCCCGGCCCTGAAGGCCCCGCTCGTCGGCGCCCCCAAGGCCCCGCAGCCGGTCAGCCCCTACGGCGGCCAGCCGCAGGGTGGTTACGGCTACCCCGGCGCCCAGCAGCCCGCTCAGCCGTACGGCGCGCAGCTGGCCCAGCCCGGCCCGGCCGGCCCCGGCCAGCCCTACGGGGGCGCTCAGCCCCAGCCGCAGCAGGCCGCCGCACCGGCGCCCGCGCAGGGCGGACAGCCCGCCGGTGACTTCTCGCCGTTCTGGTTCGCCGTGCCGGTGCCGCGCCCGCTGTACGGGGAGGACGGCTCGCCGACGCCGATCGCGGAACTGGCCCCCGGCACCTGGTACTTGGCGGTCGAGCAGCGCGGCCCCGGCCTGGTCGCCCAGACGCAGGACGGCCGTCGCGGCGTGCTGCAGGACACCACGGGCATCCAGCGCGGCTGACGCCCTCTCGCCACCGATCGTCACCGGTCGCCGCCGAGGCCCCTCGCCCTTCTCTCTTCCGGGCGAGGGGCCTTTCGCGTACAGTCGCCGCCGCTGGACCGTTTCTGACGGGCAATCAGAAAGGGTGGGCGGCGGCATGCGCCTGGGACTCGCACTCGGCTACTGGGGCCGCGGCCCCGACCCCGGCCGTCTCCAACTCGTCCGCGACGCGGAGGAGCTGGGCTACGACTCCGTATGGACGGCCGAGTCGTGGGGCAGCGACGCGTTCACGCCGCTGACGTGGTTCGCCGCGCACACCTCCCGCATCCGCCTCGGCACCGCCGTCGCGCAGATGGCCGCCCGCTCCCCCACCACCACGGCCATGCACGCCCTCACGCTCGACCACCTCTGCGGCGGCCGCACGATGCTGGGCCTCGGCCTGTCCGGGCCGCAGGTCGTGGAGGGCTGGTACGGGCGCCCGTTCCCCCGCTCCCCGCTGACCGCCACGCGCGAGTACGTGGACGTCGTACGGCAGGTGCTCAGGCGCGAGGGGCCCGTCGAGGCGGCCGGGCGCTTCCACACCCACCCGTACCTGGGCGACGACGGTACCGGCCTCGGCAAGCCCCTCAAGCCGATCACGCATCCTCTGCGCGCCGATCTGCCGATCCTGCTGGGCGCCGAAGGTCCGAAGAACATCGCGCAGACGACCCGGATCGCGGACGGCTGGCTGCCGCTGTACTGGTCACCGACCCGGACCGACGTGTACGAGGCGTCACTCACCGACCTGACCGACAACTTCATGATCGCGCCGATGGCCCGCGCCAAGGTGTGCGACGACATCGGCGAAGGGCTGCTGCCCGTCAAGGCGATGCTCGGCTTCTACATCGGCGGCATGGGCCACGCCACCCGCAACTTCCACGCCGACCTCATGGCGAGGATGGGGTTCGAGGCCGAAGCCCGGCGCATTCAGGAGCTGTTCGCGGCCGGGCGCCGGGAGGAGGCCGTGCTCGCCGTGCCGGACTCGTTCGCCGACGAGATCTCGCTCGTCGGTCCACGCGCCCGGATCGCCGAGCGCCTCGAACTGTGGCGCAAGGGCCCGGTGACGGACCTGCTCGTCCTGTCACCGGACCCTGTCACGCTGCGGGTGCTGGCGGAGCTCAACTCCTAGTTGTATTGCCCCGTAAGGGATCGGACCCGGCCGTCTACGAGCCCTTCGCCAGCTCCTTCGCCGACGGAACCTTGTCCGTCACCGTCGCGCCCGCGCTCCTGCCCGCGTCCTTGACGTTGCTGATCATGTCGTTGAACGAGCCGGCCACCGAGTCGACGCCGTCGCCCTTGCGCAGCTTCTTCGGCAGGTCCTTGAGCGAGTCGATGCCCGCCGACAGCGGCGCGACCGCCTTCGACAGGGTCGGATCACCCTTCGCGTTGTTCACCGCGGCCTTGAGCCGGTTGTACGTGAACGCGCCCGCGACGCCCGCCTTGACCAGGGCCCACTTGCGGCCACTCGCACCCTTCTTGAACTTCCCCGCCTTCCACGGCTTCACGATCCACTGGTAGGTGGCGCCGGCGGCGAGGCCCGCGTTGGCCACGAAGCGGGTCTTGGCGAACTTCTGGCGTTCGGCGGAGCTGGTGGCACTCGGGGTGGCGGCCGCGTTGACGACGTCGTTCACGGTCTTCCCCGTGTTCGACGAGCCGCCGCACGCCACGGTGCCGCCGAGCAGGGCGCCGCACATCAGCACGGCGACGATCAGGCGGCGTACCGGAAGGGCGCTGAGCGGGCGAGCGTGTCGGGTGTCCACTGGTACCTCCGGGCGGAGACTGCACTTCCCGCAGCGTCACCCGCCCCGCCCGGCTGCGCCACTCGGGCGATCACGCTCAGGCATCTGTCCCCGGTTCGCAGCAGTCCGGCTCGACGCCGGACGGCAGCTGTGTCCCGCCGAACACCTCGCAGGTGGCCTCGTCGCCGCCGAGGGCCGCCACCGCCAGCAGGACCGAACCCGCGGTCCAGGTCGTCAGTTCCTCGGGCCAGATCGCGCGGTCCTCGAAGACGTAACCGGTCCAGTACAGGCCGGTGCGCGGGTCACGCAGGTGCTGGATGTCCTTGAGGATCGTCAGGGCGCGGTCGGACTCGCCGATCGCCCACAGGGCCAGGGCCAGTTCCGCGCTCTCGCCGCCGGTGACCCACGGGTTGGGGACGACGCAGCGCACGCCGAGGCCGGGTACGACGAAACGGTCCCAGTCCGCCTCGATGCGCGCCTGCGCCTCGGAGCCTGTCAGGGCGCCGCCGAGGACCGGGTAGTACCAGTCCATCGAGTAGCGGCTCTTGTCCAGGAAACGGTCCTGATGGCGGCGGACGGCGTGGCCGAGCGCGCCGACCGCCAGCTCCCAGTCGGGCTGGGGGGCTTCCCTCGCCTCCGCGATGGCGAGGGCGCAGCGCAGGGCGTGGTGGATCGATGAGCTGCCGGTCAGGAGGGCGTCGTTCACCGGCGTCCCGTCCTGCTCGCGCTTCCAGCCGATCTGGCCGCCGGGCTGTTGCAGCCGCAGCACCCACTCGATCGCCGCGCACACCACCGGCCACATCCGGTCCAGGAAGGCGTCGTCGCCCGTGGAGAGGTAGTGGTGCCAGACGCCGACGGCCACGTACGCGACGAAGTTGGACTCGCGGCCCCGGTCGGTGACGTCGGTGGCGTCGCCGTCGTGGTAGGCGGCGTACCAGGAGCCGTCGTCGTTCTGGTGGCGGGCGAGCCAGGCGTAGGCGCGCTCGGCGGCCTCGTGTTCGCCTGCCACGTCGAGCGCCATGGCGGCCTCGGTGTGGTCCCAGGGGTCGAGGTGGTGGCCGCGGTACCACGGCATGGCGCCGTCGGGGCGCTGGACGGCCAGAATGCCCCGTACCGTGTGCGCCGCCTGATCGGCCGTCAGGACACCGGGCAGGACGAGCAGTTCGGTCCGTCCGGTCCGCTCGGGGCTGCTCACTCAGTGGCCCCGGCGTCGGTCCCGGCGGCGGCCTCCGCCAGGTGCGGTTTGGTGGCGTAGGCGACGAAGCTCTTGCCGACGACCGGGTTGAGCAGCTGCTCGGCGACCCGGGTCAGGGCCGGCTTCTTCATGATGTCCCAGACGAGCAGCTTGTGGTACGCCCTCACCGGCAGCGCCTTGTCGTTGTCGACGCCGAACGCGCACTTGAGCCACCAGTACGGCGAGTGCAGCGCGTGCGCGTGGTGGGTGCCGTACGGCTTGAGGCCGGCCTCGCGCATCCTGCCGAGGAGTTCGTCGGCCTTGTAGATCCGGATGTGGCCGCCCTCGACCTCGTGGTACTCGTCGGACAGCGCCCAGCAGACCTTCTCGGGGCCGTAGCGGGGCACGGTGACGGCGATGCGGCCGCCCGGCTTCAGCACTCGCACCATTTCCGCGAGTACGCCCTTGTCGTCCGGGATGTGCTCCATGACCTCGCTGATGATGACGACGTCGAACGAGGCGTCGGGGAAGGGGAGGTTGAGCGCGTCGCCCTCCATGGCCGTGGCGGTGGCGCCCGCCGGGGCCTCCCCGGCCTCCTTCATCGCGGCGAACCACTTGGCGACCTCGCGGATCTCCTCGCCGTTCTGGTCGAGGGCGACGACCTGGGCCCCCCGCCGGTAGCACTCGAAGGCGTGCCGTCCGGCTCCGCAGCCGAGGTCGAGGACGCGGTCGCCCGCGGCCAGCGGGAAACGGGTGAAGTCGACGGTCAGCACGTGGCCCTGCTTTCGGTGGGGGTCTGCGATTGCGGTCGTACGGCTACGGGGATGCCGCGGGCGGCGTCGATCGCCTCCCGGTACAGCTCGGCCGTGCCCTGGGCGGCGCGCGCCCAGGTGAAGCGCTCCAGGACCCGGGCGCGGCCCGCGGCGCCGAGCCG
>NZ_JAPHNL010000028.1 GCF_026274175.1 Streptomyces beihaiensis
CTCGCCGGCGCTCGCGCTGCTGCCGGGGCGCGGCGTGCCGGGCCTGCCGTCGGCACCGCCCGAGCCACCGAAGCCGCCCGAGCCGCCGATCGCGGCCATCGCGACCCCGCCGACGGTGAGGCTCGCCAGGACCGCGCCGACCGCCGTCCGCGCCGACCACACCCTGCGGCGGCGGCGCGGGCGCCAGTCGTCGCGGCGCCGGGTCCGGGCGTGCGACACGCCGGAGTCACGCGCGGCACAGAACGCGTCGACCGCGCGCCGCTCGGCCGCCGCGTCCGGCGCGCTCGGGCGGACGGCCGCCGCGAGCAGCTCGCCGACGGTCGCACGGTCGGCGGCGCGGGAGCCGGGGCCAGGGCCGGAACCGTCCGGCCGCGAGGTCTTGTCATTCATCTCGACTCCCCCAGCGCGCCCGGCCTGTCTTCCGTCACACCGAGCTGCCGCGCCAGCCGCTTGAGCCCGCGGTACGCCGCCGTGCGCACGGCTCCCGGCCGCTTCCCCAGGACGCGCGCGGCGGAGGGCCCGTCGAGGCCGACGACGACGCGCAGCAGGACCGCTTCGCCCTGGTCGCGCGGGAGTTCGGCGATGAGGGCGAGGACGCGTTGCGTGGAGATGGTCTCGAAGACCTGCTCCTCGGTGTGGCGCCCGCCGGGCAGGTCGAGCATGTCCTGCTCCAGGACGGCCGGTCTCGGGCGGACCTTCTGCCGTCGCAGCAGGTCGATGGCGCGGTGCCGGGCGATGGTCGCGGTCCAGCCGCGGAAGCCGGCGCCGTCGCCGCGGAACCGGCCCAGGTCGCGGGCGATCTCCAGCCACGCGTCGGCGGCGACGTCCTCCGCCTCGTCACCGACGAGCCCGCGCAGATAGCCGAGCAGCCCCGGCTGCACCAGCCGGTAGGCCACGGCGAACGCCGCCTCGTCGCCTTCTTGGGCCCGTGCGACGGCCGCGCCCAGCTCCCCGTCGTTGGCCTGCGCACGCCGGGATTCCGCTCCCTGGCCCAACCGATGTCCTCTTCGTACGTCCTGTTGTACGGCCATGTGCACGGCCGTTTGTACGGGTATGTGTAATGGCCACGTGCTCGCGCGGCCTGAGCCCCACATGCCCCTCAGCGCCCGCGCACAGCAAAACGTCACATGCCGTCGGCGGCCGCCTCACCGTCGCGCTGTGACCGGTTCGGCCGGTCCGGCCGGTCCGGCCGAACCGGTCACAGCGCGGCACATGCGCGGTGTCTGCCCGGCAGGGTCAGGTAGAAGGTCTGGAGGGACTCCTCGGGCCCGGCCTCGTAGCGGTTGACGACCTTGCCCAGGGGGTTCCACACCCGCCCGTCGGGCATCCGCACGCCGACGGTGCGCCCGAAGTAGGCGCGGTGCTCGTCGTCGAGGTCCACCCACACGGCTCCGGCCCGCCGCACCAGCACCTCACCCACGTACGCCCCGAGGCTGTCGAGCACGGCTTGGGTACGGGCCCGTCGTGCGGCCGGGTCGGCCGGGTCGCCCGAACTGCCCTTGCGCATCCCCTCGATGAGGAAGTCGACGACGCGCAGGCTCGCCACGGAGTAGTCGAGCGGGACCCGCGCGGACGCGACGCGCGCGACCAGCGCGGCCGCGTGTCTTCGCATGTCGGCCGCCCGATGCTCGCCCTGCCGCGCCGGCTCGCCCTCACGCATGTGCTGTCCCCACCTTTGGTCCGGTCACGGGGAAGCACCCGCTCCCGGTACTTCCCGCACTCCCCCAGCGGGCCGGTCACCACGGCTGTCACGGGTCTCGCACATGTCGCTTCTCACATGACGAATCCATGAATCCCGTACAACCCTCGGGCCGGCTTGGGAGTCTGCACTCCGGCACGGGGTGCGGAGGCATGTATCGCGAATGCCGAAATATGGCGGTTCGAGCACATGATTGACCCGATCACGCTCCGCCTGTTAGAGATTTGTCGTATTAGCCGAATTAAAGGTTTGCCCTGGTCGAGGGGGGTTCTTGGCCAGAGCTTCCGTACTTCTGAACCACAGGGGGGTCTGCCGTGGGAAAGCGGCAAGCCGAACGCGCGCCCGACCGACGCCGCCGCCGTCTCACCCGGCTCCTTCCGGCAGGGCTCGCCCTCACTGCCGTGATGCTCGCCTCCGGCGCGGCCGTGGCCCACTGGCAGGACGATCGCGACGCGGCGCGGCGGGCCGCGGAGTTCGAGAACCACGTGGACGGCCCGTCGGACGGCGGTGCGACGTCCTCCCCCAGCACATCGCGGTCGCCGTCACCCTCGTCCTCACCGTCGTCGAAGCCGAAGAAGCCGAAGAAGTCGTCCACACCGTCGGCGTCACCGTCGCACTCGTCGGGCACCGGCACGATCCCCGTCCCGGCCACGGGGCCGGGAACGTTCACCACCGCACAGGCCGACGGCACCGTGGTCGGCACGGGCAGCAGGGTGCGCCGGTACAAGGTGATGGTGGAGGACGGCATCGACGTCTCGGCGAAGAGCGCGGCGACCTACATCGCTTCGGTGCTGGGCGACCGGCGGGGCTGGACCCGCGACGGGGTGGACTCGTTCAAGCTGGTCAGTTCGGGCTCGTACGACTTCGTGGTGAAGATCGCGACGCCGGGCACCGTGGACCGCATCTGCGGCGCGGCCGGTCTCGACACGCACGGCGAGCTGGACTGCAGCGTGGGCACCGACGTGGTGGTCAACCTGAAGCGCTGGGTGCTCGGCTCCCCGCAGTTCCCCGGCCCGATCACCGAGTACCGCGCGCTGATCATCAACCACGAGGTCGGCCACCGCATCGGCCACGGCCACGAGGGCTGCCCCGGCCCCGGCAAGCCGGCTCCGGCGATGATGCAGCAGATCAAGGGCCTGCACGGCTGCGTCGCCAACGCCTGGCCCTACGACAAGTACGGCCACTACATCAGCGGACCGCCGGTGTAGTCGAGGCCGCGGGTCCCTCGCCCGCACAGGCGAGGGACCGGGCGCGGGCGCCCCACGCGAGGCACGTCACCCGATGGCGATCCGCGGGTGCGCCCCCGGCTTGATCCAGCCCATGATCTGGTCCATCGTCGACGCGGGCACGGACACGCAACCGGCCGTCGCCCCGGACCCGTTGATGTGCAGGAAGATACCCGCGCCCCGGCCGGGCACCGCGGGCCAGCGGTTGAAGTTGATGACCAGGGCCTTGTCGTACTGGGGCTGGTGGTCGATGAGGTGCTCGCTGCCGTCGGCGCCGCTCTCGGTGAGCGGGAAGTCGGCACCGGCGGCGGTGTGCATCGAGTTGTAGTACTTCGAGTCGGGGTCCTCGTCCCACCACAGGGTGTCGTCGAGCCGCGTGTACGGCATGGCGGTGCCGCCGGCGTCCACGCCGAACCCCTCGGTGATGGTGTACGTGCCGGAGGGCGTGGTGTACGTGCCCTGCTTCCGGGTGGACCCGTCGACGACACCGTGGGAACCGACGCGCGCGGCGGTCGTCGACAGCACGGACTTCCACCCGCCCGCCCCCTTCGCCCAGGCGGTGACAGTGGCGTACGAGCCGCTGGCCCTCACCGTGATGACCTGGGTGGCGTCGCCCACGGTGACGGGGACCGGGAAGTGCGGGGTCGAGGCGGGGGCCGGGGCGGTGGTCCTGGTGGTGGAGGAGGCGGCGGCGCCACTCCGGCCGCTCGAACCGGACCCCGACCCCGAGGAGGTCGCCCTGGCGGACGCGCGGGCGGCGGAGGGCGCGGCGGACGGGGTGGCGGACGCCGATCTGCTCGCGGAGACGGACGGACCGGCGGACGGGCCGGCGGAGGCGTCGGCGGAGGCGGACGCGGATGGCGACGCCGTGCCGTCCGCCGCCCCCTTGTCGTCGGGCGACACGGCATCCGACGCGGACGTGGCGGACCCGCCGCCGCACGCGGACAGAAGTGCGGCGGCGACGCCGACGGTTGCCACGGCGCGGCACACACGGGAACGGGATCCGATTCCAGGCAGCACGAAGAGACCCTTTCGGGTGGGGATTCCAGGAGCGGGCCGGTTATACAGCACCTACCAGCGCAGCCGCGAGCGAACACCTATACCGCCGCGAAACACCCGAATACCCCACCGTCGCCTCGCCCCCGCCCCCTCCGGCCACGCCCCGCCCCGCGCTCACCCCACCGCAGGCACCAGTTCCTCCAACTCCCCCACCACCCCCGGAACCGCCCCGCCCAACGTCCGTACCGCCTGCCGCAGATCGTCCAGGAAGAGGGCGGCCAGGCGAGGGGTGAAGCCCGTGCGCACCACGACACGCAGCGCCCATGTGTCGGAGACGCCCGCGGGCAGCGGGTACGCCGGGACCTGCCAGCCCCGGGCGCGCATGGCCAGCGCGATACCGCGCTCGTGCAGGCCGCGGGCGTGGGCCCGGTCCGTGAGGCGGAACGCGAAGGCGGGCAACTCGCTGCCGTCCGTGAGCAGTTCGAAGGGGGCGAGCTCGGCGATGCCCGCCGCCAGGCCCCGGGCCGTGCGGCGCGAGGCGAGATGGAGACGGCGCAGGCCCTCGTGGCCGTAGCGGTGGAAGGTGTAGTACTGCGCGGCCACATGGGAGGCGGAGCGTGTGAAGGTGAGGGAGAAGGTGGTCATCTCGCCGCCCAGGTAGTCCACATGGTGCACCAGGTCGGCCGGGAGCGCCTCCTTGTCGCGCCACAGCGCCCAGCCGATGCCGGGGAAGACCTGCCCGTACTTGTGGCCCGACGTGTTGATCGACGCGACCCGCCCCAGGCGGAAGTCCCAGAGCAGGTCGGGGTCGAGGAACGGGGCGACCATGGCACCGGACGCACCGTCGACGTGGACCGGGATGTCGTGACCCGTGGCCCGCTCGATGCCGTCAAGTGCGAGGCAGAGATCGGCGATGGGTTCGTACGAGCCGTCGAAGGTCGAGCCGAGGATGCCGACGACCCCGATGGTGCGGTCGTCGCAGTACTGGGCGAGCATCTCCGGGGTGAGGTGGAGGCGGCCGGGCGCCAGCGGGACCAGGCGCGGCTCCACTGCGAAGTACGAGCAGAACTTCTTCCAGCAGACCTGGACGTTGGCGCCCGCGACGATGTTCGGGCGTTCGGTGTCGCGGCCCGCGGCCCGCCGCCGGTGCTCCCAGCGGCGTTTGAGGGCGAGAGCGGCCAGCATCGCGGCCTCGCTTGAGCCGGTCGTCGAACAGCCGGTGGCGCGGGCCGGGTCGGGGGCGTGCCAGAGGTCGGCGAGCATCCGTACACAGCGTGCCTCCATGTCGGCGACCTGCGGGTACTCGTCGGTGTCGACGAGGTTCTTGTCCGCGGTCTCGGCCATCAGGAGGCGGGCCTCGTCCTCCATCCACGTGGTGCCGAACGTGGCGAGGTTGAGGCGGCTTCGGCCGTCGAGGAGGAGTTCGTCGCGGATGGCGTCGTAGACGGCGCGCGGCGCGGACTCGTCGCGCGGGAACGCGGTGTCGTACGTCGTTTCGTACGTGGTGTCGGAGTGACCAGGGACAGAGGTGGGGGGCATGACCTCTCCAGTGCGGACTGCGGCATGAGCCGATCACTGCCGAACCTAGAACGATCATGGCCGCGCGGCCCGCGCGTATTCACCCGCCCGAGGGAGCCGATACAGAGGCAAAACATATATTTTGCAGAGCGGTTCGCCCGCTTTACCTCTCTTTACCTTGCTTTGCGCATATGCCCGTGTTCGGTGGATCTCCGGCGCCTCAGGGGCTGTCCGGCCCGACCGGTCGGGGAAGGCGGCCGCGCGCGCTCAGGCCACGTGCGGCTCCTTCTCGTCCATCGCCCGCCGCGCGCCCCGGCCGCCGTCCCCCGGCACCGGGGCGCGCGGCGCGTTCACGACGAGCGCGGCGACCAGCGCGCCGAGCAGCACGGACGCCATCGCCCACCACGACGCGACGTTGAAGCCGTGCACCGTCGCCTGGGCGGCCAGAGCGCGGCGGTCGACCCCCGGTCCCGCGTGCGCGGTCAGGTAGCGCGTGGTGACGCTCGCGGCGATCGTGTTGAGCAGCGCCGTGCCGATCGAACCACCCACCTGCTGGGCCGTGTTGAACGTCGCCGACGCGGCGCCCGCGTCCTGCGGTGCCACGCTGCCCGTCGCCAGGGAGACCGAGGTCATCATCGCCGTGCCCATGCCGAGACCGAGCAGCAGCATGGCGGGCAGCACGTGGGAGACGTACGCGGGCTCGGTCCCCACCTGGGCGATGATCGCCAGGCCGCCCGCGGCGACGAGCAGGCCCGGCGCGATCAGGGTGCGCGGCGGGACACGGTGCAGGAGTCGCGCCGCGACCTGCGTGGAGCCGATGATCATGCCGACGGTGATGGGCAGATAGGCGACGCCCGTCTTGACCGGCGACCAGCCGAGCACGCGCTGCATGTAGTAGGTCAGGAACAGGAAGACGCCGAACAGGCCGATCGTGACGAACAGGATCGTCAGGAACGCCCCGATGCGCTGACGGTCGCGGATCACCGAGATCGGGAGGAGCGGCACCCGCGCACGGGACTGCCACAGGCCGAAGGCGAGCAGCAGCGCCACGCCCGCGCCGAGCATCGACAGGACCAGGCTGTCGCCCCAGGAGCGGGACTCGGCCTCCGAGAAGCCGTAGACGATCGCGAGCATCCCGGCGCAGCCGAGCACCGCACCGGGCACGTCGAGGTGGGCGTCCTCGCGGCGCCCGCCCGGATGCAGCAGGGCGAGCGCGCCGAGGAAGGCGACCAGCGCGATGGGCACGTTCACGTAGAGGCTCCAGCGCCAGTTCAGGTACTGGGTGAGGAAGCCGCCCGCGAGCAGGCCGATCGCCGCGCCCGCGCCGACGATCGCGCCGAACACGCCGAAGGCGCGGCTGCGTTCACGTGGCTCGGTGAACGTGGTGGCGAGCAACGACAGCGCGGCGGGTGCGAGCAGCGCGGCGAACGCGCCCTGCAGGGCACGCGCCCCGAACAGCATGCCGGAGCTGACCGCCGCGCCGCCCAGCGCCGAGGCACCGGCGAACGCCAACAGACCTGTGCAGAAGGCGAGTTTGCGGCCCACGAGGTCGCTGATGCGGCCGCCGAGCAGCAGCAGGCCGCCGAAGGCGAGGGTGTAGGCGGTGATCACCCACTGACGGTTTCCGTCGGAGATGTGCAGATCCGTCTGGGCGGAGGGAAGGGCGATATTCACGATCGTCATGTCCAGAACGACCATGAGCTGCGCGAGGGAGATCACGACAAGGACCCACCACCGCCGCGGATCGGGGTGTGCGGGCGGCGGCGGTCCGGAATGCGCGAGCGGCGCTCCGGGACGACGACTTTCGGCCATGATGCTGGCCCCCTAGGTCGATACGATATGGCCGGATCAATCGCGACGTCTCCATACTCCGCCCGAACGCCCGTTTCGCGCCATCGCTTGCGCCCCGGTGCGCGCGTGGGCTACTCACTACGGCTTGCGGGCACGGCCCCGGCCGCGGGAGGGGGCGGCCGGGGCCGCGCCCGTGCGCGCGCCGCCCGCCTCGGTCACCTGCTGTTACGCGGCGTCACGCACCGCTGCGCGCCCGCCGCGACACCGCCGCACGCAGCACGCGGCGACCCTCGGTGGAGACGTCCAGGGCCTGGCGAAGTCCGGTCGGGCC
This sequence comes from Streptomyces beihaiensis, assembly GCF_026274175.1. Classification (GTDB taxonomy): domain Bacteria; phylum Actinomycetota; class Actinomycetes; order Streptomycetales; family Streptomycetaceae; genus Streptomyces; species Streptomyces beihaiensis. Next base: position 7,565 of record NZ_JAPHNL010000028.1, read on the forward strand.
GCCCGCGGCGAGAAGCTGGAGGATCTTGGTCTGGCGGCGCAGTTCCGCGTCGGCCAGCGGGGACATCGGCTCACTGCGACCCTCCCGCCGGGCGGTCACGCAGGGGGCGCCGTCACCGTCGTCGGCCGCGTCCAGCATGCGGTGGACCTGCAACGACGCCACCGAGCACGCGTCGGCCCAGCCGCGCCACGCGCCGCCGGACGCCTCGCTCGGCGCCGCGTCGAGCATCCGCCGCACCAGCTGCGCGGCCTCACCACCGGCCGCGTCGGGTTCGCCCGCGTCAAGGACGCCGCGCGCGGCGGTCAGCCGCTCGGCCCAGTCGGTGCCGCCCGCGGCGAGGCTCGCCCACAGAGGTCGCAGCACCTCGTCGTCACCGGCGTCGGAGCCGAGCAGCGGCAGACAGCGGTCGAGGCAGGCGAGACCGGAGGCGGCGAGGCTCGGCTCATCGGCCTGCGTGATCAGTTCGACCAGGCTCAGGCTCATGGACGTACGCCTCCCGACGCGGACCCTGCTCTTCCTCTTACGGACTACGCGACATACTGCGCCGCGCCGCGCCGGAACGTCACAGCGCGCTCACTCCGTCACACTCCGAGCCGGTCGAGGAACCGGAAGAACTGTTCCTCCGCCGACGGCTCGACCTCCTCGCGCAGCACGGCGAGCAGCGGCCCCGCCGCTGCCTCGCGACCGCACTCCGCCGCCCACGCCACGGCCCGCTCGGCCGCCTCCCGCGGTGGCTGGAAATAGTCCTCCAGCGCGCGCTCGTCCACGCCGAGGAAACCGGCCATCGCCGCACGGCCCAGACACGTCGCCCATACCCCGCCCCGGGCGTCGCGCACTCCACCACCGCGCACACCGAGTCCACGACGTACGCGAACAGGGCGGGCGCCCCCGTCTCGGCGGCCAGCGCGTTCATGCTGCCCACGTCACGCGGCTCGCCGCCCGGGCCACCGCCGGGGGAAGGGCCGCAGCCGCACTCCCACACCTGCCACTGTCCGGGTCGCTCCTCAAGCAGCGTCAGCTCGTCGCGCAGGCCCCCGAGCGTGGCCAGCTCACCGAGCGGCCGCTCGCTCCTGGCCACGACGTAGTACCCCCAGTAGCCCATGCCCGAACAGACCACACGGCGCCGGGCCCGCGCCACCGAAAGCGCGCGCCCGGCCCCGCGCGCCCGGTCAGCCGCCCAGCTTCTGCGCCAGGGCCACGAACCCCGTCCACGTGAGCCCCGGCTTGCCCGGGTCCCACAGCTTCTGCACCGTCGCCCGCAGCGGCATCCGGATTCCGGCCGCGACCTGCGCCTGCGTCTGCGCGCCCGAGAGGTCGCACCAGACGGCGAAGGTCCCGCCGAGGATCTGGCCGTCGTACTTGGCGGGCACCGGCGTCGTGCCGCGCACCACGAGCGGCGTCCAGCTCTCGTAGATGCGCTGCCCGGTCGGGTACGTGAAGTCGTTGGGCTGGCCGAGGACGTAGTAGAGGAACTCGTCGTTGTAGTTGGTGAGTCTGCGGCCCTCGCTCAGGTACGACACCGGCAGGCGTGCCCCGATCTCCTTGCCGGTCCAGTAGGCGACCTCCAGGTTCTTGTCGGCGGTGACGACGCCGCCGGTGTAGAACCCGTCGTTCCATGCCTTCAGCTTCCGGTCGTAGGGCGCCATGGTCTTCACGCGGTCGTTGAGCCAGCCCTGCGCGAGGTCCTGCACGCGCGCGTTCGCCCCGTACTTCTGCCGCGCCGCGGCGGCCAGCTGCGGATAGGACGCCTCGGGGTCCTTCACCGTCAGGGCCCGGTACTCGTCGCCGCCCAGGTGCCAGTAGGCGCCCTTGAACAGCTGCGCGTACTCCTTGAGCAGGTCGTCGACGATCTTCGCGGCGGCGGGCTTCGAGATGTCGACGGCCCCGCGCTGCGCCGTCCCGCTCGCGTCGCGCAGCTGGAGGTCTGGGTGGGCCGCGATGACGGCGCCGAGGTGGCCGGGCGAGTCGATCTCCGGCACGACCGTCACATGCCGCTCGGCGGCGACCGCCAGGATCTGCCGCACCTGCGCCTTGGTGAGGTGCTGGGCTGCGACGACCTCCGGGTGGGTGTCGGACTGGATGCGGAACGCCTGATCGTCGGAGAAGTGCAGGCCGAGCTGGTTGAACTTCAGGTCGCCGAGTTCACGGATGCGGTCCTCGATCCAGTCGGCCGTGAAGTACTTGCGGGCGATGTCCAGCATGAAGCCGCGCTGCGGCTTGGCGGGCGCGTCGTCGACGACGCCCTCGGGCGCGGTGGCGCCGCCGTGCACCTCCTGCTTGAGCGTGCGGGTGCCGTAGAAGACCCCGGTGTCGGTCGGCGCGGTGATCCGCACCTTTCCGTCGCGCACGGTCATCCGGTACGACTCGGGGTTCTTGGCGTACGCGCCGCTCGTGCCGCCGAGCGACAGTTCCACGTCGCCGGGGCCCGCCGCCGCCTTGCCGCCGTACTTCAGGCCGAGTTCACCGGCGGTGAGGCGCCCCTCGTCGGCCAGCTTGTCGTCGCCGACGACGACCTTTCCGCCGTGCGGCTTCCAGCCGGGGCCGCGGGCCGGGGCGAAGTCCCGCACGGCGGGGATGGTCCGCGGGGGCTTCGAGAGCGGGTACGTACGGGTGGGCGAGGGAGTGGGCGAGGGGGCGACCGAGGTCGACGACGTGGCGCCGGAGGGCGAACGCCCCTGGGTGTCGTCGCCACCGCGCGGCCAGAAGATCGCCGTGAGGGCCACGGCCCCGGCCGCCACGACCCCGGCGCTCGCCACGACCAGGGTCTTGCGTTCACGCTCCATGCCGCACCTCGTTCGCCCTCGCCCCCGCTCACGGACAGCTTCCGCGCCGACCGTAACCAGCCGGGGCGCCGCACGCGCGTCGACCACGCGATGTCAAACTCTCCCGTACGGGTGAAATTCGCGCATCCGTCGGACTGATGCAAGCAAGCGTCGCTACGGTTACGCCCACACCTCTCTGCTCTCTCCTGTCCCACGTGTCCCGTCTGTCCTCTTGCCGGAGGCCCCGCTGCCCGCGCACCGCCCCTCCCACGCCCCGGTCCGCCTGCCCATACCGGCCCAGCCGGCGCCGCACGGCGGCCATGGCGGCGTCGGCCGGCTGAACGCGCTGCCCCGCGCCGCCGCCGAGCAGGCCCTGTTCGGGTGCTGCGGCAGCCACGCCTGGGCGCGCCGCCTCGCCGCGCACCGCCCGTACCCGGACCTCGACGCGCTGCTCGCCGCGGCGGACGAGGCGGCGTACGACCTGAGCCCCGAGGACATCGGCGAGGCGCTCGACCGCGAGGAGCTGCCGCTGCCGCCGGACGCCGCCGCCTACTCGGCCGCGTACACGGCGCTGGCCGCGGCGCACGGCGCGTACGAGAGCAAGTTCCGCCACCCGTTCGTGATCTGCCTCGACGGTGTCGCGCCCAGCGAGGCCCTCGACCATCTGCTCGCCGCGCTGTACGAGCGGATGGACAACGACCCGGAGGACGAGCGGGTGCGCGCCGCCGACGAGCTGCGGCGACTCGCCCGAGCGCGCCTGACCCGGCTCGTCCGCAATGTCCCGGTGCCGCGCGAAGCCGTCACCAATAGCCCGTACGTGCCTGTTTGATTGCCGGTTCGATCACACCACAGGCCCCCGCGCGGGCGAGCCGCCAGGTCGTCGATACGATGTCGAGCGGCCGGTGGACCGTACCCGGCCGGGCTCGTCCGACAGAGAAGCCGGCCGGCCCCAGTCCCCGCTCCCGGAGGGTTCTTCCGTGCCGGCTGGAACGTTGTACCGCGGCCGGGAAGGCATGTGGTCGTGGGTGGCTCACCGAGTCACCGGTGTCCTCATTTTCTTCTTCCTGTTCGTCCACGTCCTCGACACCTCTCTCGTCCGCGTCTCGCCCGAGGCGTACGACAAAGTCGTGGGTACCTACAAGACGCCGATCGTCGCGCTCATGGAGTACGGCCTCGTCGCCGCCGTCCTCTTCCACGGGCTCAACGGCCTTCGCGTCATCGCCGTCGACTTCTGGTCGAAGGGCCCGCGCTACCAGAAGCAGATGCTCTGGTCCGTCGTGGGCCTCTGGTTCGTCCTGATGGTCGGGGCCCTCTACCCGGTGCTCGGCCACGCATTCCGTGAACTGTTCGGGAGCTGAGGCCAGACATGTCTGACACCACCCTCACCAAGTCGGACGGCACGTCCGGCGTCGGCCCCGTCGAGGGCGTCTCGCTCTACGACGTCGACAACCCGGCCCCGTACATCGAGGCCCCCCGCAAGCGCACCTCGAAGACGCCTCGCGCCACGCGCGGCAACTTCGAGATGATCGCCTGGCTGTTCATGCGCCTGTCGGGTGTCGTCCTGATCGTCCTGGTCGTCGGCCACCTGCTGATCCAGCTCGTGCTCGACGGCGGCGTCTCCAAGGTCGGTTTCGCGTTCATCGCGGGCCGCTGGGCGTCCCCGTTCTGGCAGTTCTGGGACCTGCTGATGCTGTGGCTGGCGATGCTGCACGGCGCCAACGGGCTGCGCACGGTCATCAACGACTACGCCGAGCGCGCGGGCACCCGTATGTGGCTCAAGGGTGTGCTGTACTCCGCGACGGTGTTCACCGTCCTGCTGGGCACGCTGGTGATCTTCACCTTCGACCCGAACATCCGTTAAAGCCGAGGCGAGCGAACCGTGCTGCGTCTGCCCGGGGGACACCCCCGGACCCCCGGCCGGGTGGCAACCCGGCGCGAGGCCGAAGTCAGCGCCGGGCCGCTAGGAGAACCTGAGTGAAGATCCACAAGTACGACACCGTCATCGTCGGCGCGGGCGGCGCCGGCATGCGCGCGGCCATCGAGTCGACCAAGCGCAGCCGCACCGCCGTGCTGACCAAGCTGTACCCCACCCGCTCCCACACGGGCGCCGCGCAGGGCGGTATGGCCGCCGCGCTGGCCAACGTGGAGGAGGACAACTGGGAGTGGCACACCTTCGACACGATCAAGGGCGGCGACTACCTGGTCGACCAGGACGCCGCGGAGATCCTCGCGAAGGAGGCCATCGACTCGGTCCTCGACCTGGAGAAGATGGGCCTGCCGTTCAACCGCACCCCGGACGGCACCATCGACCAGCGCCGCTTCGGCGGTCACAGCCGCAACCACGGTGAGGCGCCGGTGCGCCGCTCCTGCTACGCGGCCGACCGCACGGGCCACATGATCCTCCAGACGCTGTACCAGAACTGCGTGAAGGAGGGCGTGGAGTTCTTCAACGAGTTCTACGTCCTGGACCAGCTGCTCGTCGAGCAGGACGGGGTCAGGAAGTCCGCCGGTGTGGTCGCCTACGAGCTGGCCACCGGCGAGATCCACATCTTCCAGGCCAAGGCGGTCATCTACGCGTCCGGCGGCACCGGCAAGTTCTTCAAGGTGACGTCCAACGCCCACACGCTGACCGGCGACGGCCAGGCGGCGGTCTACCGGCGCGGCCTGCCGCTGGAGGACATGGAGTTCTTCCAGTTCCACCCGACCGGCATCTGGCGCATGGGCATCCTGCTCACGGAGGGCGCCCGCGGTGAGGGCGGCATCCTGCGCAACAAGGACGGCGAGCGCTTCATGGAGAAGTACGCGCCCGTCATGAAGGACCTCGCCTCGCGTGACGTGGTCTCCCGCTCCATCTACACGGAGATCCGCGAGGGCCGCGGCTGCGGCCCCGAGGGCGACCACGTGTACCTGGACCTGACCCACCTCCCGCCGGAGCAGCTGGACGCCAAGCTGCCCGACATCACGGAGTTCGCGCGCACCTACCTCGGGATCGAGCCGTACACGGACCCGATCCCGATCCAGCCGACCGCGCACTACGCCATGGGCGGCATCCCGACCAACGTCGAGGGTGAGGTCCTGGCGGACAACACCACGGTCGTGCCCGGCCTGTACGCGGCGGGCGAGGTCGCCTGCGTCTCCGTCCACGGCGCCAACCGCCTGGGCACCAACTCGCTGCTCGACATCAACGTCTTCGGGCGCCGCGCGGGCATCGCCGCCGCCGAGTACGCCAAGGACGCCGAGTTCGTCGAACTGCCGGAGAACCCGGCCGCGTTCGTCGAGGAGCAGGTCGAGCGGCTGCGCGAGTCGACGGGCAGCGAGCGGGTGGCCGACATCCGCAAGGAGCTGCAGGAGACCATGGACGCCAACGTCATGGTGTTCCGCACCGAGCAGACGATCAAGACGGCCGTCGAGAAGATCGGCGAGCTGCGCGAGCGCTACAGGAACGTGGCGATCCAGGACAAGGGCAAGCGGTTCAACACCGACCTGCTCGAGGCCATCGAGCTGGGCAACCTGCTCGACCTGGCCGAGGTCATGGCGACGAGCGCCCTGGCCCGCAAGGAGTCCCGCGGCGGCCACTACCGCGAGGACTTCCCCAACCGTGACGACGTGAACTTCATGCGCCACACCATGGCGTACCGCGAGGTCGGCGACGACGGGACCGAGTCCATCCGTCTCGACTACAAGCCGGTCGTCCAGACCCGCTACCAGCCGATGGAGCGTAAGTACTGATGGCTACTCCGACCATGGACAAGCTGGAGGCGCTGGAGAAGGACTCCACGACCTCGCACCTGATCACGGTCACCTTCCGCATCCGCCGGTACAACCCGGAGGTGGCGGAGGAACCGACCTGGCAGGACTTCCAGCTGGAGATCGACCCGAAGGAGCGCGTCCTCGACGCCCTCCACAAGATCAAGTGGGAGCTGGACGGTTCGCTGACGTTCCGCCGCTCCTGCGCGCACGGCATCTGCGGCTCGGACGCCATGCGGATCAACGGCAAGAACCGCCTGGCGTGCAAGACGCTCATCAAGGACGTCAGCCCGGAGAAGCCCATCACGGTCGAGGCCATCAAGGGCCTGACGGTCCTCAAGGACCTCGTCGTGGACATGGAACCGTTCTTCCAGGCCTACCGCGACGTCATGCCGTTCCTGGTCACGAAGGGCAACGAGCCGACGCGCGAGCGGTACCAGAGCGCCGAGGACCGTGAGCGCTTCGACGACACGACCAAGTGCATCCTGTGCGCGGCGTGCACGACGTCGTGCCCGGTCTTCTGGAACGACGGCCAGTACTTCGGTCCCGCCGCCATCGTCAATGCCCACCGGTTCATCTTCGACTCGCGCGACGAGGCCGGTGAGCAGCGCCTGGAGATCCTCAACGACCGGGACGGCGTGTGGCGCTGCCGCACGACGTTCAACTGCACGGACGCGTGCCCGCGCGGCATCGAGGTCACCAAGGCGATCCAGGAAGTGAAGCGGGCACTGATCACGCGCCGCTACTGATTCCGGTACGCCTTCGCGTACGTCAGCAGGGCCGAGGGCCCCGTTCTCCGGTGAGAGCGGGGCCCTCGGCCGTACGAGCGGGCGATCGTCAGCCGCGGCGCCGGTTGATCGCCGCCAGGTCGACCTCGATCGGGAACGGCGCGGCGCCCTGAGCGTGCGGCGGAAGATGCCGCCCGGACCGTACGCCTCGGCCGCCCGGCCGGGCTCGTGGACGTGGACGACCGGCAGCCCCTTGTCCTCCTCACGGTCCACATCGAGGTCGTCCGGCGCCTGATCCAGAAGGCACCACGTCGGAGCGCACCCAGAACAAACCACGGTGAGGCGTATGCGCCGATTCGTCGGTGATCCAGTTAATCTGACGACATGTCACCCGCCCTTGACGTCCTCGGTTTCGACAACCTCCTCCTCCCCGTCGGCGACCTCGGCACGGCCGTCGCCTTCTACGAGGCCGCCGGGCTGCACGTGAAGTTCCGCTTCGACGAGGCCGGGATCGCGCTGCTCGCGGCCGGCAAGGAGACACCGGGCGTGCTGCTGCGCGCCGAGGACGGGTTCGGGCCGCGCACGCCCCCGTGGCCCGCGGCGCGGCTCTGGCTGGAGGTGGCCGACGCGCGGGCCGCCGCCGAGGCGCTGGCCGCGGCCGGGATCGCCCAGCTCGACGCGCCGTTCGCCACGTCGACCGGGTACGTCGTCGAGTTCGCGGACCCGTGGGGCAACGTCATCGGGTTCACGGACTATCTCAAACGGCCCGAACTCGCCCGCAACTGACCGCACTTCGCGCCCCTTCCTGAGAGCCCCGTCACGTACGGGACCTGCGGCTTGAACACGTTCAAAAACAGGTCTACATTCATCCCTGTCAGCGTTTTTGAACGCGTTCAAGGAGGGTGGGGCATGGACCTCACGGTCGTCGCGTACGTCATCTACCTGGTCGCCGGCATCGGCCTGACCGTCTGGGTGGCCCGCACCCTGAGCCGTAACGGCAGGATCTTCCTCGCCGACGTGCTGCACGGGAACGAGAAGCTCGCCGACGCCGTCAACCACCTCCTCGTGGTCGGCTTCTACCTGGTGAACCTCGGCTTCGTCGCCCTCTACCTGAGCAGCGACGCGCGGATCGACGACGCGCGCCAAGTCTTCGAGGCCCTGTCGACCAAGCTCGGCGTGGTGCTGCTCGTGCTCGGCGTGATGCACCTCGGCAACGTCTACGTACTCAACAAGATCCGGCGGCGCGGCGTCATGGAGAAGGAGCAGCAGCCGCCGGTCCCTCCGCAGGGGTGGGCCGCTCCGGTGTCCGGGGCGTGACAGCGGTGGGAACCACGGGGGAGGCCGTGGGCCGGGACGTTCGGGGGGGCGTCCCGGTCCGCCGGCTCACGGTGCTGTACGACGCGGAGTGCGGCCTGTGCGCGTTCGCGAGGGAGTGGCTGAGCGGGCAGCGGCAGCTGGTGCCGCTGGAGTTCGTACCGGCGGGCTCCGCGGCGGCACGGACCCGGTTCCCGGGGATCGACCACGCCGAGACGCTCACCGACATCACGGTGATCGGGGACGGCGGGCAGGTCTACCGGGGGCCCGCCGCCTGGGTGGTCTGCATGTGGGCGCTGCGCGAACACCGCGCCACCGCGCACCGCATGGCGACACCCGCCGGGATGAAGATCGCCAAGCAGGTGGTGCTCGGCGCCGCGAAGTGGCGCGAGTCGCAGCGGCGGGAGCGTGCGGGCGGCGGCGTGTACCGGCGCGCCGACGGGTGGACGTACGACCCGCGGCACGGCTGGTCCTACACAGCACCCGCCTGCGACAGCGGCCGCAGCACGGCCGATTAGGCTCACCGCTGTGGCAGCAGAGAAGACCCCTGGAGACAGGACCCCGAAGAGCGAGCAGACGCGGGCGCTGATCCTGGAGACCGCGATGCGGCTGTTCCGGGAGCGGGGCTACGACAAGACGACCATGCGGGCCATCGCCCAGGAGGCCGGGGTGTCGGTCGGCAACGCGTACTACTACTTCGCCGGCAAGGAACACCTCATCCAGGGGTTCTACGACCGGATCGCCGCCGAGCACCAGGCGGCGGTCCGGCCCGTGCTCGACACGGAGACCGATCTCCAGGCGCGGCTCGCCGGTGTGCTGCGGGTGTGGCTGGACATCGCGGAGCCGTACCACGAGTTCGCCGCGCAGTTCTTCAAGAACGCGGCCGACCCGGACTCGCCGCTCTCACCGTTCTCGCCCGAGTCGGAGCACGCGCGCGAGGAGGCCATGTCCGTGCACCGGGAGGTGCTGGCCGGGTCGAAGGCGAAGGTTCCGGACGAACTCGCCGAGATCCTTCCCGAGTTGATGTGGCTCTCCCAGATGGGGCTCGTCCTGTACTGGGTCTTCGACTCCTCCGAGGGCCGTGAGCGCAGCAGGAGGCTCGCCGAACGGGGCGCCCGGCTCACCGCGCGCGGGGTGGCGCTCTCCCGGTTCCGCGTGCTGCGGCCGCTGGTGCGCGACGTGCACGAGTTGTTCATCGACTTCCTGCCCGGGATGACACGAACGGCCGGGCGGCTCGCGAAGGGCTGAGGCCGCAGGCCACACCCCTCTTGCCTTTGCCTCGGCTTTGACCGGTACCTTCGCCCAATGCCCGGCACTTCCCCCTCCCCGCACCACGCTCGTCCCAGCCGCCGCGCCCTGCTCGGCGCGGGCGTCGGCGCGGCCGCCTCGCTCGCGCTGCCCGCGACGCACGGCGCCGCCGCGGCGGCCGCTTCCACAGTCGGCGGCGCACGGCTCGGCGCCGCGGGAGTGCAGGTGCGACCGGCCGCGGGCGCGCCGAGACTGCCGAAGCTCAACGCGCTGGCATGGCTCGTCGCCGACAACGACAGCGGCGAGGTCCTCGCCGCGTACAACGCGCACCGCCGTCTGCCGCCCGCCTCCACCCTGAAGATGCTCTTCGCCGACACCGTCCTGCCGCGCTTCGACCCCTCCTTGAAGCACAAGGTGACCCGCGAGGACCTGGCCGGCATCCCGTCGGGCTCCAGCCTCGTCGGCGTCCAGGCCGGCACCACGTACACCGTCCACGACCTGTGGCAGGGCGTCTTCCTGCGCTCCGGCAACGACGCCGTGCACGTGCTCGCCTCGATGCACGGCGGCGTCGCCAGGACCGTGCGCGACATGCAGGCGCGGGCGGAGGACCTCCGGGCCGACGACACGCACGTGGTCAGTCCGGACGGCTACGACCACAAGGGGCAGGTCTCGTCGGCGTACGACCTGACGCTGTTCGCGCGCGCGGGCCTGAAGAACCCCGACTTCCGCCGCTACTGCTCCACCCGGATCGCGGACTTCCCCGCGGGCGGCGGCAAGACCTTCCAGATGCAGAACACCGACCGGCTGCTCACCGGGACGGGCGTGGCCCCTTACAAGGGCATCATCGGCGTCAAGAACGGCTACACGACCAACGCGGGCAACACGTTCACCGGCGCCGCCACCCGCGGCGGCCGCACCCTGCTCGTCACGGTCATGCACCCCATGTCCGGGTACGAGGCCGTGTACGAGCAGACGCGGGCGCTGCTCGACTGGGGTTTCGCGGCGGCGGGCAAGGTGCGCCCGGTCGGCGAGCTCGTCACGCCGCTGAGCGAGCAGCGCAAGAGCTCCGCGTCCCCGGTGGCCGGCGCCCCGGAGGCGGCGGGGCCCGCCGGCTCGGGCACCGGACAGATCGG
>NZ_JAPHNL010000029.1 GCF_026274175.1 Streptomyces beihaiensis
GCGAGTTCGAAGTGCGTGCCGTCGAGCGCCGCGATCGCCTCGTCCATCACCCCTTGCAGCCAGCGCCGCACCTCGTCCCCCCGGCAACGGTCAGGGCGTGCCCAACCGGAGCGCAGGGGCGCACGAGCTGCTCGCGCCCCTCGCCCTCGCTCACGCCGCCTGCGCGGGCGCGGCGCCGCCCGACGCCACGCCGCCCGCCGCCGTGACGGACCGGGGCCCGCCCCCGCGCGATCCGCCGTCCCCCGTCCAGCTCTCCGTCCTGCGCGTGTAGATGGCGCACCGGCCCTGCCGGGCCCTCATCCGCCGTCTGCTTGTCTCCGCCTCACTCAGCGCAAGGACCAGTTCGCCATGCCCGAAAACACCCGCAAGCACCTCGCGGGCCGCCGCACTCTCGCCGTCGGCGCCGCCGCCGTCGCGGCCGCCGCGCTGCTCGCCACCGTCTCCCGCACCGCCACCGAGCCCCACACCCACACCGGCACCACCAACCGTCAGGAAGCGGCCGAAGGCCCGTCCGAGAACGCCGCCGACGCGGCGCTGCTCGCGCTCGCCCGGCGTGACCGCCACGATCCGCTCGCCCGGGGCAGGGCCGACGCGCCGGTCGTCCTCATCGAGTACGCTGACTTCACCTGCGGCTTCTGCGGCAAGTTCGCCCGCGACACCGAACCGGAGTTGGTGAAGAAGTACGTCGCCGACGGCACGCTGCGCGTCGAATGGCGCAACTTCCCCATCTTCGGCTCCGAGTCCGAGGCCGCCGCCCGCGCCGCCTGGGCCGCCGGACGCCAGGGCCGCTTCTGGCAGTTCCACCAGGCCGCCTACGCGGACGGGGCCAAGGAGAAGGGTTTCGGCGCGGCGCGCCTCGACGCGCTCGCCCGGCAGGCGGGTGTGCCCGACCTCGACCGGTTCCGCCGCGACCGCGACAGCGACGCCGCCCACCGGGCCGTCGGCAAGGACCGCGACGAGGCGTACGCGCTCGGCGCCACGTCCACGCCGTCGTTCCTCGTGGGCGGTCGGCCCATCGCGGGAGCCCAGCCCGCCGCCACATTCGAGCAGGCGATCGAATCGGCGAAGGTGGAGGCCGCGCGGTGAACGACATCGGCTATCTCGCCGCGTTCCTCGGCGGCCTTCTGGCCCTGCTCAGCCCGTGCAGCGCCCTACTGCTTCCGGCCTTCTTCGCGTACTCCGTGGACAGCCCCACCCGCCTCGTCGCCCGCACCGGCATCTTCTACCTCGGCCTGGCCACGACCCTCGTGCCGCTGGGGGCCGCGGGCTCGTACGCGGGTCGCCTCTTCTACGGCCACCGGGACCTGCTGGTCGCCGTCGGCGGATGGCTGATCATCGCCCTCGGCGTGCTGCAGACGGCGGGCCGCGGCTTCGCCTCGCGCCGCATGACCGAGCTGTCCGGGCGCATCCGTGCGACCACCGCCCTGTCCGTGTACGCGCTCGGCGCCGTCTACGGCCTCGCCGGATTCTGCGCTGGCCCGATCCTCGGCAGCGTCCTGACCGTCGCCGCGCTCGGCGGTCACCCGGTCTACGGCGCCCTGCTGCTCGCCGTCTACGCCTTGGGGATGGCGGTGCCGCTGTTCCTGCTCGCCCTGTTGTGGGACCGGTTCGACCTGGGGCGACGGCGCTGGCTGCGCGGCCGTTCGCTGCGCGTCGGGCGGCTCGAACTGCACACCACGACCCTCGTGTCGGGCCTCTTCTTCATCGGGCTCGGCACACTGTTCCTCGCCTTCGACGGTACGACGGCGCTGCCCGGGCTGCTCGACGTGGACGACTCGTTCGCCGCCGAGCAGTGGGCCCGCGGCATCGGCGACCGGGTGCCGGACACGGCGCTGCTCGTCGCGGCCGTGGCGGTCGTGGGTGTCTGTCTCGTCGTACGGGCGGTGCGCGGGCGCGTCGGCGACGCGAGTGAGAGCGGTGAGGAACGGACGTCTCGCACCTGAGCCTGACGGCGTGTGAGCGTGCTGTGCGGGTACTCAGTCGTGTGGCGCGGCGGGCGGGGCGGCCACCGCGCCACATGGCGGGATCTCGCCGCGAACTTCACCAGGTCGCCACAGATTCGAGCCCCATCGAGCGGGCCCGCGCTCATCTGGTTAGGCTTGTAGCCGGACGGTTACCACGCGTGGGTCCCAACCAGTACCCATGGTTCCGTCCGGGGAGAGGCCGGCCACCACGGCCGATCCCACCAGCGACAACCGGCGCCACCGCGCCCGAACTGGACTTCTAGCAAAGCCCGATCGGGCGTCCGGAGCCTTGCGAGACGCTGGGCCGGTCAAGCCGGAGAGGGTTACCCGACACAGAGGAGTGCGCGGTGACACTGAAGAAGACGAAGCAAGAACAACGCCCGAAGGAACGTGCCGAGCGGGCGAGCCGTGCCCCCAAGCAGCTCGGCAGCCTCGACGTGTGGGCCAGGTCGGCCCCGATCCGGCTCGCCGGATACGAGGACGACCTCGCCGAACCACACATCCTGCCCAGCGTCGACTGACCACCGGGGCACCCGCGCCCGGCCGCCTGCCCGCACTCCTCCGCCGTGAGGGGTGCGGGCAGGCGCGCGGGGCACCCGGAGCATCACCCGTTCAGCCGAACACGCGTCGCCCGCCGACGAACGTCTGCTCCACACGGGTCGCCCCGATCTGCTCGGGCGGCCCCGCGAACGGATCCCGGTCCAGGACGGCGAGGTCCGCCAGGTAGCCGGGAGCGATCGTCCCGGTCTCCGCGTCCAGGTGGTTCACGTACGCGCTGCCCGCGGTGTACGCGGTGAGCGCGTCCGCGAGGCCGATGCGCTGGTCCGGCAGGAAGACGGGTGTCCCCGCGGGGGCGTCCGGCGCGATCCGGTTGACCGCCACATGGATGCCCTGCATCGGGTCGGGACTGCTCACCGGCCAGTCGCTGCCTGCCGCGAGAGTCGCACCGGAGCGCAGCAGCGCGCCGAACGGATACTGCCACGACGACCGCTCGGGCCCCAGGAACGGGATCGTCAACTCGTCCATCTGCGGCTCGTGCGCCGCCCACAACGGCTGCAGGTTCGCGCTCGCGCCCAGCTCACGAAAGCGCCCGATGTCGTCCGGGTGCACCACCTGAAGATGCGCCAGGTGCGGCCGCGTGTCCGACCGCCCGTTGGCGCGGCGCGCCGCCTCCACCGCGTCGAGCGCCTCGCGCACCGCCCGGTCGCCCAGCGCGTGGAAATGCACCTGGAAGCCGTGCGCGTCCAGCTCGGTGACGTACTCCTTCAGCGCCTCGGGCGGTACGAAACTGATCCCGCTGTTGTCCGACCGGCAGCCGCAGCCGTCCAGATACGGGCCGAGCAGTGCGGCCGTGCCGTTCTCCGCCACTCCGTCCTGCATGATCTTCACGGTCGTCGAGCGCAGCCGCCCCCGCGTGCCCGCCGCGCGGCGGGCCACCAATTCCTCGATCTGCTCGGTGCCGCGCGCCCGGTCCCACCACAGCGCGCCCACCACGCGCGCGGTGAGCCGCCCGTCGTCCGCGCACGCCAGATAGGCGTCCGTCGGGTCGGTGAGGTTGGCGTGCTCGCCGAGGATGGCGTCCTGCCAGGCGGTGATCCCCAGTGAGTGCAGCAGCTCCTGGGCTCGCAGGAGACCGGCGATCCGCTCGCGGCGGGTCACCTCCGGAAGCAGCCGCCCGACCAGATTGGCGGCGCCCTCCTGGAGCATGCCGGTGGGGGTCCCGTCGGCGTCCCGCTCGATGCGCCCGTCGGCCGGGTCGGGTGTGCGGGCGTCGATGCCCGCCCGCTCCAGCGCACGGGAGTTGACCCATGCCCCGTGGTGGTCCCGGTTGACCAGGTACACCGGGCGGTCGGGCACGAGCGCGTCGAGCTCGGCCGCGGTCGGCAGCCCGCCGGGGAACGCCTCCATGGCCCAGCCGCCGCCAGTGATCCAGGCGGCGTCCGGGTGGGCGTCGGCGTACGCGGCGACGCGCTCCCGGTACGCCGCCAGGGTCGTCGCGCCGCTGAGGTCGCACTGGCCCAACTCGATCCCGGCGCCGACCGGATGGACGTGCGCGTCCTGGAACCCGGGCACGAGCAGCTTCCCGGCCAGATCGACGACGTCGGTGCGCGGCCCGACGAGCTCACGGACCTCGTCATGGCCGACCGCGACGATCCGCTCACCCCGGACGGCGACCGACGTGGCGCGGGAACGGGCGGGCGAGCCGGTGTGGACCGGGCCGCCGGTCAGGACGAGGTCGGCGGGTGCGATGTCGGACATCTACGGCAACTCCTTGAGGGGTGCGGGCGGGTGAACGGCGACGGGGAGGGAGAGGGGAGGGAGGAGAGGGGGAGGAGAGGGGGAGGGCAAGAGTGAGGGTACGGGTGAGGGTGAGCGCCGGGATCAGGTCACCGGCGCCGAGTCCAGCTCGGGGGACTGGGCGTCGGTGCCACGCCCGGTCGCGAAGTAGGGCGACCGGCGCCGGTACTTGGCGAAGGCCGCCATCGCGAGACCGGACACGACGATCGCGCCGGGCACCACGAGCAGGAACCACCCGTTGTCCGGGCTGAGTGCGAAGTGGTCACTGCGCAGGGCGTACGAGCGGGCCAGATACGCCCCGACACCGAGCAGCGCCACACCGCTGAGTCCGGGCGCGACCACCGCGCGCAGTGCCTCGACGGGCGAGGTGCGCAGCATCCCGCGGAACCGGACCGTGCAGGCCAGCGCGGTCAGCCCGTAGTACAGGGCGACGGTCAGGCCGATCGAGTTCACGGCGGCGAGGATCATCTGGCTGAGCTTCGGGATGGCGACGGCGAGGAGGGCGAGCCCGGCCGCGACGGCCATGATGACGACGGTGCCGAGCGCCGGTGACCCGTAGCGGGGGCTGACCCGTGTCCACAGCGGCCCCAAGGTCCGGTCCCGCCCCATGGCGAGGAGCCCGCGGGCCGTCGGGATCACGCTGGCCTGCAAGGACGCGACCGCCGAGAACAGCAGGGCGAGCAGCGGAAGGCTCGCCCACGGCTCGCTCGCGAGCCTCGCGCCCAGATACGTGAGCGCCTGCGGACCCTCCTGGACCAGTTCCGGCAGCGACATCTCACGCTGGAAGGCCACCGATCCGTACAGGAACAGGGCCAGCATCGCGAACAGCGCGATGAATCCGCCGCGGCCCGCGTCCCGAACGTCCTTCGTCTCCTCGGTCACCGTGAACGCGGCGTCCCACCCCCAGAAGAAGAACACGCCGAGGACCAGCCCCTGGGCGAGGGCACCGCCGTCGTGCACCGCGAACGGGTCGAGCCACTCCCACCGGAAGGCGTGCCCGCCGGTGACCAGGGACCAGCCGCAGAAGCCGAGCAGCACCGCGTACTCGAAGCCCAGCAGCCACGCCTGAAGCCGGGTCGCCTTGCGGATGCCGGTGACCGCCGTGACCGTGACGAGAGCGAGCACGACCAGTCCCACCACCGTGGACAGGGCCGTCGAATCCGGGTCGAGACGTATTCCAAGGACCGAGCGCAGATGCGCCTGGAGGGCGAACTGGAGCACGACAGAGCCGGTCACCGCGCTGGTGTACGCCATGAAGACCAGCGTGCCGACCAGCGTCACCCAACCGGTCAGGAACCCGAGCCACGGGCCGAGCGTACGGCCCACCCACACATAGCCGTTGCCCATGTTGGGCTCGTGCCGGTTCAGCCGCGCGTACGCCGCGGCGATGCCGAGGATCGGTACGAAGGCGACCAGGAGCACGGCCGGAGCCTGCAGGCCCACCGTCGCGGCGAGCGAGCCCATCCCGATCCCGATGCTGGTCGTGGCGGCGGTGCTGGAGGCGGCGACGGCGATGCCGTCGACGACACCCAGGGAACGGCGCAGGCCGGGTGGCTGTGTTCGGATGCTTCTCATGGACGGACTCCCGGGCAGGTCACGGAGGGGTGGCGGGAAGGCCCCGATCAAACCGGCCTTGTCAAAGTTGCGTCAATGGTGTTGACATAAGGCGGCGGCTGACGAGCGGAGGCGACGGCATGGCGGACGGACGGGTGCCGGGTGAACGCAGACGGCGCAGGCCCACCAAGACCGGGGTGCTCCTGTCGCAGGAGGCGATCGTGGACTGTGCGCTGCGCCTGGTCGGGCAGCACGGCCCGGACGCGCTGAGCGTGCGACGGCTCGGCACCGCCCTCGGCTGCGATCCGAGCGCGCTCTACCGGTACTTCCACAACACGGACGACCTGCTGCTCGCCGTGGCGGACCGGATCATCGGTGAGGCGATGGCCGGGTTCGAGCCGGACACCATGGACTGGCTCGACGGCCTGCGGGACATGGCTCGGCGCATCCACCGCGGCTACCGCGAACACCCACGTGTCGCGGCCCTCGCGGCCTACCGGGTCACTCGCAGGCCCCACGAGTTCCGTGCGGTGGACGCGGGCATCGGCCTGCTGCGCCGGGCCGGTTTCCCCGACGCGGAGGCGGTCCGTCACTACGCGGCGTTCGTGGACACCGTCCTGGGTCACGCGGCCCTGGACGCCGCCCACCTGGCACTGCCGCCTGACCGCAGGGCCGCGGACGACGCGGCGTGGGCGGCGGCATACGCGGACGCGTCACCGGAGGAGCACCCCCAACTGGCGGCGGTGCGCGCCCATTTGCCGCTGATGGCGGGCAGCTCGTTCGACAGGGCGCTGGACCTGCTGCTGTCCGCGCTGGCAGGCGCGGCCTGCCCAGAGGGGCGGAAGACCGGGTGATCGACCATCATGACCCCGCCCCCGGGAGGCGAGGCCAAGGGCCACCACCACTAGCCGACCGAGCCCGACTGCCCCCGCAACCAGGCCGCCACCTCTCCCACATGCGCGGCGGCAGCGCTCCGCGCGGCCTCCGGATCGCGCGCCCGCAGGGCGGCGAGGATCCGGGAGTGCTCCCGCCGCGTCCGCTCGAACGCCCCTTCCTCCTGGTACCCGCGCCACACCCGCGCCCGGAACGTCCGCGACGAAAGACCCTCCAGCATCGCGGCCATCGTCTCGTTCCCGGCGGCCGCCACGATCGCGCGGTGGAACGCCAGGTCGTGGGAGAGGATCTCCTCGGGGTCGTCCGTCGCGTTCATCGCCGCCAAGTGCCCCTCCACTTCGCCCAGTCGCGACGCCGTGATGCGCGCGGCCGCCAGGGCCGTCGCCGTGGACTCCAGAACGCGCCGCACCTCGAGCAGCTCCAGCAGGCGGGGTCCGCGTGACAGGTCCGCGACGACCCCGAACGTCTCCAGGAGGTCCCCGGCCTCCAGTCGCGTGACGTAGATGCCGGATCCGTGCCGTGCCTCGAGCACGCCGAGCACGGTCAGCGCCCGGATGGCCTCCCGCATCGAACTGCGCGAGATGCCGAGCTGCGCGGCGAGATCCCGCTCGGTGGGCAGGCGCTGGCCGGGCTCCAGGCTGCCGTCGCCGATCATCGCCTTGATCTCGTCGATCGCCCGCTGAGTGACGGTGCCGCGCCGGGGAGCGGTCTCCTCCACGATGGCGTCCTCCCGGTGAGCCGATGCGGCGCAGTCTAGTCGGCGAAGTGGTCCGACCACTAGGAGAGTGGTCGGACCACTTGATGGTCCCGGCGGCACGCATCCCCGAAAATCTGTGAACGAAGGGTGTTGGCGACCCGAAGTGGTCTGATAAATATCTCTCGCGTGGGTCGCGTCCTGTGCGCCGTCGGTGGCGACGCCCAGGACCGGCGAGCCCGCTCCGGCCCCGGCTTCCGGCCCCGGCCTGCGGCCCTGTCCGAAAGGCGTTCCGTGTCCGCACACATCCCGTGCGCCACCGCGGTCGACACCTACGACATCCGCTTCCCCACCTCACGAAACCTCGTGCCGCGCACCGAGGCGAGTGACGGCGGATCAACCTCAAGGTCGGCGCCGGCCGACGGGGGAACGTCGTCGGCGACGGCGTCCTCGTGCCATGCCGCGTTCCACGCGGCCGTCGCCCCCGTCAAGGTCGCCACCGCCGAACACGTCGACCACCTGCCCGACCACTTCACCGCCCCGGTCGTCATCCGCGACGGCCACGACAACGCTCGGGCCGCCGTCGGCTTCTGTGCCGCCACGCGCGCCCGGTCCACCGCCGAATTCACCTGCCCGGACGGCGCGTTCCGGGCCGATGGCCTCGGCGCCCGGCAGCCGCCCGCCCCCACGCCTCTCGCGAACGGAGCCGCAGCATGACCGACAGCCACCGAACCGACGCGTTCACCGGCCTCAAGGCCCTCGTCACCGGCGGAGCCTGTGGCATCGGCCGCGCCACCGCCGCTCTCCTGTCCGCCCGCGGCGCCGATGTCGCCGTCCTCGATCGCGACATCACCGCCGTCGACGAGCCGCTGCGTGGCTACGCCGCCGACGTCACCGACGACGCCGCGGTCCGCACCGCCGTCACCGCGGCGATATCCGACCTCGGCGGCCTCGACGTACTCGTCAACAACGCGGGCATCGGCGCCCAGGGCACGGTCGCCGACAACGACGACAGCGAATGGCGCCACGTCCTCGACGTCAATGTCGTCGGCATGGTCCGCACCACCCGCGCCGCCCTGCCCGCGCTGCGCGCCTCGGATCACGCCGCGATCGTCAACACCTGCTCCGTCGCCGCCACCGCGGGCCTGCCGAGGCGCGCCCTGTACGCGGCCTCCAAGGGCGCCGTGCAGGCGCTCACCCTGGCCATGGCCGCCGACCACGTCCGCGAGGGCATCCGCGTCAACTGCGTCAACCCCGGCACCGTGGACACTCCGTGGATCGGACGGCTCCTCGACGCCGCGGACGACCCGGCCGCCGAACGCGCCGCGCTCGAAGCCCGCCAGCCCACCGGGCGCCTCGTCAGTGCCGACGAAGTCGCGGGCGCCATCGTCTACTTGGCGAGCCCGCTGTCCAGTGGCACGACCGGCACCACCCTCGCGGTCGACGGCGGCATGCAAGGGCTGCGGCCACGTCCTGCGGGCCGGTGAGGCCGGCGGGACGACGACGCGGACGCGGCGCTCGACACCGCCCGCCGCGTCTACCTCAGCCGGGTCGGCGGCAGATACTCCCCGACGTAGGTCCGCTGCCACCACGAGCCCGTGGCCCGCAGCTCACGCCACGTCGTGTACCGGTAGCGGAAGAACAGAGCCCTGACGTAGGTCGGCGGGGCGTCCGGGAACGGGCAGTGGCGCAGCAGCCGCAGTGTGTCCCGGTCGCCGGTGAGGAGCCGTTCGACGAAGGCATCGAACCACGGCCGGGCGTAGGCGGGTGACAGGGCCGCGAACCACATCAACCAGTCGAGCCGCAAGTGGTACGGCGCGAACTGGCGCGGAAGCCGTCCGACCGCGCCCGGTTTGCCCTTGAACTCGTAGGCCAGCCACTCGGAGTCGGGGCGCGGCACCGTGTCCGTCGTCCCCTCCACCACGATCTCGTGCCGGATGCGGCCCACAGAACCGAACGCCCCGTACGTGTTGACCAGGTGCAGCACGTCGTAGGAACGGTTCATCGACTGCGTACGGGAGAGCAGGTTGCGCGTCGGGCGGTAGCTGAGCGCGGCGACCACGACGGTCAACGCGATCACGACGATCTCGTACCAGAGCGGGGCGGCCGGCAGCGCGGGCGGCGTGCGCAGACCGCTCAGGTCTAGTGCGGACGCGGCGATCACGACGGCCAGCCAGTTCAGCCACGCGAAGTTGCCGGAGACGATCAGCCACAGCTGCGTGACGATCATCAGGGCCGCCGCGGCTGTGGCGATCGGCTGCGGCGTGAACAGCAGGAACGGCACGACCAGCTGTGTCACGTGGTTCGCCGCCGCCTCCACGCGGTGCAGCGGGCGCGGCAGATGGTGGAAGAACCAGCTCAGCGGGCCCGGCATCGGCTGGGTCTCGTGGTGGTAGTACAGGCAGGTGAGCTCGCGCCAGCAGGCGTCGCCGCGCATCTTGATCAGCCCCGCGCCGAACTCGAGCCGGAACAGCAGCCAGCGCAGCAGGAACAGTACGAGAACCGGCGGCGCCACCTTGTCGTTGCCGAGGAACACCGCGAGGAACCCGGTCTCCAGGAGCAGCGACTCCCACCCGAAGCCGTACCAGGTCTGCCCGACGTTCACGATCGACAGATACAGGCCCCACGGCACCAGCCACAGCAGCATCGCACCCCACAACGGCAGCAGCCCGTCCGCCCCGGCGAGCAGCGCGGCCGCCACCGCGGCGCCGCCCCAGGCGCACCCGGCGAAGAACCGGTCCGAGTAGTGGAGGCGGAACAGCGTCGGCGCGGCCCGCCACGGCACCCGAGCGAGGAACCTGGGCACCGGCAGCATCCCGCGTTCCCCGATCAGCGCCCTGAACTGCAGCGCCGCCCCGGCGAACGCGACGAGATACAGCGCCGCCAGGCCCCGCTGGAAGACCAGGCGGCCGAGCCAGTACCCGGAGGCGGCGAACCAGTCCACGCCTCCAGTGTCGTACGTCGCACGCCGCCGCGGCACGAGTTGCGTGGCCGCCGGGCCGGGTCCTGACTGTGGGGGACGAACAGTGGGGGACGACTGACAGTGCACAGCTGGGAGTACAGGTGCGCGCACGGACCAGGACCAGAACGTATGTGACGGCGCTCGGGATATCCGCAGCGCTGCTGCTGGCCGGATGTTCCGGCTCGAACGGCGGGAACAGCGGCAACAACGCCTCCGGCGGGAAGGGGGAACTGTTCCTCCAGCCCGTCGCGGACCAGGGCCCCGACCCCTTCACCGACTCCACGGCGGCGTCCGCCGCGAGCACGCCGCCCGTCACCCGAACGCCGCAACCCACGGCGACGGGCGACAGCCCCTCCGCCACCGCCCTGGGCCTGCACTCGATCTCCGGCGCCACTCCCGGGCTCTACGGCGGCACGCACGCCGTCGGCAGCTGCGACGTCGAGAAGCAGGTCCGCTTCCTCACCGCCGACCAGGCCAAGGCCGGCGCGTTCGCGCGGGCCGCCGGAGTCTCGCGCGGCGACGTGCCCGGCTATCTGCGCGGTCTGACACCCGTGGTCCTGCGCGCCGACACCCGCGTCACCAACCACGGCTACCACGACGGCCGGGCCACCTCGTTCCAGTCGGTCCTGCAGGCGGGCACGGCCGTCCTCGTCGACAACCACGGGATGCCGCGCGTGCGGTGCGCCTGCGGCAACCCGCTCAAGCCGCCGGTCGCCTTCAAACACCCGGCCCGCCCGCAGGGCACGGCGTGGAGCGGCTACGAGCCGACCAAGGTCGTGGTCGTGACACCGGCACCACAGGTGATCCAGAACATCACCATCGTCAACGTCGTCAACAACACGTGGATCCAGCGGAAAATCGGCGACGACGGCCGCCACGACCACACGGTGCCCCCACCGACGCCGACACCACCCACGCCCACACCGCCGACCCCCACTCCCACGTCACCGACGCCTACGCCTACGCCTACGCCTACGCCGGACGAGTCCGCCACGTCGACGGAGCCGACGCAGCCCGGCGAGTCGGAGACGGGCACCGAGTCGGTGACACCCCCAGAGAGCTCTTCGGCCAGTCCCTCGAAGAGCCCCTCCGAGACGACCTGCCCGACGCTCACCCCGACCGACTCCACCGGCACCCCCTCGGGGCTCCCGTCCCCCTGGCCGTCCGGCTGCCCGACGCCGAGCCTGCCGCAGACACCGCAGACCAGGTCGGGTGAGCGGAGCACCGGCGCCAGTGAAGACATCGGCCCCGAGACCGTGCCCGACACTCCGGACCAGCCCGGCGACGGACTGATCCCGGACGCCACGGACGACACCTCGTCCTCGACGCAGCAGGACTCCTTCGCCGGCTGAGGCGATGTCGGGATCCCGGCCGCCGGACCGGCCGGCCACAGGGGCGGGCAGCTCGACCACCTCGGCGCTGCCCGCCCCCATGTGCCGTTCCAGACCGGTGGCGCGCAGCGTCACCCCGCCGAGCCCCGCCCGGAACGACCGCGGCGGGCACCGCCTGATCAGTGCGCCCCGCGGCACGGCGTGCGAGCCGTCCCGGAGCGCCGCCGCGCTACGGCCGAGTTCCGCCCCGATGTCGCCCACGAGCCGGGCACGCCGACGCCTGGCCGGGCGCGGGCGCGCGCCAGCGTGGGCCCTCGCGTGGCGTCGCACGGGCGCGCCGAGCCCCCCCGCCGCGCGGGCCGCGCCCGACCGTCTGCGGGCGGCTCTCGTCCCGCGTGCGGCCGCCTGACGCTGCGCATAGCGTTGGCCCCATGGAGGCGGGCAGCGGGGGCTCACAGGAGCACGGGGACCCCTCGCACGAAGAGCACGAGGAGCGCCCCGACGACACCGCGCGCGGTTTCCTCGAGGCGTACGGGCGCGGGCTGCGGATGGGCAGTTTCGAGTGGGACCTCGAGACCGGCCTCATGCACATGGACGCGCAGGCCCACGAGGTCTTCGACATCCTGCCCGAGGAGTACGACGACCACCCCGAGACGCTGGCCGTACGTGTGCTGCCCGCCGACGGGCACCGCCTCGACGCGCTCGTCGCCCGGGCCCTGAAGAGCGGCGAGGAGAACTACGGCGCGTACTTCCGCATCCGCACCCGCGACGGCAGACTGCGCTGGAACCACACCCGCGGCTACATCCGCCGCGACGCGCAGGGCCGCCCGCGTCGCATCGTCGGCATCGTGCGTGACGCGACGGACGAGCTCAACGACGCCACCGTGCAGCACGAGCGCGCCACCCGCGACGCCCTGGGCCGCCGCGAGACCAGCGTCGTACAGAACACCACCGCGGCCCTCGCGCACGCCCGCTCCGTCGACGACGTCATAGACGTGCTGCGCGAGACCCACGGCATCGAACACCTCGGCGCGACCAGCTTCGTCATGGGCGTGGTCCGCGCCGGCCGCATCCACCTCGTCGCCGAGGGCCCCTCCGGAAGCTTCGTGGAGGGCACGGACGTCACCCGCATCGAGGACCCGTACCCGATGAGCGAGGTCGTGCGCAGCCTCAAGCCCCGCTTCATCGAGTCGCCGCAGGACTTCGCCCACTCGTACCCGACGCTGTGGCCGCACATCACCCACCTGGGCATCCGCTCGGCCGCCTATCTGCCGCTGATCGCGCAGGCCCGGCCGATCGGCGCCCTGGGGCTGCTCTACCACGACCGTCAAGGCTTCAACCAGTCCGAGCGGAACGTGCTCGTCGCCCTCGGCAGCAGCATCGCGCAGAGCCTTCAGCGCGCCATGTTCTACGAGCAGGAGAAAGACCTCGCCCAGGGCCTTCAGCAGGCCATGCTGCCCCGCACCATCCCGGCCGTGCCGGGCGCCGACGTCGCCGTGCGCTACCGCTCCGCCGCGCTCGAGCGTGACATCGGCGGCGACTGGTACGACGTGATCCCGCTGCCCGGCGGCCGCGTCGGCGCCGTCATCGGGGACGTCCAGGGCCACGACACGCACGCCGCGGCCGTCATGGGCCAGCTGCGCATCGTGCTGCGCGCCTACGCGGCCGAGGGGCACACCCCCGCGACCGTGATGGCCCGCGCCTCCGTCTTCCTCCACGAGCTCGACACCGAACGCTTCGCCACCTGCCTGTACGCCGAGGCCGACCTGTCGACCGGTGTCGTGCAGATGGTGCGGGCCGGGCACCTGGACCCGCTGCTGCGCCTGACCGACGGCACCTGCCGCAGGCTGCCGCTGGAGGGCGGCCTGCCGCTGGGCCTGTCCGCGGAGTTCGGGCGGCTCGAATATCCCGTCGCGACCGTCGAACTCGACCCCGGCCAGACGCTGCTGCTGTGCACCGACGGCCTCGTGGAACGGCCGGGAGCCGATCTGGACGACGGCCTCCAGGCGCTCTCCGCCGTGGTGGGCTCGGGCCCGCAGGACCTCGACCGGCTCGCCGACCTGCTGTGCGGCACGACCGACCGGCAGGGCGACGACGACGTGGCGCTGCTCCTGCTGCGACGGCGCGGCGCGGGCGCCGCACAGAGCGGCGGACGGCTCACCGAACACGTGCCGCCCGGTGACCCCGGGGCGCTCTTCGCGGCACGGCACATGATCCGTGCGGCCGTACGCGCCTGGGGCGCGGGGGAGCGGGCCGACGAGGTCGAGCTGGTCGCCGACGAGCTGATCACCAACGCCCTGATGCACACCGACGGCCCCGCCATCGTGACGCTGCGGGTGCTCACCGGCACCGACCGGCGGCTGCGCGTCGACGTGGAGGACACCTCCAGCGCCCTGCCGCGGCGCCGCGAGGCGGGCGAGTCCGGGGTGTCCGGGCGCGGGCTGCTCCTCGTCGACCGGCTCGCCGACGTGTGGGGCGTGGAGGCGCGCGGCGGCGGCAAGTGCGTGTGGTGCGAGTTCGTCGTCCCCGCCCGCCGGTGAGCCGCGCGCCCGGCGCCGCGGTGGCACCCTGGACGTATGCCGGAACTGCCCGAGGTCGCAGCGCTCAGGGATTTCCTCACCGAACACCTGGTGGGACACGCCATCATGCGCGTGCTGCCGGTCGCCGTGAGCGTCCTCAAGACGTACGACCCGCCGCTCACCGCCCTTGAGGGCCGTACGGTCACGGCCGTCGCGCGGCACGGCAAGTTCCTCGACCTCGACACCGGCGGCCTCCACCTGGTCACCCATCTGGCCCGCGCGGGCTGGCTGCAGTGGAAGGACCGGCTCCCCGACGGGCCCGCCCGTCGCCCGGCCACCGCCCCTCGACGGCACGCTGCGCGTGACTTCCATGGGTTGAAACCGGGCAAGGGGCCGCTCGCGCTGCGCGTGGCCCTGGAGACCGGCGCGGGCTTCGACCTCACCGAGGCCGGCACCACCAAGAAGCTCGCCGTGTACGTCGTCCGCGACCCGGCCGACGTGCCGGGCATCGCCCGCCTGGGACCCGACCCGCTCGCCGACGCCTTCGACGAGGCGGCCCTCGCGAAGCTCCTCGACGGCGAACGACGGCAGATCAAGGGCGCGTTGCGCGACCAGTCCCTCATCGCGGGTATCGGCAACGCCTACAGCGACGAGATCCTCCACGCCGCCCGCATGTCCCCGTTCAAACTGGCCTGCGCCCTCACGCCGGACGACGTGCACGTCCTCCACGAGGCCCTGCGTACCACGCTCACCGACGCCGTCGCGCGCTCGCACGGCGTAGCGGCCGGGCGGCTGAAGGCCGAGAAGAAGAGCGGGTTGCGTGTGCACGGGCGGGCCGGGCAGCCCTGCCCGGTGTGCGGCGACACCATCCGCGAGGTCCGCTTCAGCGACAGTTCGCTACAGTACTGCCCCACCTGCCAGACCGGCGGCAAACCACTCGCCGACCGGCGCATGTCACGCCTGCTGAAGTGACCGCCGCCGAAGCGATCACTGTCGGCGGCACTCAGAACAGGTGGATCGCCAAGTGGCCCAAAGGGAGCCCGAGTTGCCACGCCGGTGTCCACACCTGCGGCCCGTCCTCCTCGGGGACCGGCACCGCGTCGAGATCCGGTGCGAGCAACTCGGTCTCCTCCAGCCATCTCCACGCCGTCCGAGCGAGCCGCAGATCGGGCGAGGGGAGGCCGTCCGGAGCGTGCCGCGCGGCACGCTCCGCGAGCCGCGCGCGCACCCAGTCCTGCCACGGCTGGTCGTACGCCGTCAGCGCCTGCCACGTCTCCAGCTGCGACACCACACGGATGCCGGACAGCTCGTCGCCCGCGTCGGACAGGAAGATCGTCAGGGCGAGCGCGTCGCGGCCCGCCCGGAACTCGACGGAGGTGGGCGGCATCAGGTCGCCGGTGCGCAGCAGTTCGTCCGCGATGTACTCGGCGTACAACCACGCCATCGGGACGACCAGTTCCTGCTCCCCGGCGCCGTCAGCGCCCTCGCCGTGTCCGTGCAACATCCCTTCCTGCCTTCCTCCGGTCAGTGCGCAGCGGATTACTCAACCGAGGAAACACCGCCCCCAGCAAGGCGCTTTGCGAAGCCTTGACTTGAGGGGCGGTTTCGTCGCAGGTCGGAAGTGAATCCGGGCGAAACCCGGCGCGGCGCGCGCATCCCAGAGTATGTCAGCCCTTGTCGCTCGCCTCCCCGGCCCGCGACGTGGCGAGCACCGAATTCCTCGACGAGTAACCGAAGTAGATGCCGACGCCGATCACGAACCACACGGCGAACCGCACCCACGTCTGCCACTGCAGGAACGTGATCAGCCAGACGGAGAAGACGACGCCGACCGCCGGCACCACCGGCATCCCCGGGGTGCGGAACGTGCGCGGCAGGTCCGGCTGCCGGTAGCGCAGCACGATCACCGCGACGCACACCACGACGAACGCCAGCAGAATGCCGATGTTGGTGAGCTCGGCCGCCTCGCCGATCGGCAGGAGGCCGGCGATCACGGCGGAGGCCACGCCGACGATCCACGTCACACGGGTCGGCACGTGCCGCGTCGGATGCGTCTTGGCGAACCACTTCGGCAGCAGCCCGTCGCGCGACATCGAGAACCAGACACGGGTGACACCCAACATAAACGTGAACATGACCGTCAGGATTCCGATGATCGCGCCCACCGCGATCACGTCCGCGAGCCCGTTGAGCCCCACCGACTTGAACGCCGACGAGAAGCCGCTCTCCGGGTCGATGTGCCGGTAGTTCTGCATGCCCGTCAGGACCAGGCACGCAAGCACGTACAGCACCATCGCGATGACGAGCGAGTAGATGATCGCCTTCGGCATGTGCCGCTGCGCGTCCTTGGACTCCTCGGCCGCCGTCGACATCGCGTCGTAGCCGAACACCGCGAAGAACACCGTCGCCGCGCCGGTGAAGGCGCCCGAGACGCCGAACGGGAAGAACGGCGAGTAGTTGCCCGACCTGACGTGGAAGAAGCCCACGACGATGACGAGCAGCACCACGAGCACCTTGATCCCGACGACGACGGTCTCGAAACGCGCGGCGCTCTTGATCCCGAGGTTGAGCAGATACGCGATCAGCAGGCACAGGATCGCCGCGAACAGGTCCACCTTGTGCCCGTGGCCCGTGCTGGGAGCGCCCAGCATCCAGTGCGGCAGGTGCACACCCATCTCGCCGAGCAGGAAGCTGAAGTAGCCGGAGATGCCGATCGCCACCACCGCGACGATCGCGGTGTACTCGAGGAGCAGGTCCCAGCCGATGAACCAGCCGGCGAACTCGCCGAGCACCGCGTACCCGTACGTGTACGCGGACCCGGCCTTCGGGATCAGGCCCGCGAACTCTGCGTACGACAGGGCGGCCGCCGCGCTGGCCACGCCCGCGATGAGGAACGACACGAGCACCGCGGGTCCGGCCGTCTCGTTGGCCACCGTGCCCGCGAGGGTGAAGATGCCGGCGCCGATGATGCCGCCGACTCCGATGGCGGTGAGCTGCCACAGGCCGAGGGTGCGGGTGAGCTTCGGGCCCGCCGTCGTCTCGGTGTCCTCGATGTGCTCGATGGGTTTGCGGCGCAGCATCCTCTGCTTCACGCCTGGTCCGGTGGGAACGGCCATGAGCTCACCCTCTTCGCCCGATATGACGGCTGACGGCCGGTCATGATGCCCGCGCACCGCGAGAGAGGGAAGACACCGCGCTCACGCCTCCGGCCGCGCTACGGCACCACCGTCACCGGCCAGCGCCCCGCCTTCACCAGGCGCACCGCCACCGAGCCGACGATGCGGTGGCCCGCCTGCTCGGAGGCGCCCACGACGACGGCGTCCGCCTTGAGCTCGTCGGCCGCGGTGACCAGGCCGTTGTAGGGGTCGCCGCGGAACGTGTGGAACTCCCAGCGCACGTCGTATATGTCCTTGACCCGTTCGGTGGCCTCACGGATCTGGGCGATGAGACCCTCGGCGATCTCGTCCGTGGTCTCGGCGACCGGCACACCCAGCGCGGTCCCGGTCGCCATCACCGGCTGGACGTACACGACGGCGAGCAGGGCGTGCTGACGGCGGGCCAGGCCCCCGGCGTAGGCCGCGGCGCGGAACGAGGAGTCGGAGCCGTCGACGCCGACCACGATCACCTTGGGCCCGTCGGTACCGCGCTCGAACTGGTGTGGCTGTTCATCGGTCACCACTTGAGGCTAGCGGACGCCGAACGGGTGTTTTTGCACGTCCGGGCCGGTGGATGTGTGCAGCGCCGTGCCGTCGCCGTGCGACGGATGACATATGAACGATGATCCGTACACGCCTGGGTGCGCGCACGAGCCCGGACGCCGGGCCCTGCTCGGCGGCCTCGCGGCCGTCGGGCTCGCCGCCCTGACGGGCTGCTCCGCCACGCACCGCGCCGCCC
>NZ_JAPHNL010000030.1 GCF_026274175.1 Streptomyces beihaiensis
GCCGGGCTCACCGGGCGCGGCGGGGCCGGCTTCCCCACGGCCCGCAAGCTGCGCGCGGTGGCCGGGCGTCGGGGCCGCGCCGTGGTCGTCGTCAACGCCATGGAGAGCGAACCGGCCGGCCGCAAGGACCAGTTGCTGCTCGCCGTCGCGCCCCACCTCGTGCTCGACGGCGCCGTACTGGCCGCTGCGGCGGTCGGCGCTGGCACCGTCCACGTGTGCCTGCCGCGCGACCGCGCCGCCCAGTACCGGCAGGTGAGCGCGGCCCTCGACGAGCGGCGCCGTGCCCGCCTCGACCCGGTCACGCTGCGGCTGCACGCCCTTCCCCACACCTACGTCTCCAGCGAGTCGACGTCGCTGGTGCGCTGGCTGGGCGGCGGCCCCGCCAGGCCGCAGGGCAGCCCGCCACGCAGCCACGAACGCGGTGTCGACCGGCGTCCCACGCTCGTGAACAACGCCGAGACCCTCGCCCACCTCGCCCTCGTCGCCCGCTACGGGCCCGACTGGTTCCGGCAGGCCGGCACGGCGGACGAGCCCGGCACTCTGCTCGTCACCGTCTCCGGCGCCGTCGCCGCGCCCGGCGTCCTGGAGACGGCCCTCGGGACGCCGGTCGGCACGGTCATCGACCGTGCCGGAGGACCCGCCGAACCCATCGGCGCGGTCCTGCTCGGCGGCTTCGCGGGCACCTGGCTCCCGGCGCCGCTCCTGGACACGCCCCTGGCCCACCGGGACCTCGACCCGCTGGGCGCCGCACCCGGCGCGGGAATTCTGGTGGCGCTGCCCCGGTCGGCCTGCGGACTGCGCGAGACGGCACGGATCCTGGCGTACCTGGCCGCCCAGAGTGCCCGTCAGTGCGGCCCCTGCGTGTTCGGACTGCCCGCCGTGGCCGAGGACTTCGGCGCTCTGGCCGCCGGGCGCGCCGATCCCGGCCTGCTGCCCCGGCTGCGCCGTCGCACCGGCCTGCTGCCGGGCCGCGGCGCCTGCCGCCACCCGGACGGCGCCGCCCGGCTCGCCGCCTCCGCCCTGCGCACCTTCGCCGACGACGTCGACCACCACCTGACCCACGGCGCCTGTCCAGGCGTCCTTCGGCCACCGCACCTCCCCGTACCCGCCGCGACACCCCCGGAGAGCTGGCTATGAGCTCCGGCCGAAACCTGCGCGTGGACCGCATCGCCTGCACCGGGCAGGGCCTGTGCGCCGAGCTCCTGCCCGAGCTGATCGGCCTCGACGAATGGGGCTACCCCGTCATCGCGGACCGGTCGGTCCCCGGCCACCTGCGCTCCCACGCCCGCCGCGCCGTCGCCGCCTGCCCCCGCCTGGCCCTCCACCTCGACCGGGCCGACCCCGCCGAGGAGACACCACCACGCTCCCGACGGGCCTGAAACAGGGCCGTACGCCCCTCCCGCCGACCAGCGTCGCGCGATGTGCTGGAGGGAAACGGCCCCACGCTCGCCGCGCCGGACGGACCGAGGCACGCCATGACCGACCGCACGCCCACCCCACGACCGCACCACCCGGACACGGACCCGAACCACCCGGACACATGGTTCAGCCGCTCGTCCCCACGACCACGCCGCCCCGGCACGCGGCCGAATCGCCCGGCCGCCGCGGGCGGCGCCGCCCCGCGGCTCGAACCCGTCCTCCTCGCCCTCACCGCCATGGCCCTGGTCGCCGGAGGCATCGCCCGGGCGGCGGGCGCCGACGGGCCGGCGGACCTCTTCTGGGCCATCGGCACCCTGGTGGCCGTCGTCCCCGCGGTGGGGTGGGTGCTCTCCGCGCTGCGACGCGGCCACGCGGGTGTCGACGTCATCGCCGTCCTCGCGCTCGGCGGCACCCTCGCCGTCCACGAGTACCTGGCCGGGGCGCTGATCGCGCTGATGCTGGCCACCGGCCGCACCCTCGAAGCGGCGGCCCAGCGGCGCGCCTCCCACGACCTGCGGGCCCTGCTGGAGCACGCGCCCCGCACCGCGCGCCGCCGCACCGGCTCCACGATCAGCACGGTGCCGCTGGCCGAGGTCGGCGTCGGGGACCTGCTCGTCGTCGGCCCCGGCGAGGTCGTCCCGGTCGACGGCCTCGTGGAGAGCGCCGCGGCCGTGCTCGACGAGTCGGTGCTCACCGGGGAGTCGGTGCAGGTCGAGCGGGCGCGGGGGGAGCCGGTGCGCAGCGGTGTGGTCGACGCGGGCGGCGCCTTCGAGCTGCGCGCCACGGCCACCGAGCAGAACAGCACCTACGCGGGGATCGTGCGGCTGGCCCGGCAGGCCGGTGCCGAGTCCGCGCCGGTCGTGCGGCTGGCCGACCGGTACGCGGCCTGGTTCCTGCCGCTCTCCCTCGCCGTGGCGGGGCTGGCCTG
Source organism: Streptomyces beihaiensis (assembly GCF_026274175.1). Lineage (GTDB taxonomy): Bacteria > Actinomycetota > Actinomycetes > Streptomycetales > Streptomycetaceae > Streptomyces > Streptomyces beihaiensis. The sequence goes on from NZ_JAPHNL010000030.1 coordinate 2,348, forward strand.
GCTGGTCGGCGGGTCCGCGGTGCGCGCGGTCGCCGTCCTGGTGGTCGCCACTCCCTGCCCGCTGCTGCTGGCCGCCCCGGTGGCGATCGTCTCCGGCCTCTCCCGCGCCTCCCGGCTCGGCGTCGTCATCCGGGACGGCGGGGCGCTGGAGAACCTCGGCCGTGCCAGGACCCTGCTGCTGGACAAGACCGGCACCCTCACCCGCGGCCGGCCCCGGGTCCTCGACGTGATCGCCGCTCCCGAGAGCAGGGCGGCGGAGGTGCTGCGGCTGGCCGCCTCCCTCGACCAGTTCTCGCCGCACGTGCTGGCCCGCGCCATCGTGGACACCGCCCGCGAGCGCGGCCTCGCGCTCTCGGTCCCCACGGACGTCACCGAGGAACCCGGCAGGGGCGCCACCGGAGACGTGGACGGGCACCGGGTCTCCGTGGGCCGCACGGAGGCCGAGGCCGCCCGGCCCGGCTGGGCGAAGGCCGCGGACAACCGTGCGCTGCTGGACGGTGCGGCTGTCGCCTGGCTCACCGTCGACGGGCGGCTCACCGGCGCGGTGCTGCTGCGCGACCCGCTGCGCCAGGACGCGCCGCGCACCCTGCGTCAGCTGCGCACGGCGGGTGTCGACCGGCTGCTGATGCTCACCGGCGACCGGGCGGGGCCCGCCCACGAGGTGGCCGCCGTGCTCGGCCTGGACGGTGTCCGTGCCGAGCTGAGCCCGGCCGACAAGGTCGCCGCCGTGCGCGAGGAACGCGAGCGCGCGGTCACCGTGATGGTCGGCGACGGCGTCAACGACGCCCCCGCCCTCGCCGCGGCCGACATCGGCGTCGCCATGGGCGCCCGCGGCTCGACCGCCTCGTCGGAGGCCGCCGACGTCGTCCTGACCACCGACCGTGTCGAGCGTCTCGCCGACGCCGTCACGCTCGCCCGACGCGCTCGGCGCATCGCCGTCCAGAGCGCCCTGGGCGGCATGCTGATGTCGCTGGCCGCCATGGCCGTCGCGGCGGCCGGGCTGCTGCCGCCCGCCGTCGGCGCGCTGCTCCAGGAGGGCATCGATGTCGCCGTCATCCTCAACGCGCTGCGCGCCCTGAGGATCGACCGGGCCGCGCGCCCCGCTCTCACTCCCGCCGCCGAGGCCCTCATCCACCGGTTCGCCGCCGAGCACGACGACCTTCAGGACGTACTGGAGGCCGTGCGCGTCGCGGCCGACCGGCTCTCCGGCTCCTCGGGACCGGCCGCTCTGGCGGCGGTGGAGGAGACACACCGGCTGCTGACCGAGCGACTGCTGCCGCACGAGTACGCCGAGGAGCAGCAGCTCTATCCCGCTCTCGCGCCGGCCCTCGGCGGCCCCGAGGCGACGGCGACCATGAGCCGTGCCCATACCGAGATCGGCCGTCTCTCCCGGCGCATTGCCACCCATCTGCAACTGGCGCGCGCGGACGGGGGCCTGGCACCCGAGCAGCTCGACGATCTGCGCTCGTGCCTCTACGGCCTCAACACCGTGCTGCGCCTGCACTTCACCCAGGAGGAGGAGAACTACTTCTCCCTCGCCCCGTAGGCGCTGTTACCGGCAGGCGCTGTTACCGGCAGGCGCCGTCACCCCGCAGGCGCCGTCACCCCGCAGGCACTTCGCCCCGCCGGGCACTCAGTTCGACGGCTTGTACGTCGTCGGCTCCACCGGTGCGCTGACGGTGATTGGCTCGGCGCCCTCGAAGAGCAGCCGCAGCGTGACCTTCTCGCCCGTCGTCAGTTTCTTCTTCAGGCCCTTGAGTACGAGGTGGTCTCCGCCAGGTCGCAGCACCACGCGGCCTCCCGCCGCAACGGTCAGGGGCTGTGCCGGGGCCAAGGACACGCTCTGCGCCGCGGGGGAGATCGCGCCCTTCAGACTGCTGGGCTGCCGGCCGGCGTTGCTGATGACGGCGTACGCCGAAGCCGAGTCGGCGGTGCCCTTCGACGGCTGCACGACATAGGCGCCGGTCACCTTCAGCACCGGCTCGTCGTACGTGGCCTTGCCGCCCGTGCCCGCGGACGACGAGGAGGTGTTCGCCGAGGACGGCACGGAAGGGTTCGCGGTGATCGTGGACAACTGCGAAGGAGACCCGGAGCCCGCCGACGACGAGGGCGACGACGATGACGAGCAGGCCGTCAGAGCCGCGCCGGTGAGCAGCAGGACCGCGGCGGAAGCCACCGCGGCGGCCGGGCGGCGGGGGCGTGCGGATACGGATGTGATGGAGCGCGTGCGACGCATGGCTGGGCTCTTTCCTCACGGTCTTGCACGGTTCGCGCGATCTCGCGCGGCCTGACGCCGCCCAGCCGCCGGAGGCCGGGACGGTCGGAGCGTGGCCGTCCGCGGACGGCGTCTCGCGCCCCGCCGAGTACGGCATCGCCCTCACATCGCCTCGGCAGCCCCGGGCCTACGGCGGCCCATACCGGCACGTTCATGGCAGCCGCCATCATTCCAGGCGCCCGAGGAGACCCTTCACCGGGGCCCTTCGCGTGCCCCGTCCGCGCTGTCACACATCGCCGTCCCGGTCCGTCAGTCGGGCAGAGGGCCCCGCACCGGCGGCCCACCGGATCGTCGCCCGTCGTCACCCAGGAGTGCGTCATGCCCGTCAGCCACACGGTCCACACGGTCCACACCGTCGTCGCCTTCGTCGCCGCGGTCCTCGCGGGCTTCTCGGCGGTCTCCGTCTTCGTACGCGCGCCGTGGGTGGTCAAGCCCATCGCCGACTACGGGATCCCCGCCGCGTGGCTGCCGTGGCTGGGAGCGGCGAAGGCGGCCGGGGCCGTGGGACTGCTCGTCGGCCTTGCCGTTCCGGCCATCGGCGTCGCGGCCGGTATCGGCCTCGTCCTGTACTTCGCCGGGGCGGTGGTCACGGTCCTACGGGCCGGCTGGTACGCGCACATCCCGTTCCCGCTGATATACGCGGCCCCGGTGGTCGCGGCGCTGGTCCTCGCCTGACCGCGCGGGGCCGCACCGCGGCACGTCATGGCGCTACCGCAGCTCCTGCGGGCAGGGGGTGCCGCGGCGCAGTTTGTACGGGGCGGCCAGGCGGTAGGTGCCCGCCTTCGGCGCCAGCAGCTCCGTCCACTTGTCGCCGAAGGCGTCCGCGCCGGTCTCCATCAGGCAGCCGTGCACGTTCACGTACTTCTTCGGCAGGCTGTCGTCGCTCTCGCGGGCCCGCTTCGACGCCTCGGTCTCCCGCGGGGCGTCGAGGCTCTTGCCGTCCTTGTCGACGACCGACAGCCACGGCGAGTACGGGATGCGGATGAGGACACGGCCGGGCCGGGTCACTTCGATCGTGAGCTTGCCCTGTTCGGCGGCGTCCACGCGCGCGTGCGGGCCCGCCATGGGTGTCGGGTCGGTGACGGCGAACAGCTGCCAGTTGTCGTCGCCCCACACCTGCTTCAGATACGGCAGGCCGCCCTGGAGGAGGGCGCGTTCGCGGTGCCCGCCGTTGCCGTCCGGCTCGTCCTTGGGCAACACCACGTAGTGCACGGCCCACCGCTCCAGCCACCGGTGGTAGGTGGCCGCGTCGAGGGTGTTGTCGTAGAAGAGGGGGTTGCGCTCCATGTCGGCCTGGCGGTTCCAGCCGCGCGCGAGGTTCACGTACGGGGCGAGCGCGGATGCCTCGCGGTGCGAGCGGGCGGGGACCACCTCGACGCGGCCCTGCTCGGCCTTGACCACCTTGAGCTGGTTGACGAGCGGTGCGAGCTCGCGGGCCCAGGCGGCGTTCGGGGTGGTGTGCACGATGTCGATGATCGTCTTGACGCCGATCCAGGTGTTCATGCCGACGAACGCGACGACGAGCGCGTACCACTTGCGTGAACGCGGCTGTGCGAACGGCAGCGCCGCGAGCAGGGCCACCCCCGCGAACAGCATCGGCATACGCGTGATGTTGGAGCCGATCTCCGAGCTGATCAGCCAGACGAGCAGGACGGAGACGGTGTAGACGGCGGAGGTGATCCGGACCGTCTTCCACTCCTTCGGTACGAGGGTGTATCCGGCGACGCCGAGCAGTATCGGCACGAGCGTCGACCAGAACGACATCGGCTGCGTGCCGGAGAACGGGAACAGCCACGCCGACAGCGCGACGACGGCGCTCGGCGCGAGCCCGAGGGCCCAGGCGCCCGGCCGCCGCTTCTGCAGGAAGAGCGCGACGGCGACGAGCCCCACGAAGAGCCCCGCGACCGGCGACGCGGCGGTGGAGATGCCGGCGAGCGGCGCGGCGACGGCCGCCTTCGCCCACCGCTTGTACCGCCAGCGGTACGGCCAGCAGAACACGGCGGCGACCGCGGCCAGCCCGAACATGGTGCCGAGCCCGAAGGTGACCCGGCCCGAAGCGGCGTTGCACAGCAGCGCGAAGAGGCCGGTGAGCGCGGGCCACAGCGGCTTGGCCACCACGCGTGTGCGCAGGAGGATCAGCGTGAGCAGCCCCGCCGAGACGGTCCCCGCCAGCATCATGGTGGTGCGCACGCCGAGCACCGACATCAGATACGGCGACACCACGCTGTACGAGACGGGGTGCATGCCGCCGTACCAGGCGAGGTTGTACGCGGAGCCCGGGTTGCGGCCGACGAACTCGGCCCAGGCGTCCTGCGCCGCGAGGTCGCCGCCACTGTTCGCGAACGTGAAGAACCAGAGGACGTGGAGGACCGCGGCGAGGGCGGTGACGAAGGCGACCGGGTGCGCCTGGACCCGGCGGAGCCACACGGCACGGCGACCGGCTGTACCGCCGGTCCGGTGGTCGTCCGTCCGGCCGGCCGGTCGCCCGGTCGGCCCGCCGGTCGTCCCGCAGGCCGGGCCGTCGGGTTGGGGTGGCAGGGGCGGCTGTATTCGGGTGCGGCCGGAGCCGGACCGCGACGAGCCCGCGCTCACATCCACGCTCGCGCTCGCGCTCACATTCGCGTCCGCGCTCACATTCGCGTCCGCGTCCGCTTTCGCGCTCGCGCCGGGTTCGGCGTCGTCGTCGGCGCGCGTCGGCTCCGCTGTGGACACTTCTGACACTCCCGTACGTACCGGCGTACCGGTCCTGCCCCGGTCATGCGCCTGTTCTGTCCCGGTCCCGGACGCTAGCACGGTGGCCGTGCGGCGGCGCCGCGGAGGCCGGTACCGTCCGGCCTCCGGGCGCCTCACGCGCGGGTCACCCGACGCGCTTGAGTTTCGCGCCGAACCCGGGCTCGCTCAGCTTCTTCTGCAGGGCCACCGGCACCTCCACGGCGCCGCCCTGGCCGTCGCCCACCTCGAGTACGCCGACGACCGTGCCGGCTTCGCCCGTATGGGGGACGGCCTTGCCGTTCTGCTCGCTGAGCCTGATCTTGACGGTCTTGCCGGACCAGCCCACGGCGGTGACGTCCTTGGTGGTCACGACGGGCGTGTGCCCGCCGAGTCCGTCGTCGACGTACCCGACGACCTGGCCCTTCTTCAGCACGGTCGCCGAGGTGACGGCCTCCTGGGCGGCGATCATCGCGGCCTTGCTGACCCCGTTGACGGTGTCGATGATCGGCGGCTTGTGCTGGCCCAGGATCGCGCCGACGACCGTGACGGTCTCGCCGCCGGTCCGCTTCGTGGCCGCGAAGAGGAGGTTGCCGCCCGCCTTCGTGGTGGTGCCCGTCTTGATGCCGAGGGAGTTGTTGTACGGCACGAGCTTGTTGTAGTTGCTCCAGGTCTTGCCGGACGGGTCGGTCCAGGTCGGCAGCTTGGTGATGTTCATCAGGGCGGGGATCCGCACGAGCTCGTTGCCGAGCTTCACCTGGTCCTCGGCGGTCGAGACGGTGGTCTCGATGAGCCCGGAGGGGTCGGTGTACGTCGTGTTCTTCATGCCGAGCTTCTTGGCGGTGGCGTTCATCTTCTCGACGAACGCCTTCTGCGACCCCGCGTCCCAGCGGGCCAGCAGGCGCGCGATGTTGTTCGCGGACGGAACCATGACCGCCGAGAGGGCCTGCCGCTCGGTGAGCTTGTCGCCCGCCTTGACGGTGTCGAGCGTCGACTCGTGGTGCCCGTTGGTGTTGTAGCCGCCCTCCTTCTCGGCGGTGGCGTCGACGGTGATCTTCGGGCCTTCCTCGTCGGCCTTGAGCGGGTGGTCCTTGAGGATGAGGTAGGCGGTCATCGACTTGGCGACGGACCCGATCGGCACGGGCGTCTGCTGCCCGAAGTGGTCCATGGTGCCGACGCCCTGCACGTCCATCCACCCCTGTCCCTCGGACGGCCAGGGCAGGTGGGTGCCGCCACCGTCGAAGGTGTACGAGTCCTTCGCGGTCAGGGCGAGCGTCGGCGTCGGCAGCGGACGCACGGCCTGCACGATCGCGAACACGACGGCCAGCAGGACGACGACCGGGGTCCAGATCTTGACCCGCCGCACGGCCGTACGGACCGGGGTCTCCGGGGGCGGCGGGGTGTTGGTCAGCTCGGCGAGCAGGTCGAGCGGGGGCTTCGGCGGCAGCGGCTGCTGCGTGGTCGTCTCCGGCGGCTGTCCGGCGGCCGGGGCGGGCCGGGCGGCGGGGCGCGGGACGGCGGGCCCGACGGCGCGGTCGCCGTCGGGCGACTTGAGCGGGACGAACGTGCTGGTCCGCTCGGAGTCCCTCGTGCCGGACCCACGCTTGGGCTCCGCCGCGGGGGACTTCAGCATGGTGGTCGGCTGGTCCACGGGGGACTCGGCGGGCCTGCCGGGCCGACCGGGCTTCACGGCCTTGAAGGCGGTGGTGGGGCTGTCGGCGGGCTCGGCCTCGCCCCCACGACCAGGCTTGTCCCCGACCTCGCCGCCCACACCGGCCGACCCGGCAGCGCCCTTCGCCCCACCAGCACCCTTACCGACCGCCCCGGAGCCAGAGCCAGACCCGTCCGCGCCCCCACTGCCCGCAACAGCCGACCCGCCAGCGCCCTTCGCCCCACCGGCAGGCTTGCCGACGCCCTCAGGACCAGAGACAGAACCAGAGCCGGAGTCAGAACCGGAGCCAGAGCCAGAGCCAGAGCCGGAGCCAGAGCCGGAGTCAGAGCTGCCAGCAGCCTCGGCCGTGGAACCGCCACCGAGCCCACCTCCGGACTCGCCCGCACCAGCCGACCCGGCAGCTCCCTCCGCCCCACCGGCAGAGCCACCAACGGCCTCAGGGCCAGGACCAGGACCAGGACCAGGACCAGAGTCAGCGTCAGAGCTCTCGCCAGCCCCGGCCCCAGAGCCACGACCAGCCCTGCCCGCGGCCTCGCTGCCCGCACCAGCCGACCCGGCAGCTCCCTCCGTCCCACCGGCAGGCTTGCCGACGGCCTCGGGGGCCGAGTCGACGGCGGGCTCGTCGGCAACATCCGGCTCCGACGCGGCGGCGTCCCCCGCCTCGTCGGCCACGGCGTCGGCCCCGGCCTCGACGTCGGTCGCCTCAGCAGCAGCCCCGACCGTCTCGGACCCCTCCGGCCCGTCGCCCGACACCCACGCGGCCACCGCCGCACGGAGCCGCGCGTCACCGGTCTCCTCGCCGACGCCGGAGGCGGAGGCGGCGTCACCGCTCTCCTCGCCCACGCCGGAGGCGGAGGCGGAGGCGGGCTCGGAACCGGACGACTCCGGTTCCCGTTCCGCGTCGCCACCCTCGCCCCCGGCCCCGACCTCGTCCCCGGCCCCGCCCCCGGCCCCGTGCCCGTCCCCGTCCGTGCCGGTCGCCCGGACGGAGAACACGGCCGTCGCCTGGTCCACCCCGCCCGGAGTCTCCCTGGAGATGGCGAGCCGCGGATCCCGCTCCTCCGCGGCCGTGTCTCCCGACACCTTCTGCTCTTCCGACCTGTCGGGGGTCCCCGCCACCGATGCCTCCTCGCCCACTTACCGCTTACCGCCTACCGCTGCCGCTTGGCGCTCTTGACGCCGGATCCGCCCGGCGAACGGTCCGTCCCACGCGGCGCGCGCGCTGTCCGAACCATGTACCAGTGTCCTGTGTGAGGTCTAAACCCCTGCTGCTAGACGAGAACGACATACCTACCGGTTCCCTTACGAACCGGTCACGCACTCTCGACAGACCAATGTGAGAGGGGTCACCCTGTCAGACATCCACGCGGGGAGGCATGGATGGGCAGGAGCCGCAGAACAATTCCGGAGGAGCTTCTGCTGCTCGCTCTGGACCCGGCCACGGGTACCACAGCGCAGCCGCAGTCGCTCGACCTCGGTCTGGCCGGAGCACAGCTAGTGGAGCTGGCGCTGGCCGGACGGATAGCCCCAGACGGGGATCGTATCGCCGTGGTGGTGCCACGGCCGACTGGAGATCCGACACTCGACTGCGCGTTGGAGTTGCTGCGAAGGCGTGGCGCCCCCGTACGCGCCGTCCACTGGATCGGAGGCCCGCGCCTCGGCCTCCGCCAGACCTACCTCACGCACCTGGAGCGGTGCGGCATGGTGCATGCCGTGGCCGGTCAGATGTGCGGGGTGCTGCCGACGACTCGCTACCAGGCGACGGACACGGCGATCAGCCGGGAGATCAGGGCCCGGCTGGACAGCGCGATCCGCACCGGCGTCCCGCCGGACCCGCGGACCGCGGCACTCGCCGCACTGGCCCACGCGGTCGGTCTCGGCAAACACCTGTACCCGGGCAACGAGGGACGATCGTCCCGCTCCCGGCTGCGGGACCTGATCCGGCACGACCCGATGGGCGGCCTCGTGGCGCACGCCGTGATGGACGTCCAGAACGGGGTGGGCGCCCAGCCGCGCCGCGCCCCCGCCGCACCGGGCCGTGGCACACCGGAACCAGCCAGGGCCGTCCCGGCCCAGCCACGCCGTGGCTCGATGGCCCGCGCGGTGGCGCACTAGCCACAGTCACGGCCCCAGGCAGCACGGCCACCGCCGCGGCCAGGGCGAAGACCACGACACGGCCGCACGACCCGCAGCACCAGCACAGCACCACCGCACCACCCGCACCAGCGCCGCACCGCAGTCCCCCAGACCCGGTCGGGAGCCGCTGAACCGCGCGGGGCGATGCGCCGGACGTCCGGACGACGACCCCGGCCATCGCCCCGCGCGCCGCGTTTCGCGGGTACCGAGTGCTCACGCCGCGTATATCCACGGTTTCCCAGCGGCAAGAAGCCTCCGGGTGGCAGTCTGCTGAGCAGCAGATACGCAACGTACAAAAAAATGCACGCAGCCGGAGGTGCACGTCCCGTGGCGTCCAACGTCAATCCCACTGTCAGGCGACGCCGCTTGGGCCAGGAGCTGCGAAAGCTCCGCGAGTCCAAGGGCATGACCGCCGAAGAGGTCGCCGAGCGCCTTCTGGTGTCGCAGTCCAAGATCAGCCGCCTGGAGAACGGGCGGCGCAGCATCAGCCAGCGCGACGTCCGCGACCTGTGCGGGGTGTACGAGGTCGAGGACCGCAGGCTCATCGACTCGCTCATGCAGATGGCGAAGGACTCGCGCCAACAGGGCTGGTGGCACTCCTTCGGCGACATTCCGTACAGCGTCTACATCGGTCTGGAGACCGACGCCGCGAGCCTGCGTGTCTATGAGTCGCAGTGCGTGCCGGGCCTGCTCCAGACTCCGTCGTACGCCGAGGCGCTGATCCGCGGGGCGATGCCCGAGGCGTCACAGACGGACGTCGAGAAGCGGGTACAGGTGCGCATGCGCCGCCAGGAGCGTGTGAACGGCGAGAAGGAGCCCTTGCGCCTGTGGGCGGTCCTGGACGAGGCCGCCCTGCGCCGCACCGTCGGCAGCGGGACCGTCATGCGTGAGCAGTTGGAGCATCTCGCGTCGGTGTCGGAGCAGCCTCATGTCACCGTGCAGGTGCTGCCGTTCGACATGGGGGCGCATCCCGGTCTCACCGGGCAGTACGCGATTCTCGAATTTCCCGACGCGGCTGATTCCAGCGTCGTGTACATCGAGGGCGTCACCAGCGACCTGTACCTGGAAAAGACTCCGGACGTGCAGAAATACAGCGTCATGTACGAACATCTTCGCGCCCAGGCCCTGAATGCCGAGCAATCCCGGCAATTCATCCTGGAAGCAGCCGAGTCGCACGCGAACTGATCCGACGTCAGCAGGAGCCGCGGGAGGGCGCCGCACCATACACCCCTCCCGCAGCATCACGGAAGACGTCACTGGAATATGCCATCCGGTCGAGTGAATGCCGGCGCCGCGCCCCCGAGTCGGCGAGTAGCGTCGATCACGCCAACGACAAACAAGCCGTCGGCGCAAAGCCGCAGCAAGATCGCGGCCGCAGCGAAAGAAACTCGCCAGACCGGAGCGAACATGGCAATCATCAAGGGCGCGACGCCCATGTGGATCAAGTCCTCGTACTCCGCCGGCAACGGCGCGTGCGTGGAGCTCAAGTCCCCCGCCGCGCACTCCGTCGCGGTGCGGGACTCGAAGGACCCTCACGGCCCGACCCTCGCGTTCGACCCCACCACCTGGAGCGCCTTCGTCGCCGAGGTGGGCAGGGACGAGCACACCGCGTGACCCCACGGGGACACGACAGCACCACAACCGAACAGGGGGTACCGCGGATCGCGGTACCGATTCTCTGACAGAGCCCTCTCGACTGGCCCGCCGTCCCGGCCGAGGGGGCTCGGCCTTTCCCTGCTCCCACCCCTGCTCCCGCCCCCGCCCCGCCCACTCGCCCGGAGCGCTACCGCAGTTGGTCCACGTACCGGTCCGTGCCCGGCACCGTCGGCACGAACGGCGCCACCAACTCCACCCGGCCGAGGCCCGACGCCGCGACCGCGTCGCCCAGCCCGGTGAAGTGGTCCCGCCAGCAATCGCGCGGGTCCGCCTCCAGGAACCACAGCAGGGTGAGACGGGTGTCCACACCCTCGACCTGCTTCACGTACGACATCCGGTCCACGGGCAGCGGGGTCGGGCGGAAGACCGTGACCATGGCGGCGGGCGCCCCGGGCGCGGCGAGCCGCTCGGGCAGGTGGCGGTCCTTGAGCCAGGCGGCCAACTCGCGCCTCCTCCGGCCGTTTTCCGCGTCGACCACCTCCACGACGAGCCCCTGGTACGGGTGGTCGAGCGCGTGGAAGTCGCGCGGGCCCTTGTCGCCGTCCCGGTAGACGGTCGCCTCGTGGTCCTGGAACGACGTGAAGACGTGCGTGCGCTCCTGGAAGACCCGGCTGTCGCGGTTGAGGCGCTTGTTGATGCCGACGGTCCACTTCATGTGGTCGCCGTAGCGGCCCTCGGTGATCCAGTACGTGGAGATGTAGCAGCCCGCCGTCACCGGCTCCGCCACCGCCGACTTCTCGGGGTAGCGCAGGCGTTGCAGGTCCCGGGTGGCCACCCAGCGGCGCCCCGCGTACATCCACGGCATGGCCATCGCGCCCGCGTAGTAGTGGTCGTCCTCGTACCAGCGGTTGTAGGCGCGCTCATGACCCGGATGGGGTTCGACCATCGTGATCAGGGCGTGGCCCGGACGCACTCCGTACGGGCCGACGGCCGCCAGTCGCGCATACGTGTCGCTGTGGGTGTCCTCCATCGCGCTCCCCTTTCGTACGAGCCTTCCATCCTCCGGTCGACGCCCATATTCTGACGCACCATCAGGTAAGGGAACAGCGTCGCGCGGAGCTTGCACAGAGCCTGCGCAGAGCCGGGAGGCGGCCGATGGGAAGCGACCGGGGCGGCGGACCGCTCGACGGCAAGACCGTGATCGTCTCCGGCGTCGGCGCCGGGCTGGGCCGCCAGGTCGCGGCGGCCGTGCTGCGCGACGGCGGCAACGCCGTGCTCGGCGCCCGTACCGAGGCCAACCTCGCCCGGACCGCGGCCGGACTCGACCCGGACGGCACCCGGACCGCGTACCGCCCGACGGACATCGGCGACGAGACGCGATGCGAGGCGCTGGCCGCGCTCGCCCGCGAGCGGTTCGGGGCGGTGGACGCGGTGATCCATGTCGCCGCCTGGGACAGCTACTTCGGCGGCCTGGAGGACGCCGACTTCGCCACCTGGCAGCAGGTCCTCGACGTGAACCTGCTCGGCGCGCTGCGGATGACCCGCGCCTGCCTGCCCGCCCTCAAGGAACGCGGCGGCTCGGTCGTCCTCATCGGCACCCAGTCGGCGGTGGCCGCTCCCACGCAGGTGCGTCAGGCGGCGTACGCGGCGTCGAAGGGGGCCCTGACCAGCGCCATGTACTCGCTCGCCCGCGAACTGGGCCCGCATCGCATCCGGGTCAACACGGTGCTGCCGGGCTGGATGTGGGGCCCTCCGGTGCAGACCTACGTCCAGTTCACCGCGCAGACCGAGGGGGTGCCGGAGGGCGAGGTCCTGGCCCGGCTCACCGAGCGGATGGCGCTGCCCGAGCTCGCCACGGACGGCGACGTGGCGGACGCGGCGGCGTTCCTCGCGTCGGACCGGGCGCGCGCGATCACGGGCCAGTCGCTGCTCGTGAACGCCGGGGAACTGATGCGCTGAGCGCCCGCCTCCCCCGCGCCGCTTCCCCGCGCCTCCCTCTCACGCCCCCTCGGGCGGCGGCCAGACCCACGGATAACCGCGAGCACCTCGGGCACCGGCCAGACCCACGGATAACCGCCAGCCCCCGGGGCACCGGTCAGACCCTCGGATAGCGGTCCAGCCACGCCGAGGACGAGATCGCCGGGGCGTGCAGCGCCGCGCCCTGGGTCATCTCCATCGCGAAGTCGTCCGCGAGTTCCAGGATCGTGGCGCGGCCCTCAAGCTGCGCCACCCACGCGGGCGGCAGCGCGGTCTCCCCGTGCAACGCCCCCAGCAGGCCCCCGCACACCGCCCCCACCAGGGCGGAAGGCCCGTCGTGGTGGACGGCCAGGCGCAACCCGTGCCGTATGTCCTCGCCGACGAGCGCGCAGTACACGGCCGCCGCGAGCACCCCGGCGGCCCCGCCCTCGCCGACCAGCTCGCCCACCCGCGCCGCGTTCGGCATGCCCTGGCGTACGGCGCCGAGCGCGCGCTGCAGGCCGTCCACCACGGGCGGGTGGCCGGGGCGGGACGTCAGGAGCGACAGGGCGCGCTGCACCGCCGCGTCGAGCGAGTCGCCGCGCGCCAGGCCGTGCACGATCACGGCGTACGCGCCCGCGCCCAGGTAGGACTCGGGCGCGCCGTGCGTGTGGACGGCGCACTCGACGGCCAGTTGCAGCACGAGCTGCGGCTCCCAGCCGACGAGCAGCCCGAACGGCGCCGAGCGCGTCACCGGTTCGGCGCCGGTGGCCTTCGGGTTCTTGGGCCGGTCGAGGGTGCCCATGACGTCGTTGCCGAGCCCGAGCAGGCACTCCTTGGCCGCGCCCCGCCGCGCGTACAGCCACTCCTGGCGGGCCAGCCAGCCGTCCTCCCTGCGCCGCTCGTCGGGCCCCCAGTCGCGCTGGGTGGCGGCCCAGCGCAGGTAGGCGCGGTGCACGTCGGTCGGCGGGTGCCAGGCTCCGGTGTCGCGGCGGACCTGGGCGCGGATGAGTCCGTCGACCGTGAACAGGGTGAGCTGGGTGGCGGCGGTGACCGCGCCGTCCCGGCCCTGGGCGGGCACGAGCTGCCCCGGCCCGTCCGTGCCGTGGGCGGTCTCGATGGCCTCCTGGCTCAGGCCGGACAGCGGGGCCCCCAGGACGTCGCCGAGCGCGGAACCGAGCAGTGTGCCGCGCACGCGGCTGCGGTAGTCCTGCTGTTCGGCGCGGCCCCAGACGGCCGCGGCGGCGGGCGCTGCGCCCATGGGTTCCCCTTCCCCTACGGCCCCTCCGGCTCGGCAGCACTGTAATCGACCGTACGCGGCCGGGAACGTTCACCGGCGCAACGAAAGTGACCTCACCTGGTATGCGAAGAGACATCCGCTGCGACCGCTTCGGCCCGGGTTTGCGCGGGTCAGGGCTCCTCGGGCAGCCCCGCGAGCCGCCGCAGCGCCCCCGTCACCGGGACGGACCCCAGATCGGGGTCGATCATCCGGTGCAGCACGAGCCCGTCGAGCAGTGCGAGCAGCAGGACGGCGGTGCCTTCCGCGTCGCCGGGTTCCTCCCCCAGCGCCCGCCGCTGTCCGGCCACCCAACGGGCCAGCGCCGCACGGCACTCGTACAGCACCTTGCCGAGCTCCTCTCGGAGCCGCTCGTGGCGCGTGGAGGCGAGCATCATCTCGCTGAACAGCGTGGTGGTCTCGCCGCCCGCCGCGTAACGGGCGATCTCCTCCAGGAAGAAGGCGAGCCCGACCCCGGCGTCGGCGCCCTCCCGCAGCCCGGCGAGCATGCCGTCCATCTCCTCGCGGAGGGCGGAGAGCGCCGCCTCGATGAGCAGGTTGTCCACGGAGCGGAAGTGGTAGTGGACCAGCGCCGGGCGCACTCCCGCGCGCTCGGCGACCCGGCGGGTGGACACCGAGCCCCAGCCGTCCTCGGCGATCAGTTCCGCCGCGGCGCGCAGCAGCCGTGACCGGGTCTCCCGGCCGGCTTCCTGCGAGGTCGGTGCCATGGTGCCTCTTCCTCTCGGTGCCTTAGGCGTTCGGCCAAATCGTATGGGTGGCCGATCACCCGGGCAAACGCCGTTCCGTGGGCCGCCCGCCCCCTCTCACTGGGCCCGTTCGCGGACCACCCGCGCGATGTCGAGCCGCCGCACGGCCCGTACGGCGGGCAGCTGCGAGACCCCGGCGGCCACGACGATGCTCACGGCGGCCAGCAGCAGCGCGGGCCAGCCGAGGTCGAGCCGCATGGTGAACAGGTCCGAGCTGAAGGACTTCATGAACGCCCACGCCACGGCGGCGCCCGCCACGAGCCCGACCGGCACGGCGAGCACGGTGGCCGTCAGGTTCTCCGCGGCCAGTGCTCCGGCGACCCGGCGCAGCGGCACTCCGGCGGCGCGCAGGGTGGCCAGTTCGCCGGTCCGCTCGGCCACGTTGACGGTCATGGTCACGTAGATCACGGCGAAGGCGAGGATTCCGCCCAGCAGCAGCATCACGCCGATGAAGATCCAGAAGAGCTTCAGGTAGCCCTCGACCTGGTGGTGCAGGGCCTGCGAGTCGGTGTAGGCGACGACGCCGTCGAGCCCGGAGATCTCGCCGCGCAGCCGGTCGCGGTCGGCGCCCGTGACGTGGTCGGTGAAGCGCAGCAGATAGCTGTTGGTGGTCACTCCGGTCGCGGCCTTGACCGTGTCGAGGCTGCCGTAGAGCGAGGTGCCCATCGGCTCCTGGACGAACCCGGCGAGCGTGACCTGACGCCGTGTGCCGTCGGGCCCGGTGACGGTGAGCCGGTCACCGGCCTTCACGTGCAGTCGCCCGGCGAGCGCGGACCCGGCGAGTACCCCGTCGGCGGGCAGCGCGCGGGCGTGCCCGTCGCTGTCGAGGAAGCCGTGCAGGGTGGTGCCGGGCCGGTAGCCGGTCAGGGAGGTGCTGTACGAGGACGCGGTGTGCGCGCCCGTCGCCGGGGAGACGGTGACCGGTGCGATCGCGGCGGGCTCGACCGCGGTGACGTCCGCCGGCGCGGCGAGCCGGTCACCGAGCCCGGCGGCCGCCTCGGGCGCGACGGTCACCGTGGCGTCCTGCCGCTGCACCTTGTCGAACTGGACGTGCACGGCCGTGCGCATGCTGGTGAGCATCCCGATGGAGGCCAGGACGAGGACGAGCGCGAGGACGGCGCCGCTCATCGTGGCGACCGTGCGGCGCTTGCTGCGGCCGAGACCGCGCAGCGCCATCCGCCAGGTGACCGGGAGGCGGCGGGCGCGGGCGAGCGCTCCGGCGATCCGCCCGGGGCGCCGGGC
>NZ_JAPHNL010000031.1 GCF_026274175.1 Streptomyces beihaiensis
ACCACCGGCAGCATCTCCTTCGGAGTCGCCTTCGTCGCCGGCAAGAACCGCGTGCCAAGGCCCGCCGCGGGAATGACAGCCTTGGTGATCCTGGTGTGCGAGTCAGTCATGTCCGTCACCATAACCGGCGCCTTTGGGCGGAATCTGTGGGTCCGCTTTGATGGCGCACAGACGCATCACATAGGAGAGGTTTGTGAACCAGCCATGATCCAGCACACGCGTGAACCGCGCGGCGGCCACCCTGACAAACGCACATTGCGGCGGGAGTTCCTCGCGGTGAGGAACGCGTTGCCGGAAGGTGACGTGCAGGCGATGGCGCGGGCCCTCGCCGAGCGGGCCCTCGAACTGGGCGAGCTGGCCCGCGCGCGGACCGTCGCGGCGTACGTCTCCGTGGGCGGCGAGCCGGGCACGGGACCGCTGCTGGACGCGCTCCGCGCGCGCGGGACGCGGGTCCTGCTGCCGGTGCTTCTGGCCGACAACGACCTGGACTGGGCGGAGTACGACGGGCCCGGCTCGCTCGTCGAGGTGCACCACCCGGGGAAGATCGCCCTGTTGGAACCCGGCGGCGAGCGGCTCGGCGCCGACGCGGTCCTCACGGCCGACGCCGTGCTGCTGCCGGGGCTCGCCGTGGACGGGCGCGGGATGCGGCTCGGGCGGGGCGGGGGCTCGTACGACAGGGTGCTCGCGCGCCTTGAGCGGGCCGGTACGGACCCCGCGCTCGTGGTGCTGCTGCACGACGGCGAGGTCGTGGACCGCGTCCCCGCGGAGGAGCACGACAAGCCCGTGGACGCGGTCGTGACGCCGTCGGGCGTACGCCACTTCGTCGTCGGGGACGCGTAGAGCGCGCCCAGGGACGTGCCGGACGCACAAGGCGTGCAAGGCACGCAAGGCGTACGGGGGTTGGGGCGCCGCACGCGTGCGTGGAGCGCCCCAACCCTTGTACGGCTACGGCCCTCGGGGCCCTACGGCCGCAGGGTCAACGTGTCCGCCGTCGAGTCGTCGACGGCCTTCTTCGAGTAGTGCCACGGCAGCAGATCACCCTTGATCCACTTGCCGGTCTGGTCCGTGTAGTGCGAACTGAAGGTGTGGCCCGACGCCCCCGTCAGGTTGATCCACTTGGACTTGTCCAGGTCGGCCAGGTTGACGACCATCCGCATCGACGGCACCCAGTTCACGCCGTACCCACCGGCCGCGTTCCACCCGGTGGCGTCGACGGCCGCCTCGCCGCCGCCCAGCTTCCACGGGCCGCGGTTGAGCACGTACTGCAGCCAGCCCGGACCCTCGGTGCCGAGCGTCTGGTTCTTCAGCTCCAGCTTGTGCAGGCGGCCCCAGCTCCACGTGTCGATGTCCTTGCCGAGCTTCGCCGTCACGTCCCAGCGGGCGTCCTTCATGGCGCGGGCGAAGAGCTGGTCACGGTTGTGGGTGGCGGCGTCGGTGCGGGTCGCCGGAGCCTTCCACCAGTCGCTGTGCTGGTCGTCGATGATCCTTCGGACCACCTCGAACCAGCGGTCGCCGCCGTCCGGCTGCGCCGAGTCGCCGTCCCGCTCACCGCACTCGCGCACCTTGCGGCCCTCGTCGGCCGGGCCGGTGTCGTCGACGGGCTTGACGTACAGGCACTGCCCCTTGACCCGCAACTCCTTGGGGAGCTTGTTCCCGAAGGCGAGCTTGAGGATGTTGCGCCACACCGAGTTGAAGTACGCGGCGGCGGCGGAGTCCGGGGTCTGGGTGTAGTCCCAGTTCTCCAGGAGCTGCTGCGCCTCGCGGACGTTCTTGTCCTTGATGTCGATCTTGAGCAGCTTGGGCACGAGCAGCTTGGCGATCTCGCTGCTGTTGTCCATCTGCATCATCCGCATGTCGTCGGTGGAGATCTTGCCGCCGTCCTTGATCTTCGACTGGATCAGGTCGGTGATGCGCTGGCTCCGGGTGCCGTAGTCCCAGTCCGTGGTGAGCGTGTACGGGTACCTGTCCGGGTTGATCACGGCCTGGTTGGCGGTGACGATGTAGCCGCGCTTCGGGTTGAACTCGTAGGGCAGCGCCGCCTGCGGGATGTAGTGGCCGGTCCACCGGTACTTCGAGTCCCAGCCCGGCGCCGGCAGCGAACCGTCGTCGCCCTTGGCGCGGATCGGGATGCGGCCGGGCAGCTGGTAGCCGATGTTGCCCTTGGTGTCGGCGTACGTGAGGTTCTGCGAGGGCACCTGGAAGTCCTTGGCGGCCTCGCGGAACTCGCTCCAGTTCGACGCCTTGTCGAACCCGAAAACGGCGTCCATGGTGTTGCCGGGGTCGAGCGCGGTCCAGCGCAGCGCGATGCCGTAGCCGTCGCCGCGGTCGGGGGCCGGGGAGGTCACCGGGGCCTTCTTGCCGACCTTGAGGAGCTCGTCGTCCCGGTCGGACAGCAGCGGACCGTTGTTGGTCTCGCGGACCGTGATGGTCTTGGAGCCGCCCCCGGCGACCTTGATGACCTCCTGGCGCGTCGTGAAGGGCTTGGTCTCGCCGTCGTACTGGTAGCCGTCGTCGCTGATCTTCTCCAGGTAGAGATCGGTGACGTCGACACCCGAGTTGGTCAGGCCCCAGGAGATGTTCTGGTTGTGGCCGATGATCACGCCGGGCATCCCGGCGAACGTGTAGCCCGAGACGTCGTACTGGCACTTGCTGGAGACGGTCGTGCAGTGCAGGCCCATCTGGTACCAGACGGACGGCAGCTGGGGCGCCAGGTGCGGGTCGTTGGCCAGCAGCGGTTTGCCGGTGATCGTGTACCTGCCGGAGACCACCCAGGAGTTCGAGCCGATGCCGTGCCCGTTGGGCCCCAGGCCCGCGGAGGACGGGATCTGGTCCAGGACGTCGGCCAGGCCGCCGAGCTGGCTCTGCAGGTCGCCGGAGGCCGTCGTGCCGCCCGCCAGGCCGGTGCCCGCGGCCGTCCGCGTGGTCGCGCCGGAGGAGCCCGCGGAGCCGTCCTCGTACGTGCCCGTGGCGCTGGAGTAGGCGCCCTCCTGGACGATGGGCTTGTTCCGCTTGTAGGGGTAGGCCGGGTAGAGGTCGGCGATCTGCTTCGCGCTCAGGCGGCTCGTCATCAGGGAGCGGTCGATCTCGTCCTGCATGTTGCCGCGCAGGTCCCAGGCCATCGCCTTGAGCCAGGCCACCGAGTCGACCGGGGTCCACTTCTGCGGCTTGTAGTCGTTCTTGAAGCCGAGCGCGACGTACTCGGCCGAGATCTGCTTGCCGCTCTTGCCCGCCAGGTAGGCGTTGACCCCCTTGGCGTACGCCTGGAGGTACTTCTTGGTCTCCGGCGAGAGCTTGGAGTCGTACTCCTGCTGCGCCACGCGGTGCCAGCCCAGGGTGCGCAGGAATTCATCGGTCTTGACCTGGCTCTTGCCGAACATCTCGGAGAGCCGACCGGAGGTCGTATGGCGGCGCACGTCCATCTCGTAGAAGCGGTCCTGCGCCTGCACGAAGCCCTGCGCCATGAACAGGTCCTCGTCCGAGGAGGCGTAGATCTGCGGGATGCCGTAGCCGTCCCGCTTGACCTGCACGGGCCCGTCGAGCCCGTCGAGCTTGATCGAGCCCGTGGTCTGCGGCAGAGAGGCGCGCACGCTGTCGACGCTCCAGTAGGCGCCGTATCCGATGCCCGCGATGACGGCCAGCACGAGGACGATCACGAGCAGTCGGGCTCGGCGTCCCTTCTTCTTGCCGGACCTGGCGCCGGAAGAGGCGTTCGTAGTGGAGGGCATCGCGATCCTTGCTGTCCTTCGCTAGCGGCTGGCTGGAGCAACCATACGAGCCGCGGGAAGCGGGCCCGGACGCGGAGTCAGAAAGCGTGCGCGAACGGAAGTTCGATGCGATGGTCCGTTCGTCAAGAAAACGTCAACGATTAGGTAAGGTAACGAAGTAACTCCCCCCACGGCGAGCCCCGCGCGAAAGGAACGCCCCTGACTGTCCACCACCTCAACCAGCTCCTGCTCGTCGGCGCACTCGTGCTGCTCGTCGCGGTCGCCGCGGTGCGCGTGTCCTCGCGCAGCGGGCTGCCGAGCCTGCTCCTCTACCTGGGCATCGGCGTCGCCATGGGCCAGGACGGGATCGGCAACATCTCCTTCGACAACGCCGAGCTGACCCAGGTCATCGGCTACGCCGCGCTCGTCGTGATCCTGGCCGAAGGCGGCCTGGGCACGAAGTGGAAGGAGATCAAACCGGCGCTTCCGGCCGCCGCCGCACTGTCGCTCGTAGGAGTCGCGGTCAGCGTCGGGGTGACGGCGGCGGGAGCGCACTACCTGGTGGGCCTCGAATGGCGGCAGTCCCTCATCATCGGCGCGGTCGTCTCCTCCACGGACGCCGCGGCCGTCTTCTCCGTACTGCGCAAGGTTCCGCTCCCCGCGCGCGTGACGGGCGTCCTGGAGGCCGAGTCCGGCTTCAACGACGCCCCGGTCGTCATCCTCGTCGTCGCGTTCTCCACCACGGGCCCCATCGAGCAGTGGTACGTGCTGCTCGGAAAGATAGCCCTGGAACTGGCGATCGGCGCCGCCACCGGGCTCGCGGTCGGCCTGCTCGGCTCCTACGGGCTGCGCCATGTCGCCCTGCCCGCCTCCGGCCTCTACCCGATCGCCGTGATGGCCATCGCCACCGTCGCCTACGCGGCAGGCGCCATGGCCGAGGGCAGCGGCTTCCTCGCCGTCTACCTGGCCGCCATGGTGCTGGGCAACGCCAAGCTGCCGCACTGGCCCGCCACCCGCGGCTTCGCCGAGGGGCTCGGCTGGATCGCCCAGATCGGCATGTTCGTCCTGCTCGGCCTGCTCGTCACACCCCACGAACTGGCCGCCGACTTCGTGCCCGCGCTCCTCATCGGGCTCGTCCTGACCGTCGTCGCGCGCCCCCTGGAGGTCTTCGTGAGCCTCCTGCCCTTCCGCATACCGTGGCAGGAGAAGACCCTCATGTCCTGGGCGGGACTGCGCGGCGCCGTACCCATCATCCTGGCGACCATCCCCATGGTGACCGGCATCGCCGACAGCCAGCGGATCTTCAACATCGTCTTCGTCCTGGTCGTCGTCTACACGCTCGTCCAAGGACCCACGCTGCCGTGGCTGGCCCGCACGCTGCGCCTCGGTGACGCGTCCGAGGCCGCCGACCTGGGCATCGAATCGGCCCCGCTGGAGCGGCTGCGCGGCCATCTGCTCTCCGTCTCCGTCCCGACCGGTTCCCGCATGCACGGCGTGGAGGTCGGCGAGCTGCGGCTGCCCAAGGGTGCCGCCGTCACCCTCGTCGTCCGCGAGGGCACGTCCTTCGTGCCCAGCCCCACCACGGTGCTGCGGCGCGGCGACGAACTCCTGGTCGTCACCACCGACCCCGTGCGCGACGCGGCCGAGGCACGACTGCGGGCCGTCGCCGAGGGCGGCAAGCTGGCCGGCTGGCTGGGCACGGGAGGGTCGGCTGACCGGTAGCATGGCGCGTATCCCGCAGTACCATGGATCCGTAGATCAAACGTCTGCACCTCCATGGATCCGCAGACCGAAGATCCACTGATCCACCGATCCACTGATTCACCGACTCTGCCTGATGTAGAGCCGGCGCGACCGCAAAGCGGCCGCGGTCCCCGTGCAGCGTCGCCTCGCCGACCTGCGTGGCCAGGGCACCTCCCCCGGCGCGGACCGCAGGTATCACTCGGTTCCCGGCGCAAGAGGACGGCTCTCGGCGCTCACCACACCCCAGGTGACGCGCTACCAGGCGGCAGAAAGGCGAGGGCCGTGCCTGCCACGGTCACCGACACCGGCACCACGACCACCACCCGCCCCGGCTACGGACAGCTGCTGCGCACCCGCGGCGCCTGGACGTTCCTGCTCCCCGGCTTCGCGGCACGCCAGCCGTTCGCGATGCTCACCCTGTCCATCGTGCTGCTCGTACAGCACACCACCGGCTCGTACGGGACCGCGGGCGCGGTCTCCGCGACCACCGGCGTCGCCATGGCGTTGTTCGCGCCCTACGGCGGCAAGCTGGCCGACCGCTTCGGGCAGCGGGCCGTCCTGCTGCCCGGCGTCCTCGTGCACGCCGCCGCGGGCCTCGCCCTGACCACGCTCGCGCTGACCGGGGCGCCCGTGTGGACACTGTTCGTGGCCGCCGTGCCCACCGGTGCCTCCACGCCGCAGATCGGCCCCATGGTGCGCGCCCGCTGGGGTGTGAAGCTGCGCGGCACGCCGCTGATGCAGACCGCCGCCGCGTTCGAGTCGGTCACCGACGAGTTCACGTTCGTGCTCGGCCCGCTCCTGGCGACCGCGCTGTGCACCGGCGTGAGCCCGGCCGCCGGCCTGATCGCCGAGGCCACCCTCACTCTCGTCGGCGGCCTGCTGTTCGCCGCCCGGAGGGGCACACAGCCTCCGGTCGGAGCGGCCGCGGCGGCCGACGAGCACGCGCGCGTGGAGCACGCCTCCGCACTCCGGGTGCCCGGCGTCCGCGTCCTGATCGTCACCTTCCTCGGCATCGGCGCCGTCTTCGGCGGCATGCAGGTCTCCCTCGCCGCCTACACGGAGAAGATCGGCGAGCCCGGCCTCAACGGCGTCCTGTACGGGATCTTCGCCGCGGGCAACATGCTCTCCGGCATCGTCTGCGGCGCCGTCGCCTGGAAGGCCGCCCCGCAGCGCCGCCTCCTGTTCGGCTACGCGGCCCTGGCCCTGACCGCCTCCGGGCTGTGGGCGGCGCAGTCCACGCTCGTCCTGGCCGGACTCGGCCTGCTGGTCGGCGTCTGCATCGCGCCGTCCCTGATCACCGGCTACACGCTCGTCGAGAAGATCGTGCCCTCGACGTCGCGTACCGAGGCCTTCACCTGGCTGACCGGCGCCGTCGCGCTGGGGCAGGCGGCCGCCGTGACGGTGGCCGGACAGCTTGAGGACCGCTTCTGGGACGGTGCGGGATTCCTCGTGCCGATGGGCGGCACGGTGCTCGCCCTGGTGGTCATGTTCCTGCTGCGCTCGCGCCTCTCGCCGACACGTCCGGGGCTGACCGTCGCACGTGGTGTCGGTCACCGCTCGCCGGTGACAGTGGACTGATCCCGCGGAATAGGTCACTATGGAGCGTCGTTAGCACTCATTGAGTGAGAGTGCCAGGAGGAAGACACAGTGCCGACTTACCAGTACCAGTGCACCGAGTGCGGCGAGGGCCTCGAGGCGGTGCAGAAGTTCACCGACGACGCCCTGACCGAGTGCCCCAGCTGCCGTGGCCGTCTCAAGAAGGTGTTCTCGGCCGTCGGCATCGTCTTCAAGGGCTCCGGCTTCTACCGCAACGACAGCCGCGGCTCCTCGTCGAGCAGCAGCCTGGCGTCGTCGAAGAAGTCCGCGGACGCGTCGTCGTCCTCCTCGGCCTCGTCGGCCTCGTCGTCTTCGTCGGCCTCGTCGTCCTCCTCGGACTCGAAGTCGTCCGGCGCGTCGGCGTCCTCCGGCTCCACCACGTCGTCCGCCGCCTGAGGCCACCGCGAGACCTTACGAGACCCTGTCACCCTCGGGCGGCGGGGTCTTCGGCGTCG
Organism: Streptomyces beihaiensis; assembly: GCF_026274175.1. Taxonomy (GTDB): domain Bacteria; phylum Actinomycetota; class Actinomycetes; order Streptomycetales; family Streptomycetaceae; genus Streptomyces; species Streptomyces beihaiensis. Next base: position 7,499 of record NZ_JAPHNL010000031.1, read on the forward strand.
CCGGCTTGGCTACTGTGCTGACCATGGCGACCAAGGTGACCAACCCGCGTACCCTTCCCGAGGCCGAGATCGGCGTGATCGGCGGCTCCGGCTTCTACTCGTTCCTGGACGACGTGACCGAGGTCCAGGTCGACACCCCTTACGGACCACCCAGCGACTCCCTGTTCTTCGGCGAGCTCGCCGGGCGCCGGGTCGCCTTCCTCCCCCGGCACGGCCGTGGCCACCACCTGCCGCCGCACCGCATCAACTACCGCGCCAACCTGTGGGCGCTGCGTTCGGCGGGCGTGCGCCAGGTGCTCGGCCCGTGCGCGGTGGGCGGCCTGCGGCCCGAGTACGGGCCCGGCACCCTCCTGGTGCCCGACCAGTTCGTGGACCGCACGAAGTCGCGTGCGCAGACCTATTTCGACGGGTTGCCGCTGCCGGACGGGAGCGTGCCGAACGTCGTGCACGTCTCCCCCGCCGACCCGTACTGTCCCGCGGGCCGCAAGGCCGCTTTGAAGGCGGCGCGCGGCAAGGACTGGGAGCCGGTGGACGGCGGCACGCTGGTGGTGGTCGAGGGGCCGCGCTTCTCCACCCGCGCCGAGTCGCGCTGGCACGCCGCCATGGGCTGGTCGGTGGTGGGCATGACCGGCCACCCCGAGGCGATCCTCGCCCGTGAACTGGAGCTCTGCTACACCTCGCTGACCCTCGTCACGGATCTGGACGCGGGCGCCGAGGCGGGCGAGGGCGTCTCGCACGAGGAAGTACTCAAGGTGTTCGCGGCCAACGTCGACCGGCTGCGGACCGTGCTGTTCGACGCGGTGGCGCAGCTGCCCGCGAACGAGGACCGGCGGTGCTCGTGCGGGTCGGCGCTCGGGGGACTCGACACGGGGATCGTACTGCCGTGAGCGCGGTGGCGGCCGGATGCCTGAACTACCCGTTCGGGTGAGCGAGTTGTTCACAACCGGCTGGTAGTCCACGGGGCCCGGCGGGCCGCGGGCGGGGCGTGGATCGTGGTCGGTGTGACGGGCCGGTCGCCTGTCGCGCCGGCCACGTTCGTAGGGCACGACGTGTCACGGCACCCCACGCCGACCCTCAGGTGGTGACCGCCATGCCCGCTTCCCCCTCCCCGTGCGCCTCCCCGCCCGTCCGGCCGCCGGTTTCGTCGCCGGTCTCGCCGCCGGTCCTCCCGTGCGCCTCCCCGCCCGTCCCGCCTCCCGCGCCGCTCAGCGTTCCCCCGCGGTCCGAGGTTCCCGCCTTTGCGCCCGTGCGGGTGCGTGGTGGCCGGTGGCGGACCGGCCGGGGACGGTGGCGGGGCCGTCCGGTCGTCGCGGCGGGGCTCGCCGTGGCCGCGGCGGCGCTGGTCGCGGCTGTCCCGTCGTCCGCTCCCGCCGGTCCGGGCCCTGGCCATGCCCGGGCTCAGTCTCCTCCGGGCGGGCGGGCTCCCGGGCGCGCCGCGACGGTGTCGGCGCCGGTGCGGATCGCCGACGCGGGGGCGGTGCGGCTGCTGCGGGCCGGTGACCGGGTCGACGTGGTGGCGGCGCGGGTGGACGGCCGGGCGGGGGCACGGGTGCTTGCCTCGCGGGCGCGGGTGGAATCGGTGCCCGAGGTGTCCGGTGGCGGCGCCGGGGCGGATACCGGAGCCGGTGTGGACGTGGGGCAGGCCGGTGGCGCCCTGGTCGTCCTGGCCGTCGATCACGCCACGGCCGTGCGGCTCGCGGGAGCCGGAGCGGTGTCACGGCTGGCGGTGACGGTCTGGTGATCCGCTCCGCCTCAAGTCCCCCGATCGAGGGACCGAATTGGACAGTTATGGCCCGTGTTGACGTAGGTTGCGAAGTCGTTTCCTCCGCGACTCGCGGTTCAAATGAAGAGAGGGCTCCTGGTGAGCGACGAGAAGAAGCCGAATGTGTGGGAGGGCTTCAAAGCCTTCTTGATGCGCGGCAATGTGATCGATCTGGCGGTCGCGGTGGTCATCGGCGCCGCGTTCACCAACATCGTGAACTCGGTGGTGAAGGGGGTCATCGACCCGCTCGTCGGCGCGTTCGGCACGCAGAACCTGGACGGCTACACGTCCTGTTTCAAGGGTCCGTGCGTCGACGGCCAGGGCATCGAGATCCTCTGGGGCTCCGTCCTCAGCGCCACGCTGTCGTTCCTCATCGTGGCGGCCATCGTGTACTTCCTGCTGGTGCTGCCGATGTCGAAGCACCTGTCCAGGAAGGCGGACCAGGAGGCGGCGCGCGCAGGCACCCAGGAGGTCATCGAGGTCTCCGAGCTGGAGGTTCTCAAGGAGATCCGCGACGCGCTCGTCGCGCAGCGCGGCTTGGGTCACACCGAGCCGTAGCCGCTCGTCACAGGTGGTGGGGCGGCTTCTCGTCGAGGAAGCGGGCGAGGTCGGCGGCGCCGCCGTCGCCCGTCGTCGGGCGCTCGCCCCACCCGCGGTCCGTGTCGTCGGCGGACTGGGCCGTCAGCGGGTCGTCGAAGACCAGGGAGGTCTCGGGGTCGCGGGGCCGGGGCTCGGGCCTCTCGGCGCCGGAGGGCTCGGGGGCCGGGGCGGTGCTCATGGCTCAAGGGTACGTCGCCGGGAAGGAGCGGCCCGGGTCCGCGCGGGGCCCGGGGGCCGGGGGGACCCGGCGGGGGTCAGACGGCCTGGAGGCCGTGCCCCGAGAAGATCGCCTTGGCGGCGGCCACCTGCTCGCGCGTGGGCGAGGGGGTGTCGTGCAGAGTGAAGGGCTTGCCGAGCGCCTGCCATTTGGCCTCGCCGAGCTTGTGGAAGGGCAGCACGTCGACCCGGGAGACGTTGCCGAGCGAGCCCGCGAAGGCGGCGACGCCCTCGATGTTGGCGGGGTCGTCGGTCAGGCCGGGGACGAGCACGAAGCGTACCCAGACGTTCTTGCCGAGATCGGCGAGCCGGTGTGCGAAGTCGAGGGTGGGCCGCAGCGGGCGGCCGGTGACCTTCTGGTAGGTGTCGCGGTCCCAGGACTTGATGTCGAGCAGCACGAGGTCGACGTCGCGCAGCAGCGCGTCGGTCGCCCGCGCGCCCAGGAAGCCGGAGGTGTCCAGGGCGGTGTGCAGGCCCAGTTCGTGCTTGAAGCGGTTGAGGAGCTCACCGGCGAAGACGGGCTGCAGGAGCGGCTCACCGCCGCTGATGGTGGCGCCGCCGCCCGCGGCCTCGATGAACCGGGTGTACTTGGCGGCCTCCGCGACGACGGTGTCGGCCGGGGTGCGCTTGCCGTTGCGCATCCGCCATGTGTCGGGGTTGTGGCAGTACAGGCAGGTGAGCGGGCAGCCGGAGAGGAACGTCACGAAGCGTGTGCCCGGCCCGTCGACACCGGTCGACAGGTCCCAGGAGTGCACCGATCCCTCGGTGGGGCGGTGGGTCGCGGCGGCGGCCGGGGTGGCGGCCTCGTTCGCGCACAGGTTCCGGGTGAGCAGCACGGACATGGCAGGGCTCCTCGAAGGACGAGGTGTGGACGGGGGGTTCGCGGCGCCCGGGGCCGGGGTGAGGGCCCTGCCCCGGGTCCGCGGCTCAGGAGGGGCTCACAGGGAGCCGTGGAAGGTGCGGTTGATGACGTCGAGCTGCTGCTCGCGCGTGAGGCGGACGAAGTTCACCGCGTATCCGGAGACCCGGATGGTCAGCTGCGGGTAGTTCTCCGGGTGTTCCATGGCGTCCTCGAGCGTCGCCTTGTCGAGGACGTTGACGTTCATGTGGAATCCGTCGCTGGCCATGAAGCCGTCGAGCACTCCGGAGAGGTTGCCGATCCGCTCCTCGGGAGTGCGTCCCAGGGCGTCCGGGGTGATCGTGTTGGTCAGCGAGATGCCGTCCTCGGCATCGTCGTAGGGAAGCTTGGCGACCGAGAGCGCGGAGGCGATGTAGCCGTGCTCGTCGCGCCCGTTCATCGGGTTGGCGCCGGGGGCGAACGGGGTGCCGGCGCGGCGGCCGTCCGGGGTGTTGCCGGTCTTCTTGCCGTAGACGACGTTCGAGGTGATCGTCAGGACGGACTGGGTGTGGACCGCGTTCCGGTAGGTGGGGTGCCTGCGGACCTTCTCCATGAAGTCGTGGACGATCTGCCGGGCGAAATGGTCGGCCCGGTCGTCGTTGTTGCCGTAGGCCGGGTAGTCGCCCTCGATCTCGTAGTCGACGGCGAGGCCCGTCTCGTCACGGATCACCTTGACCTTCGCGTGCTTGATCGCCGAGAGCGAGTCGGCGGCGACCGAGAGCCCCGCGATGCCGCATGCCATGGTGCGCAGGATCTCCTGGTCGTGCAGGGCCATCTCGATGCGCTCGTAGGCGTACTTGTCGTGCATGTAGTGGATGACGTTGAGCGCGTGCACGTACGTCTTGGCGAGCCAGCCGAGCATGGCGTCGTACCGCTCGGCGACGGTGTCGTAGTCGAGGTAGTCGCCCTCGACGGGCTCGAAGCCCTCGACGACGACCTTGCCGGACTTCTCGTCGCGGCCGCCGTTGATCGCGTACAGGAGCGCCTTGGCAACGTTGACGCGGGCTCCGAAGAACTGCATCTGCTTGCCGACAGCCATCGCGGAGACGCAGCAGGCGATGGCGGTGTCGTCGCCGTACTTGGGGCGCATCAGCTCGTCGGACTCGAACTGGATGGCCGAGGTGTCGATGGCGACCTGGGAGGCGAAGTCCTTGAATCCCCTGGGGAGTTCACGCGACCAGAAGACGGTCAGGTTCGGCTCGGGGGCCGGTCCGAGGTTGTAGAGCGTCTGCAGGGCGCGGAAGGTGGTGCGCGAGACGAGCGGGCGGCCGTCGGTTCCGATGCCGGCCATCGACCAGGTGACCCAGGTCGGGTCGCCGGAGTAGAGCTCGTTGTACTCGGGGGTGCGCAGGAAGCGGACGATGCGGAGCTTGATGACGAAGTCGTCGATGTACTCCTGGGCCTGCTCCTCGGTGATGAGGCCGGATTCGATGTCGCGTTGCAGGTAGATGTCGAGGAAGTTGTCGATGCGGCCGATCGACATGGCCGCGCCGTTCTGCTCCTTCACGGCGGCGAGGTAGGCGAAGTACAGCCACTGGACGGCCTCGCGGCCGGTGGTGGCCGGGCCGGAGATGTCGTAGCCGTACGACATGGCCATGTCCTTGAGTTCGCCCAGCGCCTTGATCTGCTCGGAGATCTCCTCGCGGGCTCGGATGACGTCCTCGCTGGGCCACTCGGCGTTGAACTTCTCCTTGTCGGCCCGCTTGGCCGCGATGAGACGGTCGACGCCGTAGAGGGCGACGCGGCGGTAGTCGCCGATGATGCGGCCGCGTCCGTAGGCGTCGGGCAGGCCGGTGATGATGCCGGAGGAGCGGCAGGCGCGGATCTCGGGGGTGTAGGCGTCGAAGACCCCGTCGTTGTGGGTCTTGCGCAGGTGGGTGTAGATCTCGCGGACCTCGGGGTCGGCCTCGTAGCCGTAGGCGGCGAGGGCGCCTTCCACCATGCGCCAGCCGCCGTTGGGCATGATCGCGCGCTTGAGCGGGGCGTCGGTCTGCAGGCCGACGATGAGGTCCTTGTGGTCCCTGGCGTCGCCGTCGACGTAGCCGGGCCCGAAGGCGTCGATCCGCGACGGGGTCGTGACGTCGACGTCGTGGACGCCGCGCTCGATCTCCGTCGGGAACATGGCGAGCAGCCGCTCCCACACGGCGGTGGTCCGCTCGGTCGGCCCGGCGAGGAAGGAGCCGTCCCCCTCGTAGGGGGTGTAGTTCTGCTGGACGAAGTCGCGGACGTCGATCGCGTCCCGCCACAGGCCGCCCCTGAAGCCGTTCCATGCCTCGCCGTGCGTCGTCTTTTCCGCGGGAGTGGCAGTCATCTGCGGCACCTTCCCCATCTGTTCGACCGGTTCGTTGCTACGTATTCATTGGACTCCCGCCGCGGCGGCCCGGGGGCCCGCAATAGTCCTGAGTTCGGGACCTTAGGACCTTCTTCCGGGCCACCCGCAGCGGGGATTACCGCTCTGACCTGGCGTTTCCTCCGGGACTTTCGCCCCAAGTTCGCTTGTGAACGCATTCACAAGAATTTCGCCAAAAGTCCGGGTTGCGCATCGCGAGCGTCAGCTCGGCGACTCGGCGCCCTTGCGGGCGTAGTACCACCAGCAGACGACGACGCACGTCGCGTAGAAGCCGACGAAGCACCACAGGGCGCTGGTCACCGCGAAGTTGGCGAACATCGCCGGGATGAAGAAGAAGCCGTACGCGGCGATCGCCGAGGTGAAGCCGGTGACGGCGCCGGACTCCATCTCCGACTGCTTCAGCGCCTTCGTGTACTCGGGCGTGCCCTCGGTCAGGCCCTTCAGATGCTGGTTGCGGAAGATCGCGGGGATCTGGCGGAAGGTGGAGCCGTTGCCGATGCCGCTGAAGAAGAACGCCAGGTAGAAGCAGGCGAGGAAGCCCCAGAAGTTGCCGTCGTCGCCGCCGGACGGAAGGAAGCCGATCACACCGACGATCGAACCCGCCATACCGACGAACGAGATGATGGTGACGCGGGCGCCGCCCCACTTGTCGGCGATCCAGCCGCCGCCCCAGCGGGCGAGGGCGCCGACGGCGGGGCCGATCCAGGCGTAGGTGGCCCCCGAGTACGCGGCGTCGATCGGGGTGAACGTCGTCTTGATGAGCATCGGCAGGGCCGCGGCGAAACCGATGAACGAACCGAAGGTGCCGACATACAGCCAGGTCATCAACCAGTTGTGCTTGCGCCTGAAGATGATCTTCTGCTGCTTGAACGGGGTGGAGGCGACCTTGAGGTCGTTCTGGCCGAACCACGCTGTCGCGGCCAGGACCACCAGCACCGGGACCCACAGGAACGCGGCGTTCTGCAGGTAGACCGGGGTGCCGTCGCCCTTGTGCTGGGCGGAGCCGATGGCGATGACCGAGCTGGTGATGACGATCGGGGTGAGGAGCTGGACGACGGAGACGCCGAGGTTGCCCAGGCCGCCGTTGACGCCGGTGGCGCTGCCCTTCTCCCGCTTGGGGAAGAAGAAGCCGATGTTGGCCAGCGAGGAGGCGAAGTTGGCGCCGCCGATGCCGCAGAGCGCGGCGATGGCGATCATCACGCCGTACGGGGTACCGGTGTTCTGGACGGCGAAGCCGAGCCAGATCAGCGGGGCCACCAGGACCAGCGTGGACAGCGCGGTGAAGCGGCGCTGACCGATGCGCGGGCCGAGGAAGGTGTAGAGGATCCGGGCGGTGCCACCGGTGATGCCGGGGACCGCGGTCAGCCAGAACAGCTGCGAGGTGCTGTACGAGAAGCCGACGTCCGTCAGATTCGTCGCGGTGACGCTCCACACCTGCCAGACCACGAAGGCGACGAGGAGCGCGGGCACGGCGATCCACAGGTTGCGGGTCGCGACCCGCTTGCCGACGGACTTCCAGAAGAGGTCGTTCTCGGGTTCCCAGTCGGTGATGGCACGGCCGGGTCGGTACTGCTGAAGGTCGTAGGAGCGCGCGTCGCCTTCGACGGACGTGGCATCCCTGACGGCAGGACTCATGGCGTGTTCCTGGGGGTGAGGAGGGAATTCCTTGCCTCTCCAGGCTCCCGCCCGGGTAAAAGGCGAGTAAGAGGAATTGGTCGCCAGGACAGTGCCCCAAAGGGTCATTGCTCAGGGCGACCAAGGTCCCTTGGCGGCCCGGGCACATGAGGAACCGGTCGGTCAGGCGAGGGAGTTCGTCCCGCGTCAGGTCGGTGGCGAGCAGGTCGGCATGGCGGGGGTTGGTGCCACCGTTGCCGCAGACGCAGAGGTTCCAGCCGCCGGCGGTGGCGATGACCCCGATGTCCTTGCCGCGCGCCTCCGCGCACTCGCGCAGGCACCCGGAGACGCCACCCTTGATCTTGTGCGGGGTGCGCAGGCTCCGGTAGCGCAGCTCCAGGTCGATGGCGAGCCGCACCGCATCACCCTGCCCGAACCGGCAGAACTTGGAGCCGACACAGGACTTCACGGTCCGCAGCGACTTGCCGTACGCCTGCCCGGACTCCAGGCCAACCGCCACCAACCGCCGCCAGATGCCGGGCAGTTCCTCCTTCCTCGCGCCGAACAGGTCGATGCGCTGACCGCCGGTGATCTTCGTGTAGAGGCCGTGGTCGCGGGCGATCTCGCCGATGGCGATGAGCTGTTCAGCGGTGATCTCGCCGCCGGGGACGCGGGGGACGACGGAGTACGTGCCGTCCTTCTGGAGGTTGCCGAGGAACAGCTCGTTGGAGTCCTGCAGTGCCGCTTGTTCGCCCTCCAGGATGTGCGTGAGGCCGAGTTCGGGGGCCAGGGTGCCGAGGATGTCGGCGACGACGGGCTTGCAGACGGCACAGCCGTCGGCCGCGCCCCCGGCGGACCCCGGGCCGCGGTCGTCGCCGCGCACGGGCGGGGGCGGCCTCACCCGATCGGGTGCCCGCGGCACCCGACGGCGCGGCCACCCGTTCCCCGTCGCGGAGAGTGAGGGCCTGTGCTGGACTGGACGCATGACGTCGACGCCTGACACGCCCGGCACACCCGTGCCGGGCGCCCCACACCCACCGCACGACCCTCAGGACCTTCAGGACCTTCAGGACCCTCAGGACCGTCGGAGCTCTCGGGACTCTCATGGCCGGGGCGCATCGCACGACCCGGGCCCCTCGCACGACCCCGAGGATCAGACCGCGGCCGCGCACGGGGCTCCGTCTCGGTCGCCGCTGCGTCGCATGGTCGAGCGGGGGCGGGACGAGGAGCACCGGGTCGCGTCGTCGCTCGAGCTGTTCTTCGACCTGTGTTTCGTCGTGGCGGTCGCGCAGGGCGGCGTGGAGCTCGTGCACGCCGTCGCCGAGGGGCACGCGGGCAGCGGCGTCGTCGACTACGCGCGCGTGTTCTTCGCGATCTGGTGGGCGTGGATGAACTTCACGTGGTTCGCCTCCGCGTACGACAACGACGACGTGCTCTACCGGGTCGTCACGCTCGTGCAGATCGCGGGCGTGCTGGTCCTGGCCGCGGGCGTCTCGCGCTCGTTCCAGCAGGACGACTTCACGTTCGTCTGGCTCGGTTACCTGATCATGCGCGTAGCCATGGCGGCGCACTGGCTGCGCGCGGCGGCGTCCGGCACCGGCGCCGAGCGGCGCGTGGCGCTGCGCTACGCGGGCGGTGTGCTGCTGTGCCAGGTCGGCTGGCTGGCGCTGCTGTTCACCCCGCACGCCGCGCAGAACTGGGTGTTCCTGGCGATGGTCGTCCTGGAGATGAGCGTTCCGGTGTACGCCGAGCGGAACCGGCAGACGGCCTGGCACCCGCACCACATCTCCGAGCGGTACGGCCTGTTCACGATCATCGTGCTCGGCGAGACGATCTCCGCGGCGACGATCGCCGTGAAGTCCGGCGTCGAGGAGAACGACGCGCTCGGCGAGCTGCTGCCGATCGCGACCGGTGGGCTGCTCATCGTGTTCGCCGCCTGGTGGATCTACTTCGCGGTGCCGATCCACGCCCATCTGCGCTCCAACCGCCAGGCTTTCCTGTGGGGTTACGGCCACTACCTGATCTTCGCCTCCGCGGCGGCGATCGGCGCGGGCATCGAGGTCGCCGTCGAGCAGGCGGTCGGCGAGGCGCACATCTCCACGGCGGCGGCGTCGGCGGCCGTGACGATCCCGTCGGCGGTGTTCCTGATGACGGTGTGGGCACTGCACTCGCGGTACTTCAAGGTCGGGGCCGCGCAGCAACTGACCTTGCCGGTGAGCGCGTTGCTGGTGCTCGCCGCGACGTTCGCGGGGCACTGGGCGGTACTCGCGGCGGGCGTCGTGGCGGCGCTCACCGTGGCGGTCGGGGTGACGCTGTCGGCGCGCGGCACGCCGCGGAAGGCCCTGGCCTGACGGAGCGGCCACGCCACGGCTGTCGTACGGCACCCGGCACCAAACCCCGTGGTACGTATGGCACATGACGCCCCGCGAAGAAGCCCGCGACCACGCCCGCGGCCATGCCTCGAATGACGCCCTCACCGATGTCCCCGGCCTGCGTGTCGGTCATGCCACGCGTACCGGCGGCGGGTTTCTGACCGGTACCACGGTCGTGCTCGCGCCGGACGGCGGCGTGATCACCGCGGTCGACGTACGCGGCGGCGGGCCCGGGACCCGGGAGACGGACGCGCTCGACCCGCGGAACCTGGTGCAGCGCATCGAGGCGGTCGTCCTGACGGGCGGCAGCGCGTACGGGCTCGACGCGGCGTCCGGCGTGGTGGCGTGGCTGGAGGAACAGGGCCGCGGCATCCCGGTGGGCGGCCCCGGCCAGGTGGTCCCCGTGGTCCCGGCCGCCTGCGTCTTCGACCTGGGCCGCGGCGGCGACTGGCACGCCCGCCCCGACGCCTCGACGGGCCGCGCCGCCGTGGCGGCCGCCGCCGCGACGGACCCCGGCTCCCCCGTCCAGGAG
>NZ_JAPHNL010000032.1 GCF_026274175.1 Streptomyces beihaiensis
AGAGGTCGCCCGCCAGCTGGCGCGGTACCGGGCATGGGAGCGCACGCTGCTCATGGCCCCGGCCGACCGCGCGGCCCCCGAGAACCCTGAAGCTCCCGAGGCACCCTCGGCGCCCCAGGTCATCGAACTCGCCGAGGCCGCCCGGGAACAACCGCAGGACGATCCCCAGGCGCAGGCGCAGGCGCAGGCGCAGGCGCGGCCCGAGGCCCAGGAACCGGCCGCCGCGGCGGAGGCCGGGCAGCCCGCCGCGCCGCCCCAGGCCCAGCCCCCCGCCCCGGCCGCGGGCGACAACGCGGGCGGGCAGGCACCCGCGTCCGACCAGCCCCCCGTGCCCGACCAGACCGTCGCCGCCCCCGGCTACGACGACGCCGAGCGCGAGGCCGTCCTCCGCGTGATGCGCGAACGCCGCGACATCCGTAACGGCTTCCGCGGCGACCCCATCCCGCACGAGGTGCTGCTCCGCGTCCTTGAGGCGGCCCACACGGCGCCGTCCGTCGGCCACTCCCAGCCCTGGGACTTCGTCGTCATCCGCTCCGCCGACACCCGGCGCACCATGCACGAACTGGCGATGCGCCAGCGCGAGGCGTACGCCAAGTCGCTCCCCAAGGGCCGCGCGAAGCAGTTCAAGGAACTGAAGATCGAGGCCATCCTCGACACCCCGGTCAACATCGTCGTCACCGCCGACCCGACCCGCGGCGGCCGCCACACCCTGGGCCGCCACACGCAGCCGCAGATGGCCCCGTACTCCTCCGCGCTCGCGGTCGAGAACCTGTGGCTGGCGGCCCGCGCCGAGGGCCTGGGCGTCGGCTGGGTGAGCTTCTTCGACGAGCGCGAGATGGTCCGCGCCCTCGGCCTGCCCGAACACCTGGAGGTCGTCGCCTACCTGTGCGTGGGCTACGTCGACGAGTTCCCCGACGAGCCCGAGCTGATGCAGGCCGGCTGGTCCAAGCGCCGCCCGCTGTCCTGGGTGGTGCACGAGGAGACGTACGGCCGCCGCGCCCTGCCCGGTGAGGACCCGCACGACCTGCTCGCCGAGACCGTCGCCAACATCCGCCCGCTGGACGCCAAGGCCCTCGGCGAGGCGTGGGAGCGGCAGAAGCGGATGACCAAGCCCGCGGGCGCCCTCGGCATGCTGGAGATCATCTCCGCGCAGCTGTCCGGCCTGTCCCGGATGTGCCCGCCGCCCGTCCCGGAGCCCGCGGCCGTCGCCATCTTCGCCGGCGATCACGGTGTGCACGCCCAGGGCGTCACCCCGTGGCCGCAGGAGGTCACCGGGCAGATGGTCGCCAACTTCCTGGGCGGCGGCGCGGTCTGCAACGCGTTCGCCAACCAGGTCGGCGCCGAGGTCTGCGTCGTCGACGTCGGCGTGGCGAGCGAACTCCCGGCGACGCCTGGTCTCTTGCCGCGCAAGGTGCGCGCGGGCACCGCCGACATGACGACCGGGCCCGCCCTGACCCGCGAGGAGGTCAAGGCGGCCGTCGAGGTCGGCATCGAGACGGCCCGCGACCTCGTCGCGGCGGGCAACAAGGCGCTGCTCACCGGCGAGATGGGCATCGCCAACACCACGGCGTCGGCCGCCCTCATCTCCGTGTACACCGGCGCCGACCCCGCCGAGGTCACCGGCCGCGGCACCGGCATCAACGACGAGACCCACGCCCGCAAGGTCGAGGTGGTACGCCGCGCCCTGGACAAGCACCAGCCCGACCCGGCCGACCCGATCGGCGTCCTCGCCGCGATCGGCGGCCTGGAGCACGCGGCGATGGTCGGCCTGCTGCTCGGCGGCGCCTCGCTGCGCACCCCGGTCGTCCTCGACGGCGTCAGCGCCGGGGCCGCGGCCCTGGTCGCCCGCGCCATCGCCCCCGAGGCGCTCGCCGCGTGCATCGCGGGCCACCGCAGCGCCGAGCCCGGCCACGTCGCCGCGCTCAACAAGCTGGGCCTGCGCCCGCTCATCGACCTGGACCTGCGTCTGGGCGAGGGCACGGGCGCGCTGCTGGCCCTGCCGATCGTGCAGAGCGCGGCGCGCGCCATGCACGAGGTCGCCACGTTCGACTCGGCGGGCGTCACCGAGAAGTAACCGGACCAGGGTCCGTCCGGCGCGCTGCGCCTGCCCCGGCACACGCCGGGGCAGGCGCTCCTCAGGCAGGCCCACGTAGGCTGAGCTCGAACCCAGCCCCGGGACCCGTCCGGCGGACGCCCGGAGCCCGGACCCAGCCCGCGGGACGAGGGCCCCGCCCCCGACCCCCGTACGTGACCGACCCCCGTACGTCACCGACCCGTACATCACCGGGCTCCAGCGTCGCAGCCCACCAGCCCCGCCCGCACGAGGAGCCGTACGCCATGCCCGCCGCACCGCACCCCGCCTACCCGGTAGGACTCCGCCTCACCGGCCGCAAGACCGTCGTCATCGGCGGCGGCCAGGTCGCCCAGCGCCGCCTGCCGGCCCTGATCGCGGCGGGCGCGGACCTCACGCTCGTCTCACCGTCGGCCACCCCTTCGGTGGAGGCCATGGCGGACGCGGGCGAGATCACCTGGGTGCGGCGCCGCTATGAGCGCGGCGACCTGGAGGGCGCGTGGTACGTCCTGATCGCGACGGGTGACCGCGCCGCCAACGACGAGGCGTCCGCGGAGGCCGAGGAGCACCGCGTGTGGTGCGTGCGCTCCGACGACGCCGAGGCGGCCACCGCCTGGACCCCCGCCACCGGACGCACCGAGGGTGTCACCGTCGCCGTCCTGTCCACGGAGGCCGCCGACCGCGACCCGCGCCGCACCGCCGCCATCCGCGACGCCCTGGTCGAGGCGCTGCGCGACGGCACGGTCGGTGTCGAGCGGCCCCACACGCCGGGCGTCGCCCTGGTCGGCGGCGGCCCGGGCGACCCGGACCTCATCACCGTGCGCGGCCGCCGCCTGCTCGCCGAGGCGGACGTCGTCATCGCCGACCGGCTCGGCCCGCGCGACCTGCTCGACGAGCTGCCGCCGCACGTCGAGGTGATCGACGCGGCGAAGATCCCCTACGGCCGCCAGATGGGCCAGGAGGCCATCAACCAGGCCCTCATAGACCACGCCAAGCAGGGCAAGGCCGTCGTACGGCTCAAGGGCGGCGACCCGTTCGTCTTCGGCCGGGGCATGGAGGAGGCGCAGGCGCTCGCCGCCGAGGGCATCCCGGTCACCGTCGTGCCCGGCATCTCCAGCTCGATCAGCGTCCCCGGCGCGGCCGGTATCCCGGTCACCCACCGGGGCGTCGCCCACGAGTTCACCGTGGTCAGCGGTCACGTCGCCCCCGACGACGAACGCTCCCTGGTCGACTGGGGAGCGATGGCCAAGCTGACCGGCACGCTCGTCGTCCTCATGGGCGTCGACAAGATCGGGAAGATCGCCGCGGCCCTGGTCGCGCACGGAAAGCCGGGGGACACCCCCGTCGCGCTCGTCCAGGAAGGCACGACGGCCGCCCAGCGCCGCGTAGACGCCACCCTCGCCACGGTCGGCGAGACGGTGGCCGCCGAAGGCGTCAAGCCCCCGGCCGTCATCGTCATCGGGGACGTGGTCCGCGAGGGCCCCGAACGTAACCGACGGTAACAACAGTCGTGCCCACCCGTTGGCACAAGCTCCGAGGCAAGGCAGTATCGATCCGTGGCTGAACCGGCTGAACCCCAAGGTCTCATCACCATCGACGACCCCGACGACCCGCGCCTGCGCGACTACACCGGCCTGACCGACGTCGAGCTGCGCCGCAGGCGCGAACCCGCCGAGGGCCTGTTCATCGCCGAGGGCGAGAAGGTCATCCGGCGCGCCAGGCAGGCCGGGTACGAGATGCGCTCGATGCTGCTGTCCGCCAAGTGGGTCGACGTCATGCGTGACGTCATCGACGAGGTCCCCGCCCCGGTCTACGCCGTCGCCCCCGACCTCGCCGAGCGTGTCACCGGCTACCACGTCCACCGCGGCGCCCTCGCCTCCATGCAGCGCAAGCCGCTGCCGACGGCGGAGGAACTCCTCACCACGGCCCGCCGCGTGGCCGTCATGGAGGCCGTCAACGACCACACCAACATCGGCGCGATCTTCCGGTCGGCCGCGGCCCTCGGCATGGACGCCGTGCTGCTCTCCCCGGACTGCGCGGACCCGCTCTACCGCCGCTCGGTCAAGGTCTCCATGGGCGCCGTCTTCTCCGTGCCGTACGCCCGACTGGAGTCCTGGCCCAAGTCCTTGGAGGCGGTCCGCGAGGCCGGTTTCACGCTCCTCGCGCTCACCCCGGCCGAGCGCGCCAGGAGCCTGGACGAGGCGGCCCCGCACCGCATGGACCGGGTGGCGCTGATGCTCGGCGCCGAGGGTGAGGGCCTGTCCACCAAGGCGCTGATGGCAGCGGACGAATGGGTCCGCATCCCGATGGCCCACGGCGTCGACTCGCTGAACGTGGGCGCGGCGGCCGCGGTGGCGTTCTACGCGGTGGCCACCGGCCGCCCGAGCCTCTGACCCGGCCCTGGGGCTCTGCCCGGTGCGGGGACCGCGACCCGGCCCCGGGGGCTCTCGGCTTCCGCCGCTACGACGGCCCCTGGCAGCCCTGTGCCAGGGCGATGGCGAGCGCCACGAACAGCGTCACCACCACGAAGACGAACAGCCGCTGCCGCAGCAGCCGAGGGTTGGCCGGCCGCAGCCGCTTGCCGGAGCCCGAGCCCTTCGTGCCGCCCGCGCCCGTGCCGTTGGTCCGCGGCGCCGGGCGCCCGCCGGTGCCGCTGCGCGGTCCGGGCCTGCCGGTGCCGGACCGCTGCGCGGGGCGCGGTGCCGATCCGCCGCCGGTGCGGCTCGCGCCGGTCCGGTTCCCGCCCGTGCGCGGCACCGGCGTCCCCGGCTGCGTACGCCGCTGGGTGCGCTGCTGCTCCGCCCGGTCCCCGTACGACTGGGTCAGGCGCCCGGTCGGCCGGTCCTGTTCGGCGGCGCGCGGCGCGGGCGGGCGGGCCTCCGGGACGCCGCCCTGTGCCTCCCGGGCCGCGATCTCCTTCAGGCGCAGCGACAACTGCAGCGTGCTGGGCCGCTCCTCGGGGTCCTTGGCCAGGCACGCCCGCAGCAGTGGCGCGAGCGCGTCGGGCACCCCGTGCAGCTGCGCCTCCTCGTGCACCACGCGGTAGAGCATCACCTCGGAACTGCCGTGCCCGAAGGGCGAGTCGCCCATGGACGCGTACGCGAGCGTGGCGCCCAGGGCGAACACGTCCGTGGCCGGGGTGACCGCCGCGCCGCGCACCTGCTCGGGCGCGAGGAACCCGGGGGAGCCGACCGCCGTGCCCACGTGGGTGAGGGTGGAGGCCCCGGTCGCCCAGGCAATGCCGAAATCGATGATCCGCGGCCCCTTCGGGGACAGCAGGATGTTGGACGGCTTGAGGTCGCGGTGCACGACGCCCGCCTCGTGGACGGCGACCAGCCCCTCCGACAGGGCCGCACCGACGGCGGCCACGTCGGAGGCGGCCAGCGGCCCCTCTTCAGCGACCTTGTCGTGCAGCGACGGTCCCGGCACGTACTGCGTCGCGAACCAGGGCCGGTCCGCCTCCAGATCGGCGGCGACCAGGCGTGCGGTGCAGCCGCCGCGGATGCGCCGCGCGGCGGACACCTCCCGCGCGAACCGTGACCGGAACTCCTGGTCCTCCGCCAGGTCGGGCCGGATCACCTTGAGCGCGACACGCTGCCCGCGCCGGTCGGAGCCGAGATAGACCACACCCATTCCGCCCGCGCCGAGCCGTCTGTGCAGCCGGAACGAGCCGACGACGCGCGGGTCCTCGCGCCTCAGGCGCATCATCGCCATGTTCATCCCCGCTGCCGCCCGTTCCGTCTGACGTGCCACAGCTTACGTTTACGCGGCCGACTGCGCGCAGAGGCCGCGCCCTCACGGCCGATTCGATTGTCAGTGCGCGGCGGGAGACTTGAGCAACGGTCAGGGTGCGCTGCGGGGGCCGCACTTGCCCGGCCCGCCCCGCCCAACCCCGGGTCGGGGCAGGGGGATTGGGCCCCTGAGGGGCGGCCGGACCGGGAGCGGCGGGCCGTGCGGGCCGCCGGGTGGAGATCGCGGCCCGCGAGGGAGCCGGGAAAGTGATCGAAGTCACCGCCCACCCCGTCGGGGAGGACCCCGAGTCCCGGCTCCGCGTCTCCACCCAGGGGAGTACACGCGGCGGCGTCGGTCATCCTCCGGGAGGCCCGGGAATCGGTACGAGGGCATGACGCCCGAAGGGGCCGCCGCCCATAGATTTGAGGTCAAGCGGCGGGTGCGGCACTCGTCCCCCGAGGTCACGTGCCCGTCGCTGCCAGACATCAGGATCTCGACCGGGAGAGGACCATGGCGGACACGGCATCGCGGACCACAGCCCCCCGTGCCCGGGTACGCACGTCGCGCACCCCCGCGGGCCGCCGCCATCCGCTGGTGGCCACGGCCATGGTCCTGCCTCTCGCGGCCCTGCTCGTCGTCGCCTTCGGCGGCTGGGACGCGGTGGTCACACAGGCGTCGTCCGTGGGCGTGATGCTGGGGCGCTGAGCGGCGCCCCGGGCCCGGAAGAGCGGTCCGGGCGGGGACATCCGGCCATGAAACCCCGTGGGGACGGGGGTGCGGCGGACGACACAAGTGCTGCGCGCAGCTGGGGAGCTGCGCGCAGCACTTTTTGTGCGCGCTCCGGCGCCCCCGGAGGGGGCCCGGCCTCGGGGACCCACCACGAGAGAAGCCCCTGGTCAGATGGACCAGGGGCTTCTCGTCTGTGCGCGATACTGGGATTGAACCAGTGACCTCTTCCGTGTCAGGGAAGCGCTCTCCCGCTGAGCTAATCGCGCGGGACGGTGCCAGACTCTATCAGGCTCCGCGTGCGGTACCGCGTGGTGCTGCGTGCGCGATACTGGGATTGAACCAGTGACCTCTTCCGTGTCAGGGAAGCGCTCTCCCGCTGAGCTAATCGCGCGGGGACGAAGCCGTGAGGCTCCAGTGGACGATACTGGGATTGAACCAGTGACCTCTTCCGTGTCAGGGAAGCGCTCTCCCGCTGAGCTAATCGTCCTTGGAGGTGGAGACGGGATTTGAACCCGTGTAGACGGCTTTGCAGGCCGTTGCCTCGCCTCTCGGCCACTCCACCAGGAGCGTAGGGGTTCGGGAAGATCCCCCACATCCGAGCGAACGACCGGTCTCGAACCGGCGACCTCAACCTTGGCAAGGTTGCGCTCTACCAACTGAGCTACGTTCGCCTGTCATTCCGGCCCGCTTGCGCGTCCCGGCGACGTGGTGAACTCTAGCGGATTCCCGGGGCAGCTCCAAAACGCGTTTCCCCAGCGTGCTGCGGTGCGACCGACGGTGCTCCACTCCAGGTCACCGCCCGGTCACCGAACCGGCCCCCGCTCCAGGCGATCGCGGGAGCCGGACGCCGCCGGGCCGCCCCGCGGGCGACGACGGAGGCGCGGGGGCAGGACCTAGACTCGAACCCGTGCACGAGACCCCTCCGCTCGCCCGCTTCGGCGGCCTGCTCGCGACCGATCTGCGCGACGTGACCAGCGACCCCGCGGCCCTGGACTCCACCGGCTTCTGGGCCGTCGCGGCCGATTTCGAGGGACGGCTCGTCTGCGCCCGCTTCGGCAGCGTACGCGAGGAGCCGGTGCCCGCCCCGCGGCCCGGGGCCTGGCGCGGCCCGGCGGCCGACGCCTGGACGTCGTCCCTCGACCACGCCGCGTACACCCAGGGCGTGCGCGACATCCGCGCCCACATCGCGACCGGCGCCGTCTACCAGGTCAACCTCTGCCGCGTGCTGTCCGCGCCGGTGTCTCCCGACGCGGACGTGGACGCCCTCACCGCGGTCCTCGCCCGCGGCAACCCGGGCGCCTACGCCGGCACGATCCGGCTGCCCGGCCACGGCGTGGAGATCGCCACGGCCTCGCCGGAGCTCTTCCTGCGGCGCGAGCGCGGCATCGTCGAGTCCGGGCCGATCAAGGGCACCGCCCCCACCGAGGCGGAGCTCAAGGAGAAGGACCGCGCCGAGAACGTGATGATCGTGGACCTGGTCCGCAACGACCTGGGCCGGGTCTGCGCCACCGGCACCGTGACCGTCCCCGACCTGTGCGTAGTCGAGAAGTACCCGGGCCTGGTCCACCTGGTGTCGACCGTGCGCGGCGAACTGCGCCCGGGGGCCGGCTGGCCCGAACTCCTCGACGCCGCCTTCCCGCCCGGCTCCGTCACCGGCGCCCCCAAATCCAGCGCGCTGCGCTTCATCGAGGAGCTGGAGACCGCGCCGCGCGGCCCCTACTGCGGCGGCATCGGATGGGTCGACGCCGACCGCGGCACGGGCGAACTGGCCGTAGGAATCCGTACGTTCTGGATCGACCGGTCCGCCGAGCACGCGGACGGCGCGGACGGCGCGGTGCTGCGGTTCGGGGCGGGCGCCGGCATCACCTGGGGCTCCGACCCCGAGGGGGAGTGGCGGGAGACCGAACTGAAGGCGGCGCGACTGCTCGCGGTAGCGTCGGACGCGTACTCGGACGCGGACGCGGATTCCGACGGCACACAAACCGAGCGGACCGAGCGGACCGAGCGGACCGAGCGGACCGAGCGGACAGGACAGTGAGAGGCGGGACCCAGTGAAGATCTGGCTCGACGGCGGGCTGCGGGACCTGGACACGGCACGCGTGTCCGTCTTCGATCACGGGCTGACCGTGGGCGACGGCATCTTCGAGACGGTGAAGGCCACGGAAGGCCGCCCGTTCGCGCTCACCCGCCACCTCGACCGGCTCGCCCGCTCCGCGCGCGGCCTCGGCCTGCCCGAGCCGGACGCCGACGAGGTGCGCCGCGCCTGCACCGCCGTCCTCGACGCCAAACCGATGCCGCTGGGCCGCCTGCGCATCACCTATACCGGCGGCACCTCGCCGCTCGGCTCCGACCGCGGCGACGGCGGCCCCACGCTCGTCGTGGCGCTCGGCGAGGTCACCCGGCGCCCCGATACCACGGCGGTGATCACCGTCCCGTGGACCCGCAACGAGCGGGGCGCGCTCACCGGCCTGAAGACCACCTCGTACGCCGAGAACGTCGTCGCGCTGGCCCGCGCCCACCAACACGGCGCGTCCGAGGCCCTGTTCGGCAACACGGTCGGGCAGCTGTGCGAGGGCACGGGCTCCAACGTGTTCGTCGTCCTCGGCGGCGAGCTGCACACCCCGCCTGTCACCTCAGGCTGCCTCGCCGGGATCACCCGCGCCCTCGCGGTCGAGTGGACCGGCGCCCAGGAGACCGACCTGCCGCTGGACGTCCTCGACCGCGCCGACGAGGTGTTCCTGACGTCGACGCTGCGCGACGTGCAGGCCGTGCACCGGGTCGACGGCCGTGAGCTGCCGGGCGCGCCGGGGCCCGTCACCGCCAAGGCCATGCGTGTGTGGGAGGAGCGGGCCGCGGACGACCTCGACCCCTGAGCAGACGGCCGGGACGCCCGAGGACGCGCGCCGGGGGGTGTCGCCCCGGGCGCCGAGGGGGGTAGAACACGGGTGATGACCACGACCCTGCGGCCGACCGAGCCGCTCCAGCACGGCGCCGACGGCGTGCGCTCGCGCCGCTACGAGGTGTGTGTGAACGGCCGCCCGGTCGGCACGCTCCACCTCGCCACGCACCCGCTCTTCGGCCCCCGGGCCGCCCTGATCACGGAGCTGCGCATCGACGAGCGGGAACGGGGGCGAGGCCGCGGCACCGTGGCCGCGCTCGCCGCCGAGGAGGTGGCCCGCACCTGGGGCTGCCGCCGCATCGAGGCGTCGGTCCCCGCCGCCCACCAGGACCTGCTGCGCCTCGCCACCACGCTCGGCTACCTGGAGCGCAACCGCACCATGGCCAAGTCGCTGGAAGCGGCGCCGCGCCCGCTGCCCGGCGGTACGGCGGGGCGGCGCATGACGGAGGCCGAGTTCACCGCCTGGCGGGCGCGGGCCAAGGAGACGTACGTCCACACCTGGACCGAGCGCGGCATCCCCGAGGGCGAGGCCCGCGCCAAGGCCGACCGCGACCACGCCGCCCTGCTGCCCGAGGGACTCGCCACCCCGGACGTCCTGCTCAGTGTCCTGGAACACGACGGAGAGCCGGTGGGAACGCTCTGGCTGGCGCTGCGCGACGACGGCGCGTACGTCTACGACGTGGAGGTCACCGCCGAGCGGCGCGGCCGGGGCCACGGACGCGCGCTGATGCTGCTCGCCGAGGCCGACGCGCTGGCGGTGGGCGCCGACCGCATCGGCCTCAACGTCTTCGCGGACAACAAGGCCGCGCTGAGCCTGTACACGTCCCTGGGCTACCAGCCCGTCCAGCACCACCTGTACAAGACGCTCCTGTGAGGTGACGGCGGCCGTCAGGACGGGCGGCCGGGAGGGCCGAGGCAGCCGCTCAGCCGGCCGCGAGCAGCTGGTCCGCGATCTCCTCCACGCGCTCGCGCAGCCCTTCCTGGCTCTTGCCGCCGTCGAGCCTGTCACCGCCGATGACGTACGTCGGTGTGCCCGTCACGCCGATCGCCTTGCCCTCGGCCTGGTCGGCGTCGACGATCAGGATGTGCCGCCCGTCGACCAGGGCCGTGTCGAACTCCTCGGCGTCGAGGCCGAGTTCCCGCGCCACCTCGACGAGGAACGGCTCACCGGCGCGGTCGAACTCCTCGACCCGGCCGAGCACGGCCTCCACGTACGGCCACCCCTTGCCCTGGGCGAACGCCTCCTCCGCGGCCTGGGCGCCGGCGAAGGAATGCTTGTGCTTCTCCAGCGGGAAGTGGCGCAGGCGCAGTTCGAGCCGGTCGCCGTAGCGCTCGCGCAGCGCGCGCACGTCGTCCAGGGCCGCACGGCAGTCGGGGCACTGCAACTCGCACCACACGTCGAGGATGGGGTTCGGGGCGTTCATGGGCCCAGTCTCCCAGGCCGCCGCCGCGGCCCCAACCTGGACCTGCGAAGGAGGCGCGACCCCGAGATCTCCCTGAGGTCCGCCGGGGCCATGGCCCGAGGCGCCCCGGACGGTGCAGGATGGAAGGGGCGAAACCGCCTTCCGAAGCCTTGCCTTCCGAAGCCTCGCCTGTCGAAACCGCCGCACCCGCCCGAACCCAGGAGGACCGGATGATTGCCGAGACCGTCTGTTCCGCCGTCTCCGTGGCGGGCCTGGGGATCGCCGCGGTCACCGCGTACCGCAGGAAGTTCCTCTCCGCCGCCCGCCTCGCCGCCTACTCGCTGGTCCCGCTGGGCCTGGTGATGACCGGAGCCGTCGGCTGGGCGGTGGACACCGCGTTCAGCCCGACCGCGTGGGCGGGCTTCGGAGTGCTCGGCGCGGCGTGGCTGATGTTCATGGGCACGCGCGCGGCCGAGCGGCGCGCCGCGGGCGGCCGCAGGGAACGCGAGGCGGCCGGGGAAGCGGGGCGCGACGCCGTGGCCCCCGGAGCCTCGGCGCCCTCCCTCGGCCCGGGCGCCCGCACCGCACGGCCCCCGAAGCAGCAGCCGAAGGCCGGCGGCGCCGAGGACTTCAGCGACATCGAGGCGATCCTCAAGAAGCACGGCATCTGAGTCCGGCATGCGGGCCCGGCGCGTGAGTCCGTGCGGGCCAGGCACCTGAGTCCGGCATACGGGCCCGGCACCTCAGCCCGACATCCGGGCCCGGCACCTGAGACCGTTGGCCGAGTCGGTCCCCGGCATCGGCTTCGACGCCCTCGTACGGCCTCTGACCGTCGTCCGACACGCGTGCGATCCGGGCCGCGCTTTCGCGCACCTGCCCGGACGCGTTGTCACGGGATGTGGCGAACCCCCGTTGGAACCGGGCGTGTTGTGATGGCGTGCCCTGAGCGCTGCGCCATCATCGCCGCGAGATGCCGGACACACCGCAGCAGCTGGCCGACCAGCTGGACACCGAGAAGCGGCACGCGCCCCCCGCGCGGCAGAGCGAGCCCGGACCCGCCGAGGCGCCGTCCGCCGAGGACGGACGCGGCTGTCTCTTCGCGCTCTCCCAGCCCCCGCTCATGATCTTCCTGACGGTGATCGGCTGCCTGCTCCTGATGGCCGCGCTCCACGATCTCCTGCTGTTGTGAGGGCGGGGACCGCTCAGCCCGCGGCCTCCTTGCGACGGGCCCGGTACGCGGCGACGTGCAGCCGGTTCCCGCAGGTGCGGCTGTCGCAGTAGCGGCGCGAGCGGTTGCGGGAGAGGTCCACGAACGCGTGCCGGCAGTCCGGTGCCTCGCAGCGCCGCAGTCGCTCCTGCTCCCCGGCGACCACGAAGAACGCCAGGGCCATGCCGCAGTCGGCGGCCATGTGGTCCGCCACGGACGCGCCCGGCGCGAAGTAGTGCACATGCCAGTCGTAGCCGTCGTGGTCCGTGAGGCGGGGCGTGGTGCCCGCGGCGGCCACGAGGTCGTTGATCAGTGTCGCCGCCGCGCGCGGGTCCTGTGCGGCGAAGACCGCGGCGAACTTCTCCCGCACCCCGCGCACCGCGTCGAGGTCACGCTCCGTGAGTACGCCCACGTCGCTGATGTTGTTCCTTCGTACGAACTCGGTGAGCGCCGCCAGATCGGCGAGCCCGTCGGGCGTCGCGCCGCCCTCGGTGTCGTCCGGCGCGGTGTTCACCAGATCGACCACGGTGTCGAGCGAGCACCGGGTGTCGTGGGTGATCAGCACGATTCGCTCCCTGCCCCGATGGCGGGCCCGCACCCGCCGCTGCCCGTCGAGCCTAGTCCCTGCCCCGCGGAGACGACCGGCGCCGCCCCCTGGAAGCCCAGGAGGCGGCGCCGGTCGAAGCCCTATGCGGTTGTCCTGCCCAGGTCTGTCCGTGCCGTCTCCCCGAGTGGACGGCACGGAAGCTCTCACCCCGCCGCTCGCCGACTGGCTGCCGGCGCCGGCCTCCCGCGGTCAGCTCTCCGCGAGGATGTGCGACAGCTCCTGGTCGAGATCGAAGTGGCGGTGTTCCGTGCCGGGCGGCACGGCTGCGTCGGTCCGCTTTAGGAACGACTCGAGGGCCCGCGCCGGGGCCTCGAGCAGAGCCTCACCCTCCGGAGAGCTCAGGGCGATGCAGACGACGCCCTGACCGTGGCTGCGGGACGGCCACACGCGGACGTCGCCGGTGCCGGTCGGCCGGTGGAGGCCTTCGGCGAGGAGGTCGCGGGCGAACACCCACTCGACCGTCTCCTCGGCTCCGGTGTGGAAGGTGGCGTGCACGGCATACGGATCGGCCGTGTCATACCGCAGTCCCGCGGGTACAGGCAGTGAGGACTCGCTCGACACAACGAGGCGCAGGTGCAGCTCGCAGCTGACCGTGGTGTTCATAAGCGCCAGGGCCTTTCGCTCAGTGTGCGCTCGGGGATTCGCACGTCGGCGAAATCGACATGCCACCTACGATGCCGTTGTAAACCCCTCTGAGTGTTTTGGGTGGCTTTTGGTAGCTCGTATGGCGGAGTCTTTCTTCGGGAGGCCGGGCGGCAGTACCCATTCCGGGTACCGGAATGAGTCCGGTAGGTTTGGTGTCATGAATACGGGGAGTGACGAGGCCGCCGACGCCGCCACCGCGGACACCGTCGCCGGGCAAACCGGCGCCGGGCCGGAAGGGGGCACCGGGCGGGAAGAGAAACCGTTGGGGTCGCGCGCGCCGGAGTTCGTCCGGGCGCGCAGGGTGCTGCACCTGAGCTGGCAGGTGGGCGTCTTCGTGGTGGGTCTCGCGGTCGTGGTCGCGGGCGTGATCATGCTGCCGCTGCCGGGCCCCGGATGGCTGGTGATCTTCGCGGGCATGGCGATCTGGGCCACCGAGTTCGTCTGGGCGCAGCTCGTGCTGCGCTGGACGAAGCGCAAGGTCACCGAGGCCACGCAGCGCGCGCTCGATCCGAAGGTGCGGCGGCGCAACATCGCGCTGACCGTCTGCGGTCTGGTGGTCGTGGCCGCGCTGGCGGGCCTCTACGTAGGGAAGTTCGGGCTCGTCATGCCCTGGAACGTCAGCCAGTGAGCCGGGGTGTGCGGGTCCGCGGGCGCGGACTTTGGCGGATGGTGCCGGGCACCCTCTGACATGGGGTAATGTTCTTCCTGCGCCCGGGCGATTAGCTCAGTGGGAGAGCGCTTCGTTCACACCGAAGAGGTCACTGGTTCGAACCCAGTATCGCCCACCCCGGACCGAGGGCCCCGGAGACGTCGAGTCTCCGGGGCCCTCGGCGTGTTCGCCGCGATTCTTGTCCGAACCGTTGACGCACCCCCCGCACCTCCCTACCTTTGCTCGGCAAGCGCTTTCCTAAAACGATTCAATGCGCAGGCGGAGGGGCGAACTGTGACTGGCAACAGGGATCGTGGCCACGAGGGCCTTGGCCGTGGGGATCTTGACCGGCGGGGCCTGCTGAAGGTCGCGGGAGGGTCGCTCGCCGCGCTCGGTCTGACGGCCGCCGGCTGCGGGTCGGGCGGCGGCGACGGGACCGTCAGTCTCCGGTACGCCTGGTGGGGCGGCGAACCGCGGACCGTCGCCATCAAAAAGACCATCAGGCTCTTCGAGAAGAAGTACCCGAAGATCAAGATCAAGCCTGAATTCGCCGATTATGAAGCGTTCTGGGAGAAGTTCCAGACCCAGGCCTCCGGTGGAAATCCCCCGGACGTTTTCCAGAATGCCGTCGGGTTCCTGCGCAAGTACGACAAGCGCGGAGTTCTCATGGACCTCAAGTCCCAGGCGAGCGCCGGGAATCTGAGCCTCAAGAACTTCCGCAACGGTGTACTGACGGCCGGTCAGGCCGACGGGAAACAGCTCGGCATACCCGTCGGCGCCAACACCATGGCCCTCGTCATCGACCTCGACGTCTTCAAGAAGGCCGGTGTCGACCCCAAGGCGGGCTGGACCTGGGACGAGTACTGGAGCGCCCTGCGGAAGATCCACGACACACAGAAAATCGCGGGCGACACCGGCTACTTCACCGTGATGTACCTGTACGACCTCTACCTGCGCCAGCACGGCAGGGCCTTCTACACCGACACCGATCTCGGCTTCAC
Organism: Streptomyces beihaiensis; assembly: GCF_026274175.1. Taxonomy (GTDB): domain Bacteria; phylum Actinomycetota; class Actinomycetes; order Streptomycetales; family Streptomycetaceae; genus Streptomyces; species Streptomyces beihaiensis. Next base: position 14,944 of record NZ_JAPHNL010000032.1, read on the forward strand.
CCAGGACGATCTGACGCAGTGGTGGAGCGACGGCTACAAGCGCGTGAAGTCCGGAATCGTCGCCGACCCGAAGAAGATCGAGCAGGTCGCCCCGAAGTCCGGCCTCTCCGCAGGTCTCGCCGCCGCCGAATTCACCTGGGACAACTTCTCCGTCCGCTACGAGGGCGAGGGCAGGTCCGACTACGGCCTCGCGCCGATCCCCACCACCGACGGCAAGCACACCGGCCAGTACCTCGGTTCCCTGATGCTCAGCGCCTTCTCCGGAACCGAGCATCCCAAGGAGGCCGCACAGTTCATCGACTTCATGGTGCACGACCCCGAGGTCGGCAAGATCATGGGCTACGACCGCGGCATCCTCGCCACCACCGAGCAGTACGACGCCTACAAGCCGACGGACAGGACCAGCAAGGGCATCGCCGCCTTCGAGGAGGAGGTCGCCAAGGCCGGGGTCCTCGGCAAGATCACCCCGCACCCGTCCGGCGCCGACGTCATCGAGGCCGCCTTCCTGCGGATCGGCAAGGAAGTCGCCCAGGGCAAGAGCAGGCCGTCCGCCGCCGCCCAGCAGTTCTTCGGTGAGGCCAAGGCCGCCTTCGCGGCCTGAAAGGGACGTACGCCATGACGCTCGTCGAGGAGACGCCCACCACCACGGCGAACAAGCCGCCCGCCGCTCCCACCGCCGCACGCGAGGGGCGACGCCGCGAGAACCTGGCCGGCTACCTGTTCATGTCGCCCTGGCTGGCCGGGTTCGTGCTGCTCACCGCGGGGCCGATGATCGCCTCGCTGTACTACGCCTTCACGGACTACAACCTGTTCACCCCGCCCCAGTGGGTCGGCTTCGACAACTTCACCACCATGTTCCACGACCCGCGCTGGCAGAAGTCGGTGCAGGTCACCCTCACGTACGTGGTGGTCGCCACCCCGCTGAAACTGCTGCTCGCCCTCGCGGTGGCGCTGCTCCTCGCGCAGAAGCGGCGCGGCCAGGCGCTCTACCGGGCGGCGTTCTACCTGCCCTCGCTCATCGGCGCCAGCGTGTCCGTCGGCTTCGTGTGGCGGGCACTGTTCTCCGACCACGCCATCGTGGACCGTACGCAGACCGTCCTCGGCCTGCACGCCGGTGGCTGGATCGGCAACCCCGACTACGTCCTGTACGCCCTGGTCGCCCTCACCATCTGGCAGTTCGGCGCGCCCATGGTCATCTTCCTCGCCGGGCTCAAACAGGTGCCGCCGGAGCTGTACGAGGCCGCGGCCATCGACGGCGCGGGACCACTGCGCCGGTTCTGGAGCATCACCCTGCCGACGATTTCCCCCGTGCTGTTCTTCAACGTCCTCCTGGAGTCGATCCACGCCTTCCAGGTGTTCGGCTCCGCGTACGTGGTCTCCAACACCCAGTGCGGGCCCGCCGACGCCACCCTCGTCTACACCTGTTACCTCTACCAGAAAGGCTTCAAGGAGTCCCAGATGGGCTTCGCCGCCGCCATGGCCTGGACCCTGGTGATCGCGGTGGCCCTCGTCACGGCCGTCCTGTTCTGGTCCCAGAAGAAATGGGTGCACTACGAGAACGAGACGGAGGCCGCCAAGTGACCAGCGCGACAAGCCCCGCCCGCCCCGTCGCCCGCGCCGCGCGCGAGCGGCGCCGCACCGGATCGCTCGCCTGGCACATCGGCGCGCTCGCCGTCCTCGCCGTCGTGCTCTACCCCGTCGTCTGGGTGGTCGGCGCCTCGTTCAAGCCCGGCAAGGACATCATCGGCAGCCTCCAGCTACTGCCCGCCCACCCCGTCGGGGACAACTTCGCAGGGCTCGCCGACGGCATCTCCGGCATCTCCGTGGGCACCTTCTTCGCCAACTCGCTGACGTACGCGCTGCTGGCCGTGGTCGGCACCGTCCTGTCCAGCTCCCTGACCGCGTACGCCTTCGCCAAGATCCGGTTCGCCGGGCGGAACCTGCTGTTCACGCTGATGATCGGCACCCTGCTGCTGCCGTACCACGTGCTGCTCATCCCGCAGTACGTACTGTTCCGCAGACTCGAACTCACCGACACGCTCGTCCCGCTCGTCGCGGGCAAGTTCCTCGCCACCGAGGCATTCTTCGTGTTCCTCATGGTGCAGTTCATGCGCGGGCTGCCCCGCGAACTCGACGAGGCCGCACGCCTCGACGGCTGCGGCCACCTGCGCACCTACTGGTCGATCGTGCTGCCCCTCAGCCGCCCCGCCGTCATCACCAGCGCCATCTTCACCTTCATCAACGCCTGGAACGACTTCATGGGGCCGCTGATCTATCTCAACACCCCGTCCAAATACACCGTCTCGCTCGGTCTGATGATGTTCCGCGACCAGGAGGGCCTGTCCGACTACGGCGGCATGATCGCGATGTCCATGGTGGCGCTGCTGCCCGTCGTCGCCTTCTTCCTCGCCTTCCAGCGTTACCTCATCGACGGCATGGCGACCTCCGGGCTCAAGGGATGAGCCGCCACCCGGCAGCCACCCGGCCCGCGGTCGAGTCGCGGCGGAGGATCGGCTTCACCGTCTTCGCCGAGTGCCTGCTGACCGGGGTGTGGATCGCCGTGGGCTGCCTGCCCCTGGTCACCGCGCCCGCCGCGTTCGCCGCCGGCGCCCGACATCTGCGCCGCCATCTGACCGGGCGGACCGGCGGATGGCGCGCCTACCTGACCGATCTGCGGGCCGCCGCCCGCCGCGGCTGGCTCGTCGGAGCCGCCGGGCTCG
>NZ_JAPHNL010000033.1 GCF_026274175.1 Streptomyces beihaiensis
GTGGGGGGTGAAGTGGGGGGTGAAGTGGGGGGTGGAGTGGGGGATGTTGTGGGGGGTGGCGTCTTGTGGGGTCCACATGGAGCGGACTCATAGTGGTGCCGCGGCCCCAACGGCTTCTAGGGAAAGGCGTGTTCGGAAACCTGTCATGGCGGGAACATGACACCTTGCCCGCCCGGGATGGACATCGGCCCTCCACTCCGGTACGCGCTCCTGCACGGCCCCGCAGCCCGCAGCACCACCGCCCCCACGGCTCCCCACAGCACCGCTCGGGAAAGGCGACCAGCATGCTCCCCCACTCGACACCCGCCACCGTCACCGCCACGGCACCCGCCACCGCCACCGCCACCGCCACCGTCACCGCCACGGCACCCGCGCCCGCCTCGCCCTCCGCCTCCGCGCCCGCCTCCGCCTCCGCCTCCGCGCCCGCCTCTGTCTCCGACTCCGCCCACGCTCCCGCGGCCGAGGGCCTGCTCGTCGCGCTCGGCGTGCCCGAGGGCGCGGAACGGCTGTACCTGCACATCCTGGCCCGCCCCGGCCGGAGCACGGACGACCTGCGCACCGATCTCGCCCTCGGGCGCGAACAGGCGCTGGCCGCACTGGAGTCACTCGCCGCACACGGCCTCGTCCAGCGTGAGCCGGGCGCCCCGGCGTGCTGGTCCGCCGTCGCGCCGGACATCGCGGTCCAGGCGCTTCTGCTCCGCCGCGAGGAGGAGTTGTGCCGTACGCGGGGCCGTATCGGGGAGCTGATGCGTACGTACCACAGCGCCCAACAGCACCCGGTCGACGATCTGTTGGAGGTGGTGACGGGACGGGAGGCCATCGCGGAGCGCTGGCGCGGCATGCAGGAAGGGGCCCGCCGCCGCATGCTCATCTTCGACAAGCCGCCGCACGTGGCACGCGCCGACGCCGACCTCGAACTGCCCATGCTGGACAGAGGTGTTCAGGTCCGCGTGGTCTACGAGGCCGAGTCGCTCGGCGCGCCCGGCCGCATGAAGGAGATCCACGAGTTCGTCGAAGCGGGCGAGGAGGCCCGCATGCTGCCGGGTCTGCCCTGCAAACTCGCCTTGGTCGACGACACCTGGGCCATGCTTCCCGTCTCGACCGGCTCGGAGCTTCGCGGCGCCCTGTTCATGCGGGCGCCCTCGCTCCTCGAAGCCCTCGTCGCGATGTTCGACATGTACTGGCACCGCGCGGTACGCGTACCGTCCGCATCCGGCGCCACCGACGCGCCCGGAACCTCCCGCACGGTGGGCGAACGCCGCCGGAAGCTGCTCACGCTGCTCTCCGCCGGTCTGACGGACGACAGTATCGCCCGCCAACTCGGGGTGTCCCCGCGCACGGTGCAGCGCTGGGTGCACGAGGTGATGGAGACCCTGGGAGCCCGGACCCGCTTCCAGGCGGGGATCCAGGCGGCTCGGGCGGGCCTCCTCTGACGGGCCGGCCCTGGGGCCTGTTCCGCCGGGCAGACCCTGGAAGCCTGTTCCGCCGGGCAGGTCCGGTGGCCTGTTCCGCCGGGCAGATCCAGGGTGCCTGTTCCGCCGGGCCGGTCCCGGCGGAACAGGCGTTCAGGACGCCTGCCCGCGTGACCGTCGTGTCACAGCGGCCGCGATGACGCAAAACCAACCCTGCGCGCCCGGTGAGCCCCGTGCGCACCGTGTGCTCAGAGCCCGCTGAGAACTTCCTGTGCCAACGTGACGCGTCCTGATCGACATGTTGCGCAACCTGATGGAGGAGTTTCCCGGTGAGTCTGGTCAACGGCCTGCCCGCGCACGTTCTGCTCGTGCACTTCGTCGTCGTGCTCGTCCCCCTTACCGCACTCGCGCTGGTGGCATGCGCGATCTGGCCGGTCGTGGCGCGGCGCATGGGGATCGTGCTGCCGTTGCTCGCCCTGGTCACCCTCGCGAGCGTCCCGCTGACCACACAGGCGGGCGAGTGGCTCGAGAGGCACGTGGGCAGCGACGCGCTGGTGCGACGGCATGCCTCGCTCGGCGACGGGCTCCTGCCCTGGGCCGGTGGACTGTTCCTGGTGGCCGTCGGCGTCTGGTGGGTCACCCGCCGCGCCGCCGACACCGGCCCCGACGCCACGACCGGCTCCGACGCCCCGGCCGCCACCCGTGCACCGGCCGTCCCGATGCGCATCGCCGCCACCGTGCTGGCGCTCGCCGTCTCCGTGGGAGCGGTCGTCGACGTCTACCGCGTCGGCGACTCGGGAGCCAAGGCCGCGTGGCACGACGGCTTCTCCAAGACGGCGTCGAGCGGCGCCGACCACGACTGACGGCACATCGCGGCAGCGTCTATTTCCGGACAGTCTGCCGGTCGCAGTGGTGCGCTACGGTCGCGGCGAACGCCTGGGCCAGCGGGGAGAGGGCGTCCCAGCGGCGTACCGCCCACCCGGCGGCGAGCGCGGGGAGCGCGGGGATGGGGACCAGCCGCAGGTCCGGGTGGCCAGGCCCGCTCCAGGCGGGCAGGGCCGGCACGACGGCGACCCCGAGTCCCAGTTCGGCCAGCAGGATCGCCGTGTCCCAGTCGGCGACGCTGGTGTCGAACACCGGCCGGACGCCGGCCTCCGCGAGCCACGCGCCGAGTTGCAGGCGCGAGGTGGAGTTCCGCGGGAGCCCGATGAGCCGGGCGTCCTGCAGGTCGCCCGGCTCGACGCGGTCTCTGCCCGCCAGCGGGTCGGACACCGAAACGGCGAGCGCCCAGGGGATTTCGACGACGGGCCGTTGCTCCACGGCGCGGTCCGTGGGCCTCAGGGTGACCCAGGCGAGGTCGACGCCACCGGCGGAGAGCGCGTCGTAGCAGCCGCGGCTGGAGGTCTCGGTCTGGAACTCGAGGCTGGCCCGGGGATGACGCCGCCGGAAGTCCACGACAGCCGCGGACATGAAGTGCCGGACCGTCGTGGCCCCGGTCGTGACCCGCACCGATCCGCCCTCGGCGCGCGCGAGCTCCTCAAGTCGGCGCAGGGCGTGGTCGATGCTGCCGAGGCCCTCGGTGATCGCGGCGTGCAGTATGTGTCCGGCCGGGGTGGGCACCACGCCCCGGGTGTGGCGGTCCAGCAGGCTCAGCGCCAGCTCCCGCTCCAGCCGCTTGACGTGCTGGCTGACCGCCGACTGGGTGCAGGACAGCTCTCGGGCGGCCCCGCTCAAGGAACCTGCCCGGCAGACGACGCTGAAGACGCGGAGATCGTCAAGGGTCATGAGGAGCCAAGCTATCGCTTGGGTGGGTGCCAGCAAAACCGTTGATTGACTTGGGTCTTGGGGGCGCCGGATCATGGCGGCAGGGCCCAGGGCGGCAACCCGCAGGGCACTCACCCGATCCGGACGCGGTGCGGTGAGCGCTTGGCGGGTGCCGACCCGTCCCGCGCCGGCCTTCGGAAGACACACCGCGGTCCGGGCGCACCTGTTCCCTTATTGGTCCGTCCCACCACCCGGTTGAATGGACCTTCCGAGCCCGCCAGAGGTCGCCCGGGGGCCGGGGGCCGGGGGCCGGGGTCTCCGGGGCCCTGGACCCCCGTGCCCCCCGGGTTCCGGAGTTCCCGGATCGCGTGCCCCTGGGTTCCCGGGTCTCCGGGGCCCCAGGTTCCCGAGTCCCCGTGTCCCCGTGTCCCCGGGTTCGCGGGTCTCCGGGGCCCTGGACCCCGTGTCCCCGTGTCCCCGTGTCCCCAGGTCCCCGTGCCCCCGAGCCCCGGAGACCCCGAGCCCCCGATCCTCCGCCCGCCCCCCGAGGCCCCCGAGCCCCGAAGGAGCGCAATGACGACAGGAGTGCAGCACATGAACCAAGCCCCGCTGACAGTGGCCATTCTGGGACCCGGCGGTGTCGGGGGTCTGATCGGCGCACTGCTCGCCCGTGACGGTCACCGCGTCGTCTGCCTGGCAGGCGAGGCGACCGCCGCCACGCTGAACCGCCACGGTCTGCGCGTCGAAAGCGTCCAGTACGGGGACTTCACCGCGGCGGTGGAGGCGGACACGCGGTTGCGGGAGCCGGTCGACGCCATGTTCGTGACGGTCAAGCAGACCGCCTTGGACGAGGCGCTCGACCGCGTTCCCGCGGCCACCCTCGGTACGGCGGTCGTGATCCCGTTGCTCAACGGCTTCGAGCACCTCGGCGTACTGCGCGAGCGCTGTCCCTCGGCGAACGTCGTCGCCGGCACCATCAAGGTCGAAGCCACCCGCGTCGCGCCGGGACGCATCAGCCACTCCAGCCCCTTCACCAACATCGAACTGGCCGGCCCCCTGGACGAGTTCGCGGCTCGTCTGCGGCACGCCGGACTCGGCGTGGACCTTCGAGACGACGAGACGGCGATGCTCTGGGACAAGCTCGCCTTCCTCGCCCCGCTCGCCCTGCTCACCACCCGCCATCGCGCGGACGTCGGAACCATCCGAGGCGACCGCCGCCCGGAACTGCTCGCCGTGCTCGGTGAGATCACCGCGGTGGCCCGCGCTGTCGGCGCGCCGGTGACGACCGAGGCGGTGCTGTCCTTCTTCGACCGCGTCCCGCCCACTATGAGGTCCTCGATGCAGCGTGACGCCGACGCCGGACGCCCGCTCGAAGTCGACGCCATCGGCGGAGCGGTCCTGAGGACCGCGGCCGCCCACCACATCGACGTCCCGGCCACGGCCCGGCTGGTGGACGAGGTCACGCGCCTGACGGTCCGGGAGGCCTGACCCGATGCGGCGGCGACCCGTACCCTCCTGGCGATCCACGGACGACGCACAAGGGCGCGTCCCGGACCCCGCGGCGACACGCCCCACCACCCAGGACCTCTCCCGAGCCCAGGACGTCTCCCGTGCCCAGGACGTCTCCCGTGCCCAGGACGTCTCCCGGACCCGGGGCCTCTCCCGGACCCGGGACCTCTCCGGCACTCGGGACCTCTCCCGCGCTTGGGACCTTCTTCGCGCCCGGGGCGCGGGCGAGACCGAGCACCCCGGCGGCACACTCCTCGACCACCTCGACCGCGTCACCCATCTGCTGGCCGAATGGGGCGCCGATCCGGACGTGCAGGCCGCCGGACTGTGTCACGCGATGTACGGGACCGACGGATTCGACCACGCCCTGATGGGCACCGACGAGCGCACGCTGCTCTCCGGGGCGATCGGCGAACGGGCGGAGGCCCTCGTCCACCTCTACGCGAGCTGCGACCGCGGCGTCGTGTATCCGCGGCTGGCGGGCGAGCGGCCGGTGGTCTTCCGCGACCGCTTCACGGGCCGTGAGCACACCCCGCCGGAAGCGGACGTGCGCGCCTTCGTCGAGATCACCGTCGCCAACGAACTCGACGTCCTGTCGCACAACACCGAACTCGCCGCCCGCTACGGCGCGTACCTGCACCATCTGTTCACCCACGCGCGCGACCTGCTCTCCGCACCTGCGTGGGACGCCTGCGAGCAGCGGCTGGGCCGTTACGCGCAACCCGGACCGGGCATCCGGGTCACCGGCCTTGACCACCTCGTACTGACCGTCGCCGACATCGAAAGGACCGTGGACTTCTACCGGCGCACCCTGGGCATGCGCGAGGTCTCGTTCGGCGAGGGACGCCGCGCACTGACCTTCGGCACCAGCAAGATCAACCTCCATGAGGCGGGCCGCGAACTCCTCCCCCGCGCCACGCACCCCACCCCGGGCAGCGCCGACCTGTGCCTGGTCACCGACACCTCCCAGGAACAGATCCTGGCCCACCTGGCCGCCTGCGGAGTACCCGTCCTGGAGGGACCGGTCCCGCGCACCGGCGCGCAGGGCCCCTTCACCAGCACCTACGTGCGTGATCCGGACGGCAATCTGATCGAGATCAGCACCTACGACTCCGCGCCGGCACACGTTCATCGGCTCCACGTGATCACGGCCTCGGCCGAACGAGCCGAACGACATGAGCCAGGATGATGAGGCCGATCCCGACCACGACCACCGATGCGTGCTTGAAACCTCCGCACGCGACAGGCAGCGCGCCTGCTCCCCAGAGTCTCGGCTGTCGAACGTGGCGCTGTAGCCATTTCCCGGGCATACGCCCAAGCAGCAAGCCATGTACACCGAGAACGGCGCACGTGAGCCACAAGATCCCCTGCAGTAGAAACAAAAACAGAACGATGGTGGCGAACGAAGGTGAACGGCCCCCCGATGCGCTTGCGACCTATCTCTCGTGCGGCTCTCTCGTGCGGCAGTCTCGCACGGCCGTGTGGAGCCGTACCGGCTGGACCTGCTGGCTGTACGCGGGCCGGGCCCCCGTGATCGGAAGGCGGCTCGCGGGACGGGCGCACGCGCATCGGCTGGTATTACTGGGGCATGCAGGAAGAGACGGCACGTTCCGCGATCGACACGTTCATCTCCGCGTTCAACGCCTCGGACGACAGCTATGTGACTGCCCTGCTCTCCCAGGCCCTGACCTCAGACGTGGTCTTCTGGGGGCCGTTGGGTCGCAGCGAGGGAATCGCGGCGGTCGAGCGGTTAGTCCTGGACATCCGGCGCCACCCGGCGGGGACGGGCACGATGGTGCGCTGCTCAGCGGTGGACATGCCTGGCGAGTGGGCCCGGTATCAGTGGGTCTTCACCACGCCGGATGGAGGCCCCCGCCTGGCGGGAACCGACGTCGTCCATCTGCGGCGCAGCCTCATCGACCAAATCATCGTCTTTGCGGGGGAGATCGAGCCGGCCGCCTCCTGAGCGGATGGCCGCCTCCTGAGGGGATGATGCCCTTCTCCTCCCCCGGAGCGCCGCACAGCCGGGTCTCGCGGCCCCGGTGGAGGATACCGAGAGTCGAACGCGTGAAGGCTGCCCCCGCCACGCGTTCCGCAGGTTCGTACGCCCGTACAGCGGGAGCCACATCTGTCCTGACCTGTGGCGGGGCCGCTCAGACGCCTCCGCGCGAACGGGTGCGGACGGAGTCGAACGCAACCAGAACCGCGACCACGAGAGTCCAGCCGCTGATCACGCTCCTTGGCCACCGGTTCCGGTCCGCGCCCATCCGGTCGATCTCGACGTCGTTGCTGCGCGTCCAGTACCCGCCGATCGCGGGGGCGGCGGGCAGCAGCCCGTCCGGCAGGAGCCGGGCGAGGGATTCCCGGACGAGGGGTTCGATCGCACGCCCCCGCCGGCTCGTCCACTGCTCCTTGATCCGGCTCAGCGTGAGGTCTCCCCGCATCCGCTCGATCTCCCCCATGCGCGGGTCCACGAACGCGAGCCTCACCTGCTCCGTCGTGCCAGAAACGCTCCGTAGTCCCAACGGTAACGACGACCACTGGCATCGAGGTGGGCGGCTGCCGAGCACTGCGAGGCGGCCCGCGCGTGTCTGCTGGCCCTGTTCGCCGGGGTCCACTCGGGCCCGATCACAGCAACTGTGAGCAAACCCGCGACCAGACACGTCGAAGGGCCCCACCGCGAACGGTGGAGCTTCGACATCGTGCCCGGTGAGGCACTGGCGGAGGATACGAGATTCGAACTCGCGAGGGGTTGCCCCCAACACGCTTTCCAACTGTTCGCCCGTGTGTCCAGCCGGGTTCGCCCCTGTTCTGACCTGCGGCACAGCGTCTGGTCTCGGCCTCTTCGAACCCCCTTGAACAGAATTGAATGCAACCCGGACTGCACCCTTCTGGCGGTCAGCCGGCAGTTGTCCATCGCTTGATTACGGCGGGGATGCTGTAGGTGGCCGGCCAGATCCGGAGGTATACCTGCTCAACGGCCTCGGGGGCGTCGTACCCTTCCTCGCCTGACTGGCGGACGTTTTCCAGGTTCGCCCGCGACGCACGGACCCGCACGAAGCCCTTGGGGACTTCGAAGCGCGCAGCGTCCGGTAGGTAGTCGGTGCAGCCCAGAACCGCGATGCGGCCGGTAGGCACCTTGATGCTCGCTTCCACCACGTGGTCGAAGGCGTCGCTGTCGTCACCCGGCGGATGGTCGAGCAGCTCGACCGTCACCGCGACGTGCGTGTTGACCTCAGTGCCGATGCCGAGCGTCTGCTCCGATACGGCGAGGGCGTCCGACACCGCCTCCTTCGTCCACGCCTCGCCCAGATCGTCTTCCGCGTCCTCGTCCATCACGTGCAACTGGAAGTAGTCTGCGAAAAGCCGCAGTCGTGTGGTTGGCACCAACCGATGACCCCTCTCTCACTCCTCTTGCTGGTCAACGTCTCGTGAGACTCTTCAGACGCTCGCTGCGAGGCGGCGTGCGGCGTCGAGCCAGGGCGTCGGTTGCAGCCCGTCCTCGGGCATCATGACCTCCTCCTCCCACCAGCCGGTCCCGTCCAGCCAGGAGGTCAGCCATCGGGCCAAGGACGGCGAGTCCAGGAACCACGCGTCGGCCCATTCGTCAGGGCCGGCGTTCGGCTCGAAGAGGAGAACGGGAGCGTCGGGGGCCAGGCAGTCGACAGCGGCGTACATGCCGCAGCCCCAGTCCAGGATCGGCAGCACACTGCGCGGCCAGTATTCCGAGTGAGTCGTCCGGAGCGGCCCGTACTCGGCCACGGCGGTTCGCCCGTCGCCGACAAGTGGCAGAAGGGTGTAGTCAGGGCCGAAGCCGCCGTTGGCAACCTGAAGGTACAGAAGGCGGAGCAGCGGCGGCAGGCTGAAGCCGAGTACCTGCTCGGCGTCGGCGATGTCCTGTTCGCTGACGCACGGGGTAAGGACTTCTGTCTCCTGCTCAGCGCGGTCACGCACGCGCAGCAGGAGTTCGGACAGGTTGTTCATGCAACCGCCCCTTCGCTGGCGAGATGCCGGTCGATGACGTCTGCGGACTCAGGTGCGAGCCGGTAGATCCCCTGCAGGCTCAGTGCCCGCAGGAGCCGACCGTCCTCGACGTACTTGAGCTTCCGCTCGCCCCGTCGCGAGGTGAACGTGAGGTGTTCCAGGTGGTTCCCGGGCAGCGGTCGGTCGAACCTGAGCGGGCTGCCGGGCGGCCCCAGCACGACCTCGGAGAGGCAGCCGCTCTTCAACGGGCGCCAGTGGATCAGCTTGGGATAGTCCTCGTCGGCCAGTTCCGCACCCGCCCTGTCGTAGTCGACGATTCGCTGGACCTCCATCGAGCAGACCGGGTACAGCGCAGTCCGCCAGGCCCGGACAGCGAAGATCCGGTCGCCGGGCGCGACGCCAGCACGCCGGAAGCTCGGACGCGACTGATGGGGTCCGCCGAACAGCGCCGTCGGGCGCTGCCCCCTGAAACCTCCGCGTATCAATGCACGGCACAGGTCATTGGTCCACAGCACGGTGTAGGAGTTGGCCACGGCCCCGAACATAACGGTGGGTACCGACAGTGCGTTCAGTTACCGGTCCAGCAGGTGGTGCATGACGGCTTCGGGGATGGCGGGGTTGGCGGCGGCGCCGGCTGCGGTCGCGGTGTCGTGCAGGAGGGCGGCCAGGACACGGGTGGGCAGGCGCGGGTCGGCGGCTGCCTCGTCCCGTATGCCGTGGTGGGGGTCGTCGAGCATTCGGATCACGGATGCGGCGGACAGGCGCTGGTCGCGCAGGGCGCGCCAGCGGACACCTGAGTCCGTGTCCATGCTGAACCGTTCCACCAGCTCGGAGGTCGACTTCGGATCGAGGAGAGCGAGCTCGCGCGTACGGGGGTTGGGATCGTCCGCGTAGCGCAGGGTTCCCTGTCGGGGGAAGTTGGGGTGCTCGATCATCCGTGCGGCCGAGTAGCCGTTCCAGCTCCGCGCCATCTCCAGCAGTACGTCGGCCGGGGCCTGGGCACAGTGTTCCGCCAGGAAGAGCCGGACGACCCAGTCCTTGTCGTGCGCCAGCAGGTCGACCACGTCGGGTGGCAGGTTCTTCGCGCACGCGGCGCTGCGGCGGAGCATCACGTGCGTGGAGGTGGCGCAGCGGCGCATGGCCTCCTCGTCGTCCTCCAGGTCCCGGACCCACGGGAGAGGATTGCAGCGGGCGCTGGGGTCGAACTCGACGGCTATTCGGGAGCGTTCCGCTTCGGTGAGGTCCGGGCGGATGGAGACCAGCCAGCGAACGTTGGGCTCCGGGTCCCGGCCGAGCAGGGCCACCAAGTCGGTGTCCAGGTTCGGGTTCTGGGCGGTGGCGCTGCGCAGAACGGTCTCGGTGCCGTGGACCAGATCTTCGGCCAGCTCACGGGCGAGAAGGCAGGTACGGGCAGCGCGTTCTCGCGCATCGTCGCTGGGGAGTTCGGCGAAGTCGGCCGCCGAGAGCGGGACGGAACAGTGGTACTGCAGGAAGGCTTCGGTTCGCACCTCGGCATCCGGGTCTGCGAGGAGGGCTGCCTGCGCCGAAGGGGCCAGGTGCATCCAGGCACGTGGGGCGGCCACCTTGCGTACCTGGGGGTCCGGGTCGGCGGCGAGCGCGGCTAGATGCCGCACCGGCAGATCGCGGTGGAGGGCCAGTTCGGCGCGCACGCGCGGGCTGGGATCGGCGGCGAGCTGGGCGTACGTCGCGGCGGTGAGCGCTGCTCGGTTGTCCACTGCGCATGTGAGGAGGATCCACCGGTGGTGGGGCTCAGGGTCGTGGAAGAGTTCGGCGCGTTGCTCGGCGTTGAGTAGCCATCGCTCTGCCAACGGTTTGCGTACCCGCCACTCGGGGTGCGCGACCCAGGCCGCGACCACGTCTTCGGGGAGTTCCCGATAGATGAGCCAGGACGGGAGCCGCTCCTCGGGAGCGATGTCGAGGAGACGGAGCAGCACGGACGAAGACGCGAAGCGGTTTCTGGCCAGCCCGTCACGCCATGCTCCCTGCAGCCCGGCGGAGGCAGTCTTCCACCGCAGGACGGTGTTCCAGTTGGCCTCCCGCTCCTCCGGGCTCTCCGCAGCCCGGGCCTGTGCCGACGACTCCAGCCAGTCGGTGAAAGGGGCGATGGCGACGAACCAGACCGCGTACTCCTCGGTGGTGGCGCCCAGGACACTCTCTCCGTCGAGGGACATCGCCACGAATTCCGGTTGGCCCGCCCTCGGGCCGAGAAGCCCGGCGAGATCCCAGTGCTCCGCCAGCCGCACTCGGGTCCAGTGGCCGTGTTCACCGCAGGTGCAGCCCTGGTTGGCGACGCTGATCAGGAACTCTCCGTCCGTATTGATCACGTCGTGCTCGACAGCGAGCCGGTGCCACTGCTGGTTCGACTCGGCGACCAGGTCGGGATGGTCGTTCGGCACAGCGAGCGTGGGCTCTGCGTTCCCTGCGATCACCGGCCGCCAGGCGGCCGGTGCGGGCCGCGCATCGGAGACTCGGCCGTGGCCGACTACCTCCAGGCCGGCGCGATGAAGCAGTTCACCCAGTGCACTCCTGTCACCCATCACGACGGTCGTTTTCCTCTACGGCCAGTGATCGTCGTGCTCTGGTGGGGTGTGCTCGCGTATCGTCCGTGGGGTGGTTGACGCCACCGTGGCGGCCCGAAGCGATATCGCCGACAGCGTGCTCGGAGGGCTGATCGATGCCTTCGGTCTCGGAGACGTGCGGGAGCGTCTTTATCTCGCTGATGGTGCTCTGCGTCATTCGGGAACCTTGGTGGAGCGGACAACTGACAACGCTTCACCTCCCTGTTGAAGGGGCTGCACGCGGTGTGCCGCAACGCCGAGGGCAGGGTGGCCCTCACCATTGTGTCCCCGATGATCACCGATGCGTAGGCATGCGTCAGACCTGGTTGTAGAGGGTCGCCAGGTCGATCAACCGGATGTCCGGGTCCGCCGCCGGTGCAGCGTGCGCCATGTCGTTGAATCCGGCTCCGCTGAAGCACAAGAGCTGTGTATTCGTGGTGTCGTATCGGCCTGCCAGCGTGATGAGGTCGCGGACGTGCCGGAGACGTTCGATGTGGGCAGCGCCCATGGTGTCGTTCCACTTGGCCTCGCCGATGGCCAGCAGGGGTGGCTTGGTGCCATCTGCGATTCCGATGACCGCCACGTCGACCTCGTGGCCGGTACGGGCCTTGGGGTCGTGAACGACACCGTGTCCAACGCGGGCCGGCAGACCGCCGAGCAGTTCGGGGTCGGCGTGATGCAGGGCCCAGTCCCGGCAGACCTGCTCGAAGTGGGGCCCGAGGACGTTGCTGACGAAGCGGCGACGGCTGGCCTGCCAGACCCGTGCCGCGCTGCCCGGGCGTTCGAGCTGGTCCCAGACCGGTCGCATGATCGCGTGGTAGAAGCCGATCAGCGGTTCGGCGATGCGGTAGGTGGGTCGGTTGTCGCGGAAGGCGTCCGCGTCCCGGTGCAGCAGGCCCGCGTCTTCGAGGACGTTGATGGGGTGGGCGATGTCGGTGGCCTTGCGTTCCAGGTAGCCGGCCATGCCCCCGCGTGTGGCGTTGCCGTCGGCGACGGCGGCCAGGACGGACAGGTACAGGGCGGTGTCGCGAAGGTCGGGTTCTTCGGCCAGCAGATAGCGGGCCTCGCGGAAGAGGGGGGTTTCGGGGTTGAGGACGGTGCGGACGACCCAGTCGTCGAAGTCATCCGGCCCTTTTGGCGTGTCGCCGCGTGCGAATTCGCGCCGATAGGCCGGGGTCCCGCCCACGATCGCGTTCACCTTCACGGCCAAGTGGGGGTCGGTGATGCCCCAGAACTCGGCGGCGAGGCGGTGATCGAGGGGGCGGACGACCAGCTCCAGCCCCGCCCGTCCCCGCAGAGGGGCGTTGCCTGAAAGCAGCCGGCCCATGAAGGACAGTGCCGAGCCGCACAGCAGCAGCCGGGTACGGGAGCCGGTGCGCTGGTCACGCAGAGGCCGCAACGCCTCTTGGATGATCGAGGGCAGCTCGGGGTTGGCCTTGGCGAGGTATGGAAACTCGTCGATCACCACGGGGACTGGCCGCTCGGCGCCAAGCGCGAGCAGAGCGTCGACGGCCTCTGCCCAGTTGGCGAAGTGGAACGGGCTCGCGGGGCGGACGTGCGCGGTCAGCGCTGCGCTGATCCGCCGTAGCGACTCGGCATCGGCGGCCTCGGTCGCACCGAAGTAGAACCCTCCGGCGGCACGGCAGGCGGCATCAAGCAGGAACGTCTTGCCCTGGCGGCGGCGGCCGGAGACCACGCCCAGAGTCGCGCCGGGCTGCGGATCGGTGATGAACCGGCTCAGCGCCGACCACTCGTAATCCCGGTCGAACATCTCGGTAGGCTTGTCCACGAGTGCTCCAGATATAGAAGTGCGTCTACATAAAACGTACTCCTACTTCTAGCGACTCACCGGCCCTGCGCTCGCCGCCCCCAAGGGTGTCCTGGCGCATCGCGAGAAATGTCGCGAATGTTGCAGGTAAATGAGACCGAAGCTGAGACCAGGGCATGCCGAAGACCCCGGCCGCTGGAGCGGTCCGGGGTCTTCGTTTCGCCTGTTCAGGCGGCTGCGAAGGATACGAGATTCGAACTCGTGAGGGGGTGCCCCCAACACGCTTTCCAAATGTTCGTCTGGGGGTTCTGGGGCGTACGGCAACGTCCTGACCTGCGGTGCAGCTGGTTCGGGCGGGGCTTCCGAACGGCGCCGTACGCCGGTGAATGAGACCAGAACTGAGACCACGGAGGGTCTTCGTTCTGGCTTCCAAGGTGCGGCTTGCTCCTCGAACAGGCCGGGTCGCCACTCCTGGATGTTGCCGTCGAAGTCGCCGTCGCGTACGTGTTGTAGGGCCGTTGCGTAACCGATCTCGATGGCCTGCGTGATCAGCTGCAGCTTTCGGCGCTCTCGTCGTTCCTCACCATGGCAGTGGATCGGGGCGGCGCTTCCACCACCAGCCGCGTGCCTCTGCTGCCTGAGTTGATCCGAGGAGTTCCGAGGCGAGCGCGTTTGTGGGGTCCTCGATCGTCAGTTCTTGGAAACGTTGGTCCAGTGGGGTCAGCGCGAGACGGAGCAGGTCTGATGCGTCCTGCGGTTCTTGATGGACGAGTTCTTCCAGTGTGTCGCGCGACTCGAGGCGCTCTCGGTAGAAGTCAGGCGGGTACCAGCCGGATGGCGCCCAGGCGTCGGCCATCTGCCGGACGAACTTCTCCCACGCTGCGAGTCGGGTGCGGGCGTACCAGGACGGGCTGCCCGCGGCGTCGGGAGCTTCGGGATGAAGCGCGCGCAGATGCTCGGCGAAGCGATCGGCGAGAGGGGCGGCTACCTGCGTTGCGCTCTGTTCACGGACGATTTCCTCGAAGCGTGTGACGGGGGTGCGGGGCAGCCGCGTCACGGGTGACTCCACCGCAGTGATCGCGTAGACGGGAATCTCGTCGTCGGAGGGCTCGAGCCTGGCCCGGGTCAGGGTGCCTTCGGCGTCGGCCAGCCAGTACGCGCTGGGCGGGGCCTCCTCCGCGGGGAAGAGGACGAGAGTGTCTGTTGCCTGTGCGAAGGCGCGAGCAAGCACGGCTTCGGCGGGGTGAGAAGCCACTGATTCCTGAACGTCGATGTCCAGGCTCATCGAGACGTCACCTTCAGTGAGGGTTGCTTCGCACAGGACTTGTGCGTCCCAGTTCCGCAGGGCCGGATCGATGGTGTCGTCGCCGACGTCCACCGCGTTCTCGTTCACACCAAGGCACTTGGCGAGGGCCTGCACAACTGTCTCGTGGGGAAGCAGCCGATCCGTCAGAAGGTTGTAGGTCATGAATAGGTCCCGTTGTAGATGGCCAGGGCTTTCTGGACGGCTTCGGGGTTGTTGACGAAGCGCGGCGCGTGGGTCAGTTGTGGCGCGGCATTGATATCACCCTTGGCTTTCGAGATCTGCTGAAGGGCCGCGTACTCGTTCCGGTCGAGCTTGGCGATGCCCTCGCCACTGTCCGGGTAGACACGTCCGGACGGCTCTACACCGTACGTGCGTCCGTTGACCTCGTAGCGGTTCGTATCCGCGTCGAACGTTCCCTTTCCGGCCGCAATGTCAGCGACGTCCTTGTTGATGTGCTGCTCGTAGCCGCGTAGGACAACGCTGTTTTCCGCCTTGACTTCTCCGCGGGCCGCTCCCCCGATCGTATGGCGGGAGTTTGGTGGTTTGAGCTCCTTGCCGGCTGCGGGGCCTTCGACTGTGGAAGTCGTTGGCCAAGGACCCTTTCCGGCACCTCCTTCCCCAGCACCGGCGGCCTCTCCTCCCGTCTGCCCGCCCACGCGCATCGCCGCACGGTCACCGGCCGCAAGGTCCTCCGGTATGCCCGCGAGTGCCATGCGGGGCCCTCCGAGGCCGACATCGATGCCGTCGAAGAAGCTGGCCATGCCGCCGGCGTTGCGTATTCCGCGGATCGCGGCGCCTCCTCCGCCGAGGGCTCCGCCGGTGAGGGCGCCGTAGAGCAGGGCCTGGTGTGCCTCGTCGAGGTTGTAGCCCTTGCTCTCACCGGTGGCCATGGCGACGGGCTGTGTGACGGCCAGGTCGACGGTGACGGATTCGATGCCTGCGAGGGCGGCGGTGGCCAGGGTGGTGCCCGCGATGGTGGCGATCTCGGTGGAGACGGTCACACCGAGTGTGGCGGCCATGTCGACAACGGCCGCCGTTGCCGTGGCGGCAGCGGCTTCGGATATGCCGGCGGTGAAGATGGCCAGGGCTGTGCCGGCCACGATCGTGGCGCCGACGATCTCCAGCTCGTGTTCGAGCTTCTTGACCGCGTGGTGCACTGTGTCGGCGTACGCGTCGAGGGCCTTGGCCATGTCGCGGGATCCGTCGATCATGTCCTGGAGCCAGCCGCGGCCGTCGTAGTAGTAGCGGCGCCAGTACGGGTCGTCGAAGGCGGATATCGCCTCGCCCTTGTTGTGCGTGATGATCGAACGGGCCGACTTGTTCGCGGCGGCTGTCACGTCCTCGAGGTCGTCGGCGAAATGCCGCCACGCCTTGGCGGCGTCCCGCAGACCGCCCTCGTCGGCGTCCGGCCACCACATGCCGGTCATGTCTTTGACGATCTTCTTCGCCTTGTCGGCGGCGCTCACTTGGCGTTGCCCCCGCCGTCGCTGCCTCCTTCGTGTCCTTGGACGTGGACCTTGCTGAACATCGAGCGGACGAGTTTCTCGTTGTCGATGTGGCCGTCGGCCATGTCGGCCATCGCGTCGTGGATGCTCTGCAGTCCCTCGGCGAGGATCGACGCGGCGTGCTCGATCTTGTGGACGTTTGGGCCGTAGACCTTGTGGAAGTCGTGGCCCTGCCTGTCGTCTCCCCACGGTGAACCGGCGGCAGCGAGCGCGGTCTTCAGTTTGGTGAGTGCCGTGGCGAGGTCGTGGCTGTGCGTGTGGAAATGAGGAGCCGTCGCTTTGAGATCGTGGATCTTGATGTCGAGTATCTTGCCGTCGCCCGGTTCGGCCATGGCGGCGTCCCCTCCCCCATTGAGTCCGCAGTTCGGCCCATCGACGCTAGTTGATCGACAGAGTGTGCGACTGCGACCTCAGCCAAGAGAGCGCAAAGTTCCGATCAAGGCCGGTAAAGCGTGAGAGGAGATGCGCCATGATCCCCGACGAAGCTGCGCAGGTCATCACCAGCTTCTACATCGCCCCACAAGACGGCGAGACCTGGTCGGTGTCGCTCAGCAACTGCGAAGTTCACGCCCGCACATCCTGGTCCGGCTACGTGGCCAGCGAGGTTCGGGGCCCGAGCCTGCACTTCACCTACACCCGTGCCGACGACGTGCCCGACGCAGCGCCTGGTGCCACCCCAAGGACGGCATCGGCCTGCCCGATCACGCGGCCCTCGAAGCGGCTGAATTCATCTCCTGGTTTCTGACCTTGCTGCTCCTCGGCGCGGACGAGCTGCGAGAGGAGGCCGACCAGGTTCAGGCCGAGTTGGCCGTGGCCGAGCAGGAGTGGCAGGAGTACGTTCCTGATGCCCATCTGAGTGGGGTCGGGGACTGGCGCGGTGGCTGTTGCTCCTCCGGAGCCGAACGGGTTCCCGTTGACATCCATCATCACGTTGAGTATCTGCCGTGCAGGGTGTGTGATGTGAACGCCGCAGCCCGCTGGTCAGTTCACGCGCACGGCCAGTGCGGCAGTGGCCGGTTCGGTGTCTTTGAGATCCCACCACTCGGTGATGTTCGCGGTGATGATCGCCCCGGCCGTCGACAGGCCGTCGTCGTCCGGTGTGGTGTCCAGCAGATGGGCCGCATCTTCGGTGAAGTCGAGGGTGAAGAGCCATTTCCGTGGCGTGGCGCCAGGGGCCGGGAGGGTCTCAGTCAGGTCGCTCTCGACATGGACGCGGCGGGAAGGGCCGCTGCCGTGCTCCACGACGCGTAGGGCCTGTATGCGGACGCCCCCTGCCCGGGGCCAGCGGGTACGCATGTGGTCGCACAGCCGTTGTGAGGCAGCGGGCAGCGGCATACAACACCTCCGGCCGGTCAGCAGAGTGCCATGGCGTTCGCGTCGGAAGCTGTCTGGGGCTGATGGCCCGTAGTGTATGCGGTTGATGATGCCTTGAGGGTGTACGGCGGTGCGGAACGCCCGGCTGCACGACGCCAGGCATACGGCTGCCACCGTGCTCATGCTGCTCGGTGTCCCGGATCGCGACATCGATCAGATCATGGGGTGGGAGCCGGGCACCTCCGCGAGCATGCGGGCGAGGTGCCTGCATGTGCCGGACGCCATGCTCAAAGATGTGGCGCGGAAGATCGCCGACGCCATCTGGGAACCCCCGGGAACGGCCACTGTGGACAAAAACCAGGACAACGAGGGTTAGAGGACAACGTCGAAGGGCCCCACCGCGAACGGTGGGGCCCTTC
>NZ_JAPHNL010000034.1 GCF_026274175.1 Streptomyces beihaiensis
TACGCGCAGTTGTTCCGGGAGGCGTTGGATGCCGCGTATACCCGTCACCCGGGTCCGGCTCTGGTCGGCCGCGGCCGCCGCGCGGTGTGCTGCGGTCTTCATGGCTGCGTCAGCCCCGCGCGAGGATGCCGTCGATCTTGCCGGACGCGTCCTTGAGCAGGTGGTCGATGTCGGCGTCCTTCTTGGTCAGGACGGCGGACATCGCGGCGTCGAGCACGGAGTAGATCTGCTGGGCCTTGACCGGCTCCAGCTTCGGGTCGAGCTTGGGGGTGCCGTCGGCGAAGGACTGGTAGTTCTGGACGGGCACGTTGGCGTACTTCTTCTTGAGCGCCTGGTCCTTGGCGTCGGTGGCGCCGGTGAACAGGCGCGGCTCGGGCAGGCCGACGGGGTCGTTGTGGGCGGCGGTGCGCTTGTAGTCGTTCATGTAGCCGCGGCCGGGCGTGAGGAAGGTGTAGTCGAGCCACTTGAGCCCGGCCTTGATCTGGGCGGGCGTGTCCTTCTTGTTGAACATGTAGCCGTCGCCGCCGGCGAGGGTGCCCTGGCCGCCCGGCATGGGGGCGAGGGCGAGGTCCTTGTAGTTGCCGCCCTTCTCCTTGACCAGGATCGGGATGTTGTCGGGGGCGGAGAGGTACATGCCGAGCTTGCCGGAGCCCATCATCTGCTGGACGTCGTTGAGGACGAGCAGCTGCTTGCTGCCCATCGACTGGTCGTTCCAGCGCATGTCGTGGAGGTTCTGCAGGACGGCGCGGCCCTGGGCGTTGTCGATGGTGGCCTTCTTGCCGTCGGGTGAGACGACGCTGCCGCCGCGGGAGTACATCTCGGCGGTGAAGTGCCAGCCGCCCTGGTTCTGGGCGCTGTAGTCGGCGTAGCCGACGGTGCCGTCGCCGAGGGCGGCGATCTTCTTGGCGTCGGCGCGGACCTCGGCCCAGGTGGTGGGCGGCTTGTCCGGGTCGAGTCCGGCCTTGGCGAACAGCTTCCTGTTGTAGAGCAGGCCCATGGAGTAGTTGGTGCGCGGGACTCCGTAGATCTTGCCGTCGACGGTGTAGACGTCGCGCAGCGACTTCCTGATGGCCTGGTAGCCCTTGAGGTTCTTGACGTACTTGGTGATGTCGGCGGCCTGGTGGATGTCGACGACGTGCTTGACGTCGGTGAAGTACGTGTAGAAGACGTTCTCCATCTGCCCGCCGGCGAGCTTGGCGTCGAACGTCTTGGGGTCCTCGCAGGGGAAGGCGTCGTGGGCGACGACGTCGATGTCCTTGTGGCTCGCCGCGAACGACTTGAGGTCCGCCTGGAAGTTGGCCCGGTCGGTCTTGGACGACTTCGGCGGCATGCAGTTGACCGTGATGCGGGTCTTGCCGTCCGCGGTGGTGGCACCGCTGTCGGAGGAACTGCATGCCGTGAGCCCGAGCCCGGCGACGGCGAGGCCGGAGGCTATGGCGGCTGTGTACGTGCGGCGGAACCCGGAACTTCTCATGGCTGGACCCCTTGCTGGGTGGCGGCTCGCTTGCTCGCTGTTGCTCGCTGTGTGGCGCCGCACACTCAACCATCGACCGCGCGACTCCGCAATATCCCGCGCCAATTACGTAAGATTTTGACAGTCGACCGCAGGACCGTGCCGCCCGCGGCGACCGGGGGCTACCGGGGCGCCTGCCCGGTCGACCCGCGCACCACCAGCTCCGGCTCGAAGAGCAACTCGTCCGAGACGACCGCGCCGCCCGCGATCTGCGCGCCGAGCAGCTCGACGGCCGCGCGGCCCATCGCCTCTATGGGCTGGCGCACGGTGGTGAGCGGCGGCTCGGTGCAGTTCATGAACGCGGAGTCGTCATAGCCGACGACCGAGATGTCCCGCGGCACGTCGAGACCGCGCCGCCGGGCCGCGCGCACCGCGCCGAGCGCCATGGGGTCGCTCGCGCACACGATCCCGGTCACCCCCCGGTCGAGCAGCCGGGCGGTGGCGGCCTGCCCGCCCTCGATCGAGTACATGGCCCGTACGACGTGCTCGTCCGGCAGGTCCCGCCCCGCCGCAGCGGC
Source organism: Streptomyces beihaiensis (assembly GCF_026274175.1). Lineage (GTDB taxonomy): Bacteria > Actinomycetota > Actinomycetes > Streptomycetales > Streptomycetaceae > Streptomyces > Streptomyces beihaiensis. The sequence goes on from NZ_JAPHNL010000034.1 coordinate 2,032, forward strand.
CACCGCGCGCGCCGCGACGAGCTTGCGCTGCGAGGGCATGTGGTCGGCGGGGCCGAGCACGAGCCCGATCCGCTCGTGCCCGAGCGAGGCCAGGTGCCGCCACGCCTGCTCGACGGCGACGGCGTCGTCGCACGACACGGTCGGGAACCCGAGGTCGCCTATCGCGGCGTTGACCAGCACGACGGGGATGCGCCGGTCGGCGAGGACCCGGTAGTGCTCGTGCGGCGCGCGCCCCTGCGCGTACAGCCCGCCGGCGAACACGACACCGGAGACCTGCTGCTGCAACAGCAGGTCCACGTAGTCCGCCTCGGACACACCCCCCTTGGTCTGCGTGCACAGCACCGGGGTCAGCCCCTGCTGGGCGAGCGCCCCGCCGATCACCTCGGCGAAGGCCGGGAAGATGGGGTTCTGCAGCTCGGGCAGGACGAGTCCGACCAGCCGCGCCCGTTCGCCGCGCAGCTGCGTGGGCCGCTCGTAGCCGAGCACGTCGAGCGCGGTGAGCACGGACTGCCGCGTCGCCGCGGAGACCCCCGGCTTGTTGTTGAGGACCCGGCTGACCGTGGCCTCGCTGACTCCGACCTTCCGGGCAACGTGAGTAAGTCGTCGCGTCATGACGCAAGGATAATGCAAGCGCTGTTCAAAACTTGCTGACAGGAGTACGAAATTCCGCACTCCGCACGCGCGGATGAGCAGTCGTCCCGCGCCCGCCTACCGGCCCGACAGCCACCGTTTCAGCGCGTGAGCCGCGGCCTCCGGCGAGGGCACGTACGTCAGGCCGAGCGGCGGCGCCGCCCGCCGCAGCAGCCGGTGGAGCTTCACACCGCTCCCGGCCAGGCTCGCGTCGAGCACGTGCGCGGGCACGGCCGGCCCGGTGGGCAGCGCCAGCGCCGAGCGGATGACGTCCGTGAACACCGAGTGGGCGCGTTTGAAGTCGAGCAGCAGAGGCAGGTCATCGCGCCAGCCGCGGGCGGCGCCGGGCCGGACGCCCTCCACCGTCCGCGCCCACATCTCGCCCACGCGGTGGCGCTGCCACACCGGGTAGCGCATCAGGTGGACATGCGTGGCGAGGTCGTACAACGGGTCGCCGAACATCGCCAACTCCCAGTCGATGAACCAGAGTCGGCCACGGCCGTCGACGATCAGGTTCTCCCGGTGCAGGTCGGCGTGGAGCAGCCCGAAGGGGCGCCGGTGGAGTCCTTCGACATGGCTGCGCAGCCGCTTGAAGGCCACGTCGTCGACGCCGAGCGCCGCGAACAGGCCGCCGAACTCGTCGTGGTGACGCCGGTAGACGCGGTCCTCCGTGAAGCGGATCAGGCGCTCCAGGAACCGCCCGGTCTCGCCGTCGGCCGGCATGTCCTGCGGGGAGCAGGTGCGGCGCGCGGACAGGGCGGCGGGGTCGATGACGACCAGTTCGGCGAAGACTCGCATGATCTGCTCGACGAGCCGCCCAGGAACCGCCTTGCCGAACGGGTACGACGCGCCCAGCGTGGTGCCCTCGATGAAGCGCTGCAGCGTCACCCCGCCGGTCTCGATCACCCGCGGAACACGGGAGACGCGGCCGGCCAGCGCCCGGACGACCTCCTCCTCGGAGGCGAAGCACCTCCGGTCGAACCAGAAGAGGCCCGGTCTCGGCTCGCGGCACTTCCAGCGGTTCGGCTCACCGCGGCCGTCGAGGGCGAGCGGAACGACGTACGTCTCGTGGTGGTGTCCGTGGAGGGGCCCCTCGACCACCCCGCGGCCGCCGCCGAGCGCGACGGCCGTCCGCCAGGCTCCCGACGCCCCCGACACCCCCGACGCCTCAGATGTTCCCGAGGCCACGTCCGCCACCATCGACCGCTTCTCCCGCAGAGCGTGACATCGGTGCCACGCGAGTGTGAGGGCACGCTACTCCGCCACGCACGACGCCCGCTCGACGACCGGTCGTCCGGCCCAGCCCGTACACCTCATGAGCGAATCCGCCGGATACCGTGCGAAGCGTGTGCGACTCCCCCGTGCCGCCGCCGTCGGTTCACGCCCGCGGCACGGCCCGCGCGACGTGCTCCCACACCTGGTCGAACATCAGCTGTTCCGCCGCGACGAACTCGGCCTCCAGCGCGTCCCCGTCGGTGTCGAAGGCGAACATCGGTGTGCTGATGCCCTCGACGTCGCACAGCGACACCGGGTTGTCGCCCTCGTAGTCGTCCAGCTCCCGCAGGACCGTGTGGGGGATGTAGTGGCCGATGAGCGCCTCGCGCCGGTTGAGGAGGTACACCTTGCGGGTCGGCGTTCCGTTCAGCTCCCGGAACTCGACCCGCACGTCGATGCCGCCGATGCGGCGCAGCCCGTTGAAGTTGTGTTCGAGCACGGTGCGTTGGGCGTGCATCTGGCGGACATTGCGTTCGTGCACCGCCGCGTCGGTCTTCGCGTCCTGGCCCCAGCCCTGATCCGGGGCCGGATAGTCGAGGTGCTGATCGGCGCGCGGCAGCAGCACCCGTACGTGGAGGGAGTGCGGCCTGCTCGAACCGTCGTAGACCCGTCGCAGCGGCTCACCCAGGGACACCATCAGCGTCTCCGCCGTCAGGCACGCCACGTCGAGGCGGACCTCCCGCTGGTCGAACGCCGCCACGAGACGGGGGCCGAGGATGCTGCGGGCCGGGCGGGCGGCGGGCGCCGGTTCGGGGGCGCCGTGCCCGGCCACCTCGGGCGGGCGGCCCCTGGTCACGTTCGTCAGGAGCCCGTCGGACCGCAGGCGCTGCAACGCGCTGCGCACCGCGCCCCGCTCCACGCCGAACTCCTTCGACAGCGCGTACTGGGTGGGGAGCCGCTCACCCGGCCTCAGGGCACCGGACCTGATCCGCCGCCGCAGCTCGTCGGCGATGGTCTCTGCGGTGAAAGCGGAGGTCGAGTCGGCTTCGTCGTTCACCACTGCGCACTCCCGTCCGGCGTGCATATATGCCAAGTTCCTCCAACTCTACGTCAGTTGGCAGCCACCTTCACCCGGTCAGCGGCGCTTCCGTACGAGGTCGAGGACCGGCTCAAGGGAGCTGACCACGGCCTCGGCGCCGGCCGCCCGCAGCAGCCCGGCTTTGCGCTCGTTGCGCGCGTACCCGAGAAACGGAACGTCCGCCGCGCGGGCCGCGAGCAGGTCCGTGGCGGTGTCGCCGATCATCAGGGCCCCGGCGGGGGCGGCGCCCAGGGCGTTCAGGGCGCGGTGCAGGCAGTACGGGTCCGGCTTGAGGCGGGTGAGGTCGGCGGTGCGGCCGTAGATGTGCGGCTCGAAGCAGCCGGACAGGTCACGGTCGGACAGGTAGCGGCGCACGGCCCGGGGGGAGTTGTTGGTGGTGACGGCGAGGCGGACGCCGACCGCCGCCCAGGTGCGGATCAGCGGGTCCGCGTGCTCGGTCGGCCAGGCGGAGCGCACGGCCCACAGCTCCTGTTCGGACAGCCGGCGTTCCATCTCCTCGACGAGGTCGCTGTCGGGCCGTTGCAGGCCGAGGCTGCGCAGCGCGGCGTGCGGGTCGTCGTCGCCGCGCTCCTTCTCGGTCAGCACGTCGCCGAGGCCCTGCGCGTCCAGCCACTCCACCTGTTCGCGGGCGATCGTGTGGGCCGGGCGTCCGGCGAACAGGCGGCAGATCGGTCCGTCGAAGTCGAAGAGCACGTGCCGCGCACCTCGGACCAACTCGGTCATTTTCCGGTGTTCTTCTGTCTCATCCGCCACCGGAGCAGTCTCTTTCTCCGCATCTGAGGTCACTAGGTGAGTGTGAGGTCGGAGGAGATGGTTGCCCAGAGGGCGTCGAACCACTTCTGCGACTCCTCCACGAACGCCCGGTCCCGGCCGCGCGCCCGCTGCTCGAAGGAGAACAGCAGCGCCTGTGTCCCGGCCGCCGAGAACAGTTCGAGGCGCGTGCCGCTGTCGATCTCCTCCTCGCGCCTGGTGACCATGTAGTACGACAGGAGGGCCTCCGAGCCGTTGAGCACGTACAGGCGGACCGGGGGCGTGAACGGCACGGCGCGGAAGGTCACCGTCACGTCGATCCCGTGCGTGTCGCGCAGCGAGCGCAGGTTGTGGCGGAGCACCTGGCCCTGGGCGTTGCGCGTGTCGAGCCAGGCCCGGTGGACCGCGTCGTCGCCGTCACTGTCGCCACGGCCGTCGCCGGGGCCGTCGCCGGGGCCGTCGCCGTTGGCGCCGCCGGTGCCGCCGGGCACCGCGGCCGGGAAGGCGAGGGAGATGGCGCGGCTGGGCAGCATGACGCGTACGTGGAGGGAGCTGGGGCGGAGTTCCCCCTCGTGGATGCGGCGCAACGGCTCGCCCAGGGCGAGCATCAGCGTCTCGGAGGTCAGGCAGAGCGCGTCGATGCGCACCTCGGGGACGCGGAACGCCTCCACCAGGCGCGGGGAGAGCGCAACCATGCTGGGCCGCGGGGTGTCGGGGGCCGTGGCCGCCGCGTCGGCGACACGCGGCGGGCTGCCCTTGGTGACGTGGCTCAACAACCCGTCGGCCTGAAGCAGTTGAAGCGCCTGGCGGACCGCGGAGCGCTCGACGCCGAACTGATCGGCCAGCCGGGCCTGGGTGGGCAGCCGGTCCCCCGGCCGGAGGCTGCCCGCCCTGATCCGCTCACGCAGCTCGTCGGCGATCTCCTTCGCCATGTCCGTCATGACTGTCACGCTCCCCTGGAGTCTCAGCCAAACCGTACAACTTCAGCGAATTTGGCGGCAGTTGTTCGCCAGCCGTTTATGGCGGTCGACCAACCGGGGACAACATGAGTGTAGTTGGTTGCCAAGTCAGTGGTAGTTGGCCGACGCGGGAGGTACCGTCATGCCCTTCCTCAACCTCTTCACAGCGGTGGTCCTGATCACGCTCGAACAGCTCGCCCAGTGGCGGTACGGTCCGGCCGGGCTCGTGGGCCTGCTGCTGCTCGCCGTCGGCGCCAGGACCCGCAGCACCGCGTGCAGCTCGCTCGGCGCGGTGCTGCTCGCGCTCGTCGTCGCGGGGCCCACGCTCCAGTGACCAAGGGAGCCGCACGCCGACCGGTGCACGGCCCGCGCCCACGACCAAACCCTACAACTTCCCGCCATCTTCGAGGAGTTGCGGAAAAGGTGGTTATGAATCGCGTCGGAACGGAGATAAGTACCAGTGAGTTGGTGACCAACTCTCACGACATGGTCGATCAGTCGGCGAAGTCCCCTGAGTTGGTCATCGCTCGCCACCCGAAGGAGGTAGGAACATGCCGCTCTTCGCCATCCTCGTCGCCGCACTCGCCATCGGATTCGAGCAGCTCGTCCAGTGGAAGTACGGGCCGATGGGCATTCTCGCCTTCGTGGTGTTCTCCATCGGGCTCAAGGCCAAGAACACCACCATCAGCGGCATCGGGGCCGTCGCCCTCGTGATGCTGCTCGCCCAGAGCGGCTGACCGGGCTCTCAACTCGGAGGGGAGCCGGGAGCCCGGTCGGTCTTCAGAAAACGTCGGGGCACCACGGGCGCCGCGGCGTGTCGGGGCACCACGGGCGCCGCGGCGTACGGAACAGGGCGCGTAGCGGCGGCCACCGCATTTCCCGTCGGCCGGCCAGGCACCGTCACCCGTCCAACAGGTCGTCCACCTGCGCCTCGCCCTCCCGGTACCTGCGGGCGATCTCCGAGCTGCAGTCGTCCGCGACGCGCTGCAGGTCCTGCCGCCGCCGCGACACCTGCTGCTCGTACCGGACGAGCCGCCCCATCGCCGCCCGCAGCTCGTCGTCCGTACGGGCGCCGAGGTCGGAGAGCTCGACCTCGGCGAGCATCTCCGAGGCCAGGCGGCGGGACTCCTCGCTGTGCGGCGTGCCGAGCGTGACGTGCCGGGCCGACGAGCGCTGGCGTGCCGCCTTGTCCCGCAGGATCTCCGAGAGCCGGTCCACGACCGGCGACTCGGGATCCCGGCGCCGTTCGAGCTCGGCCCGCAGGATGTCGATGCGGCCCTGCAACAGGCGTCGTACGTAGCTGAGATCGGCCTCGTCCTGCTGCGAGTCGCGGCGCAGCGTACGCAGTTCGGCCAGGCACAGGCCCGAGAGCTCCGGCGTCACGGCGGGCGGCAGCTCGGGGCTGCCGGTGCGCTGGACCGGCGGCCGGACCAGCGGTGCGACCCGGGCGACCCGGCCCGCGTGCGTCAGCGACACCGGCTCGCCGGGCAGCCCGGTCCTCGGTGAACTCGGTGTGTGGCTCATGGCGTGAGCATCCATGGTCTGCTTTCCGTCCCCTCGACCGGACCGACGCGGCACGCCATCGGCGCACCGCGTGTCAGCATGGTGCCACTCCTTGTGGCCAGTTCGTGCGCGAGTGCCCCATATCCGCCCCGGATGGGGGGTTCGAATCGGGTAAGACGGACCGGGCCCGGGTCAGGCACGGACCGGGCATGATGGGCGGCATGCGTGCAGTGGTGCAGAGAGTCGACGGCGCGAGCGTCGCCGTGGACGAGGACGGCGAGACGAGGACCGTGGGCGAGATCAAGGGCGAGGGCCTGTGCGTGCTCGTCGGGGTCACCCACGACGACACGAAGGAGAAGGCCGCCCAGCTGGCCCGCAAACTCTGGTCGATCAGGATGCTCGCCGACGAGAAGTCGTGCAGCGACATCGGGGCACCGCTCCTGGTGATCAGCCAGTTCACGCTGTACGGGGACGCGCGCAAGGGCCGCCGCCCCACCTGGAACGCGGCCGCGCCGGGACCGGTGGCCGAGCCGCTGGTGGACGAGGTCGTCGCACACCTGCGAGCGCTCGGCGCGACCGTGGCAACGGGACGCTTCGGCGCGAAGATGCGGGTGGGGCTGACCAACGACGGGCCGTTCACGGTGCTGCTGGAGATGTAACGGCGGGGCCGGAGCCGGTCAGGGCTCGACCACGATCTCCTGCGCCGCCGCGGTGCCCTCCGCGAGGAGTTCCGCGTCGGCCGGAACGTTCCGCTTGACCAGGGCGAGCGCGATGGGGCCGAGCTCGTGGTGGCGTACGGACGTCGTCACGAAACCGACCTTGCGGCCGTCCGGCCCGTCGGCGGCGAGCCGTACCTCGGCGCCGTGCGGTGGCAGGTGCACCTCGCTGCCGTCCAGGTGGAGGAAGACGAGGCGGCGCGGCGGCTTGCCCAGGTTCTGCACGCGCGCGACGGTCTCCTGCCCGCGGTAGCAGCCCTTCTGCAGATGTACGGCCGAGCCGATCCAGCCCAGCTCGTGCGGGATGGTGCGGTGGTCGGTCTCGAAGCCGAGCCGCGGCCGGTGCTGCTCGACGCGGAGGGCCTCGTGGGCGAGCAGGCCGATCGCCGGACCGTTCGCCGCCACGTACGACTCCAGGTCGCCGCGCGGCAGGAAGAGATCACGCCCGTACGCCGTCTCGCGCACGGTCACCCCGTCGGGCGCCTGCGCGATCGAACCGGCCGGCAGGTGGACGACCGCGAACTCGGCGGTGCGGTCGGCGACTTCCACCCGGTAGAAGAACTTCATCGACTCCAGGTAGGCGAGCAGTGCCTCCTGGGTGCCGGGCTCCACGTGCGCCCAGGTCGTCGTGCCGTCGTCGACCAGGTACAGGGCGTGCTCGATGTGGCCGTGCGCGGAGAGGATCAGGGCCTCGGTGGCCTGGTCCGGCGGCAGCTCACTGACGTGCTGGGTGAGCAGCAGGTGCAGCCAGCTCAGCCGGTCATCGCCGGTCACGGTGAGGACACCGCGGTGCGAGAGGTCCACGACGCCCGCCCCGTCGGCGAGGGAGCGCTGCTCGCGGAACAGGTCGCCGTAGTGCGCGGCGACGCCTTCGTCCACGCCCTCGCCGGGGACGGCGCCGGGCAGGGTCAGCAGGGGGCTCTTCATGGTCACACAGAGTACGACGAGTGGCCGCCCACGCTTATTCCTGGGCCACGGACTCGGCCCGGGACTCGGACTCGGACTCGGTCCCGGACTCGGCGGAGCACTTCCCGCACCGGCCGAAGATCGCGAAGTGCTTCAGGTCGGTGTCGAAATCGAACTCGGCGCGCAGCTTGGCGGTGAACTCCGCCGCCACGGCCACGTCGGCCTCGATCACCTCGGTGCAGTCCCGGCACACCAGGTGGATGTGGTGGTGCCGGTCGGCGAGGTGGTACGTGGGAGCGCCGTGCCCGAGGTGGGCGTGCGAGACGAGACCGAGCTCCTCCAGGAGCTCCAGGGTGCGGTAGACCGTGGAAATGTTGACCCCCGACGCCGTCCTGCGTACTTCGCACAGGATGTCGTCGGGGGTCGCGTGCTCAAGGGTGTCCACGGCTTCGAGGACAAGCTGGCGCTGCGGCGTCAGCCGGTAGCCGCGCTGCCTCAGGTCGCTCTTCCAGTCGGTGTTCACCACACCGCCGAGTGTAAGCCGCCCGGTGGGACCCTACGGCTGTGCCTACTTGAAGAAGGCGATGCCGTCGTCGGGCATGTCCGGGAGGTTGCGGGCCATCTCCGCGACCTCCTCGGGGCTGACGACCTTCTTCAGCTGGGCCGACATGTAGGGGCGCAGCGGAACCTCGGGGGTCTGCTTCTCGCCGACCCACATGAGGTCGCTCTTGACGTAGCCGTACAGCCGCTTGCCGCCGGTGTACGGGCCGGAGGCCGCGGTGCGGGCCACGGCGTCGGTCGCGAGGTCGATCTGCGGCTTCTTGTCGGCGAGCTCGCCGTACCAGACCTCGACGACACCGTCGTCGCGGACCATGACGACCTCGACCTTGCGCTCCTTGTCGACCCGCCAGTAGCCGGACTCCGACTCCAGGGGGCGCACCTTGTTGCCGTCCTGGTCCAGGATCCAGGTGTACGAGTGGTACTCGAGGAAGTCCCGCCCGTCGTGGGAGAAGGAGACCTCCTGACCGAAATTGGCCTTCTCGGCGCCCGGGAAGTCGGTGACGCCCGCGCCCGCCCAGTTGCCCAGGAGGAAGGCGAGCGGTACGAGGTCGGGGTGCAGGTCGGACGGGATCTGGATCATGATCTGGGGAGTTTCCTCGACGGGTCGGGCAGGGGGGTCAGCGCTGGCCCTGGTACAGCTTCTTCAGGGACAGGCCGGCGAACGCGAGAACGCCGACGCAGACCAGGGCAAGGAGAGTGGAGAAGAAGGCCTCAAGCACGGGTGCTCCTCGGTGAGCGGTAGCGGTAGCGGTACGAGAACCGGGCCCCACTGTAGTCGTGCGGGGCCCGGAGCTCTCGACGAGGTGGGTCCGGCAGGTCAGCCGAGAAGCTGGTTCTGCAGGACGACCGTCTGCCGGAACGGGACCGTGAGCGTGGACCCCTTGCGGGACTGGACGACGAGCGCGACCACGTCACCGGCCTGGATGTACGCCTGGCGGATCTGCTCGGCGCCGCTGGACCGCAGCTCCTTGAGGACCCGCAGGGAGGTGTAGCGCACGTGGCTCTCGTCGCCCGGCCAGGAGAAGTCCTCCTCGGTCTCGGGCGCACCGACGAGACCGGTCGAGCTCGACATGACGGTGTCGCGGTAGGCGCGCGCGAACGCTCCGGTGTCAAAGCGCAGCAGGTAGATGCGGGTACGCGTGCCGTCGGGCATGGTCCAGCCGCGCGCGGCGATGTGCCGCAGACCGCCGTCCTTGAGCTCCTGCGCGAGGTCGCCGCGCCCGTCCTTGCCGTAGGCGTCCAGATACGTCGACGTGGGCAGCCAGCCGTCCTTGCCGCTCAGCGTCTTGTCCTCGGTGGCGCCCTTGGGCGCGGGAAGGACGAGCGCCCGCAGGTCGGCGAAGTGCTCCTCGCGGTCGTTGTCCTCGGCGAAGGCGGCCGGGTCGCCCTCGGGCAGCGGGGGCTTCTCGATCTTCGGGTAGTCCCAGCGGCCGTCGGCGCGGGTGCTGAGCCCCGGCAGGTCGCCGCGGGTCTCCTGCGTGACGCCGTAGGCGGCCCCGGCGCCCAGCACGGCGAACACGGCCACGGCGGCGGTCCAGCGCAGCACGGCCCGCAGGCGTCGGCGGTCCTTGGCGGCGGGCGGGGCGATCGGGGCGGGCGGGGCGAGTGAGGTGGTTAGGCCGGGTGGGGCGGGTGGGGCCATGGGGATGGCGTAGGGGTCGTTCGCCTGGGGCTGAGACTGCGGCTGCGGCTGGGGCTGCGGCTGCGGCTGGGGCTGCGGCTGGGGGTGTGCGGGGACGGCGCCGAGCTGCATCGTCTCGTCCGGCGCGGGTCCTGTCGGCTCGGGCTGCCGGCTCATATCTGCTTCCCTCCACCCGACGAGATCCGGTCGAGCTGTCGCGCCAGCAGGTCCGCCACCGCCTTGGTGTCGAGCGGCTTGGGACCGTACGCCGTGACGGAGACCAGGAGATCGTCCTCGTACGCGCTGCACAGCATCATGTCCAGCTTCTTGCTGCTCTTGCGGGGCGCCATGAAGCAGTCGGCGTTGCGGTAGCCGTCGATCTTCGGCCCCTTGGTGTAGCCGCCGAGGACGCGAAGGAACTCCGACTGGAAGTCCTTCAGGCGGCGGCCCGCGCTGTGGTTCTGCATCTGCGACAGCTGCGTGTCGATGACGAGGTCGTAGGTGGTCGCCGTGTAGCTGCGCATCGCCAGGCCCTTGAGCTGGAGCTTGTCGATCGCCTTGCGGCGGGCCTCGCGCTCGCGGGCGGGCAGGTCGTCCGCGCTCGCCTTGAGGCGGGCCACGGCTTCCTTGCCGGTGATCACCTTGTCGTTGCCGAACTCGTCGATGTCGGGTCCGGGGATGTAGCCGTCCGGCACGGGCAGCAGGCGTCGGCTGAGGTCGCTGCCCTTGCCCTTGGCGGACGGCTGCTTCTGCTGCTGCAGATCGCCCCATGACCGGGTCGAGACCGTCCGGTCGGCGCCGTTCACCTTCGTCGCGGTGAAGCCGACCCCGCCCACGACGGCCAGTGCCACGACGCACACGCCGATGACGCGCGGCAGACGGCCGCGGCGCTTCGGCCCGGCGGGCGGTTCGGTCGCGGGTGTCCCGGTCGGCGCGGCGGGTGCGGGCGACGGCCAGGTGTACGCGGTCGGCGCGGCCTGCTGGGCCGGCGAGGGAAGGGGCGAGGGCGAGGGTGAGGGGGAAGGTGAAGGTGAGGGCGAAGACGGGGACGGGGGCGGGGGTGAGGGCGGTGCGGACTCGGGCGGTAGGGGTGCCGACGGGTACTGGTCGCTCACAAGCGCTCCAACTGCCGCTCGGCCAGTGCCATCGCGGTCTTCTTCGAGATCGGCTTGGTGTCGTAGAACCAGATGTCCATGACGATGTCGCCGCGCGCGGCCAGGGCCCTCGCCCGGTACAGCGGCAGGTAGCCGGGCTTGCGGTCCGGCCGGTCGAAGACGTAGACGCGGCCGTTGGAACTGCCGGGGATCGGCCGGCCGTCGTTGCCCGCCCAGTCGCTGTCCGCCATGTAGCTCTTCTGGCCCTTGAGGAAGGTGCGCGAGCCCAGGCTCTTGGCGTCCCGGAACTGGATCAGCTGGACCTCGGTCGCTGACTTCCCCTGCTCCCACGAGGCCACGGCCGCGCGCCGGAAGGAGTCGTCCGAAAGGTCGCCGAACACGTCGTCCGGGTGCTCGAACAGGCCCGCGAAACCGTACTGGTCGAGCCAGCCCTGCGCCTCGTCCGCGGTCTGGGCGCCGGAGGGCCGCGGCACGAGGAGCTTGCGCAGGTCGCCGTCGGTCCTGACGCGGCGGTCACCGGTGGCGGCGGCCACCTCGTGCGCGGGCCCGCCCTTGGCCTGGGCGACCGTCTCCTGGGCGAGCGGTGGCAGCGGGTCGGGCGCGCGCCCCGCCTGCACCACGTATCCGGTGCACACTCCCGCGACGACGCCGAGCACGGCGGCGCAGGAGATCAGCAGGCCGGTGCGGCGACGTCTGACGGGCGGCTCCTGTACGACTGGTTCTTCTTGTGCGTCATCCACGTGATCCAACAGGGTCCCCCCTCGGAAACTCGAAGCGCGGATTCCGAATCCGCGCGCGCACAGGAGACCCGTGGCCGCGGCCCGTGGTTGTACGGGCCCGGATCACGATTTGAACATGCCTATGACAATTCCGGACGGACCATCGCCAGCCTCAGGAATGGCGCCGATGCCGAGGAATACCGCCGGCCTCAGGGGCGGCGCTTCTTGCCGTCCAGCTCGTCCCACCACTCGTCGGACTTCGGATCGCCGGACGGATCGTCCCACCAGCGGTCCTCGGGACCGCGCCGGTTGGCGACGATGGCGGCGACGGGCGGGATGACCATGGCGACCACGCACATGGCCACGGCGGCCGGGATCGACCACAGCCGCACCACGCCCCACGCCAGGACGAACAGGGCGATGCAGCCGCCCATCATGGCGAAGTACACGTGCTTGCGCCGTGCCAACATGCCTCAAGGGTAGGCCGCCCGGCGGCGGGCACGCCAAAGGGCCGCACCCGCTTACCAGTGGCGTCCAACCCCCTGGGGTGCGGCCCTTCGGCCGTTCACGGGTTCGCTCAGACGGCGATCGCGACCTCCGCGAGGCCGCCGTGCTGGGCGACGACCGTACGGTCGGCCTGGCCGCCGGGGACCAGGGCGCGCACGGTCCACGTGCCCTCGGCCGCGTAGAAGCGGAACTGGCCCGTGGCGGAGGTGGGAACCTCCGCGGTGAACTCGCCGGTCGAGTCGAGCAGCCGGACGTAGCCGGTCACCGGCTCGCCGTCGCGGGTCACCTGGCCCTGGATGGTGGTCTCACCGGGCTTGATGGTCGAGGCGTCGGGGCCGCCGGCCTTCGCACCGCACATGTGGAACTCCTGGAGTGAGTAGAGGGGAGGAGGGCGGTCGGGTTACTTGTTGGCGCCGAGCTCGATCGGCACGCCGACGAGGGAGCCGTACTCGGTCCACGAACCGTCGTAGTTCTTGACGTTCTCGACGCCGAGCAGCTCGTGCAGCACGAACCACGTCAGGGCCGAGCGCTCACCGATACGGCAGTAGGCGATGGAGTCCTTGGCCAGGTCGACCTGCTCCTCGGCGTACAGCGCCTTGAGCTCGTCGTCCGACTTGAAGGTGCCGTCGTCGTTGGCGTTCTTCGACCACGGGATGTTGCGGGCGGACGGGACGTGGCCCGGACGCTGCGACTGCTCCTGCGGCAGGTGGGCGGGGGCGAGGAGCTTCCCGCTGAACTCGTCGGGCGAGCGCACGTCGACCAGGTTCTGGGTGCCGATCGCGTTCACGACGTCGTCGCGGAAGGCGCGGATCGAGGTGTCCTGCGGCTTGGCCTTGTAGTCGGTGGCCGGGCGGTTCGGGACCTGCGAGCCGTCGACCAGGTCGCGGGAGTCGAGCTCCCACTTCTTGCGGCCGCCGTCGAGGAGCTTGACGTCCTGGTGGCCGTAGAGCTTGAAGTACCAGTACGCGTAGGACGCGAACCAGTTGTTGTTGCCGCCGTAGAGGACGACGGTGGTGTCGTTGGCGATCCCCTTCGCGGAGAGCAGCTTCTCGAAGCCCTCCTGGTCGATGAAGTCGCGGCGGACCGGGTCCTGGAGGTCCTTGGTCCAGTCGATGCGGATCGCGTTCTTGATGTGGTTCTTCTCGTAGGCGGACGTGTCCTCGTCGACCTCGACGATCGCCACGTTCGGGTTGTCGAGGTTGGCCTCGACCCAGTCGGCGTCTACCAGGACGTCGCTGCGGCTCATGCTGTGTTCCTCCGGGGCAGTTGCGGCGGGGCATGCGAACGAAAGTGGTGCGAACAGGGCTGTGCGCACGGGGATTCACGAGTGGCCCGAACCGTGTCGGTCAGTGCTCGACGGACTCGACGGGCCTGGCGAAGCGGGATTGCGCCGACGTGCCGACGGTCCCGCTCAGATGGAGCGACAGAGCATGGCGGCGACGCGGCACAGGTCTACTGCCCGCCGCTTCGTGAGATCCGCCTGTCCCCGCGACTGGAGGACGCTCGAGTAACGCTGCATGGCGTCGATCGTATGTAGGTCCGGGCGGCCGTGTCACCGGCGTGTCGGATGATGAGACACGATCATCCACTATGCGGGACGAATGACCTTCGCCCCGCGGCCGGGCCCACCCCGGAGTCCGGCCGCCACGCCCTGCCCATCTGCTGTACGGACGACCCTGTCTCGCAGTACGGACAGACGCCGACGGAGGCGTGGGCGTGGGCGGAGGCGCAGACGTGGATGGAGGCTTGGGCGGAGGCACAGGCGTGGGCGTGGGCGTGGGCCTGGGCAGAGACGCAGGCGGGTGCGGGCGAGCTGGGGCGGGTGCGGGCAGGGGCAGGGGCGGGCAGGTGGGAGCTCAGCCGACGAGCTTCAGGTCCGAACCCTTGACCGAGATCTCCACACCGTTCCTGCCCGGCTCCACGTTGTCGAGCGAGATGCCCGCGGGCAGATTGTCGATGGCCTGCCGGAAGTCGGTCACCGCGCGGACCCGGTTCTCGGCGAGGTCGAGCGCGTGGACCTTGGGCAGGCTGTCGGCGTGCGCGGAGACCTTGCCACCGACGACCTTGACCGTGCTGAGCACCGTGGGGGTGACGGAGCCCAGCGGGGTGCGGAGCGTGACGGTCACCTTGACCTTGCCCGGACCGCCGTACGCGAGCCCGGTGATCTTCGCCGTGATGCCCGGCGCGACCGGCGCGGGCTTCTGCTGCGCGACCGCCTTGAGCAGCTCGTCGTAGGAGACGTGGGCGGTGCCGGTGGCCGAACCGGCGGTGGCCGAGCTGTAGCTGCTGTCGAACTTCACGTCGCGCATCTCGGCCCGCAGGTCGGTGATGTGGACGGAGTTGCCGTCCGCCTTCGCGTCGTACTCCTGGATGCCGATCTCGACGTCGTCCAGGGTGCCACCGGCGGCCTGGGTCAGGAACGGGAAGCCCTTGATGGACACGTCAGGGGTGTCGGCGAGTCCTTCGCTGGTCCGCACCTTGTCGGCCGCCTCGCTCTCGGCGAAGTGAACCGCCACCCGGTCGGCGATCACGAACAGTCCGCCGAGAACGACGACGACGATCAGCAGTATCCGCAGTGCGCGCATGGCCTTGAGGCTCCCCCACGATTTTGGTCCTTGGCCGCGAGCGTACGCGGCCGGGCCGCACCGACGCGGCCCCGGCCGGAGAGTTGTGGCGAAGTTGTCGATCGCGCCCGCACCCGCCCCCGCGGGCGCCGCGGGGGCGGAATCACGGGGGCGGATCGCGAGGACGGATCGCGGGGGCGGGGCGCCTCAGCTCAGCACGCGGCCGAGGATCTGCACCGCCGGTGCGGCCAGGGCGAGCGGCAGCGCCACGCCCGCCGTCATGTGCACGAACCGGGACGGATAGTCGTACGAGGCGACGCGCAGGCCGATCAGCGCGCAGACACCGGCACCGACGCCGAGCAGCGTCCCGTCCGTACCCACGCCGGTCACACCGCCCATGGCGATGCCCGCACCGGCGGCCGCGACGAGCGCGACCACCACGGACGCGGCGGTCGGCAGCGGCAGCGCGCGGGCCA
>NZ_JAPHNL010000035.1 GCF_026274175.1 Streptomyces beihaiensis
GGCGCCGCCGCGGCGGGGCGGCGTCGTCGGCCACCTCGGCCACGGGCTCCTCGGCCTCCGTCTCGGTCTCCTCGGCGACCGGCTCGGCGGCGGCCGGAGCGGACACCGTGCGCGTGGCACGACGACGCGCACGACGCGGCGCGGCCTCCTCGGTCTCGGCGGTCTCGGCGGTCTCGGCGGTCTCGGCGGTCTCGGCGGTCTCGGCGGTCTCGGCCACAGGCTCCTCGGCCTCCGTCTCGGCCGGCGCGGGCGCACCGGCGGGCGCGGAGGCGCGGCGCGTGGCGCGGCGGCGCGGCCGGGCGGCGGCGGCCGGCTCCGCGGCAGCGGCGGCGGCCGTCTCCTCGACGGGGTCGGACACCGGGTCCACCGGGTCCACGGCTTCGGCGCCCTCGGCACCAGCCGGTATGGCGACAGCGGCCCGGCTCGCCGGTGATCCGGCCGGGCGGGAGGCGGCACGGCGCCGACGGCGCGGCGGCAGGGTGTCGCTGGGGGTGTCGCCCACGGGAACAGCGGTGGGCGTGTTCGGTTCGATCGGCTCGGGCATGCGGGTGGATCTCCCGTCAGGCCCCCGGGCGCCGCGCCTGATCCGTGACCGGTGACGTCCGCGGCTCGCGCTCGATGTCACGTAGCGCTGGCCGCCGGTCCGGGGCGCGGGCGCCGCACGGGGGCTCTCTGTCTGTTCTCGCCGGTTCCGGTACGCGATGTACGTACGGCCTGGCGAAAGTCCTTGGGTGGGTGCGCTGCCCGACCCAGGTGGCTCCCGAGTACGAGGGCGGCGCTACGACGACCGTCCTTACGCGGAACCTTCCACGGCGGGCACCGCCGCGGCGGCAGAGTCCCGGGCCTCCGTTTGTGGGGCGGCCCGGGCAGCCTCGCGGTCGGGCGCGAGCGGGTCGGTCACCGTGCCGGTCTCTTCATCGAACAGCCCCTGCGCCAGCCTGGTCACCGCTGCGGGGACCGGCGGCGCCAGGTCGGCCACGGCGCTGAGACCGGACAGGACGTCGTCGGGTCGAACGGCGGGCGTCACGTGCCGAACAACCAGGCGCAGTATCGCACAGGCCCCGTCACCGGGCCTATCAGCCGCGGCGTCCGCCGTGGTCATGGGTTCCGTGGCGGCCACGGCCTCAAGACCGGCGACGGCCGCGCGGGCGTCGAACGTACGCATGCCGTTCTTCGTCCTGCGCTGGACCTCGACGGTCTCGGCCGCGCGGAACGCGTCGGCGGCCCGCGCGGCCTCGGCCACGTCCACCCCGTCGAGCCGCAGCTCCCACACGGAGGCGGTGAGCCGCTCGGCGAGGGCCGGGGTGCGGGCCTCGACGGCATCGACGATATCGAGGCCCGCAGGCAGCGACGTGTCGAGCAGTTCCCTCAGTTTCCGCGGGTCGCGCGGCGCGGTGAGCGCGATCTCCAGGTACTCGGCCTCACTGCCCGTGCCGGTGGGTGCGGCATTGGCGTACGACACCTTGGGGTGCGGGGTGAACCCCGCCGAGTACGCCATGGGCACCTCGGCACGGCGCAGCGCACGCTCGAAGGCGCGCTGGAAGTCACGGTGGCTGGTGAACCGGAGGCGGCCGCGCTTGGTGTAGCGCAGTCGGATGCGCTGCACCGCAGGTGCGGGCGGCGGGCCTACGGGCTGTCGCTTGCCCAGTGTTCTGGTCCTTCGTGAGAGCGGTCGTACTGCTTCCTAGAGTACGTCCCGGCGCGCCGCGCGGTTCCCGGCGGCCTCACGGCCCGGTCCTCCCCCGGTCTGCCGCGGATGCCCTCTCACCCCGTATGTTCATGGGAAAGCAAAGCCGATCAAGGGGGAGGAGCACACATGATCACGCTCACGAAGGAAGACGGCCCGGCGGACCTCGACGGGGTGACACACATGTGCATCGGGGTCTCCTGGGACCCCACCGCGGGCAGCAGCGGCGGCGTGCTCGGCGCGCTGCGCCGCAAGCAGGGCACGGATCTGGACCTCATCGCCATCGCCATGCAGAACGGCGACCCGGTCCGTCTCGCGGGTCTCGACTCGCTGGACCCGATGGGCAACGGCTCCCTGGTGCACAGCGGCGACAACCAGACCGGCAAGGGCGACGGCGACGACGAGACGGTGACGGTGGAGTTCGCGCGCATCCCGCAGAACATCACGGAGATCGTGTTCGTGGCGGCCGCCTACAAGAGGGGGAGCTCCTTCCAGAAGGCCCGCAACATCAGCTTCAAGGTGTACGACGCGACGGGCGGCAGCAGCCAGCAGGTCGCCGACATCTGGCCCTCCCTGATGACGGCGGACAACGGCTGCGCGGTCGCCAAGGCGGTCCGCCGCGGGGGCGACTGGAAGCTTCAGGTCATCAACGAGACCGGGAAGATCAAGCAGGGTGACGAGCGGGCCCTGATGAGGTTCGCGGCGAGCAAGTAGCGCCCGGGACGGGTGAGCGAGGACTGCGCGGACTCGCGGACACGGCACGGGAACGGAACGAGGAAACGATGAGGAGTCTCACATGATCCGCAAGCTGCAGGCGATCGCGTTCGACTGTCCGGACCCGGTACGACTCGCGGAGTTCTACGCGGAGTTGCTCGGCGGGCGCGTGGTGAAGGACGAGGGCGACCTGGACTGGGTGGAGGTGCACGGGTTCGACGGCACCCCGCTCGCCTTCCAGCGTGCCGAGGGCTACCGCCCCCCGCGCTGGCCGGACCAGGAGGGGCCCCAGCAGGCGCACCTGGACTTCGACGTCGACGACATCGAGGCGGACGAGAAGCGCGTCCTTGAGCTCGGCGCGACCGTCCTTGAGCGCACCGACCAGTTGCGCGAGGACGCGAACTGGCGCGTCTACGCGGACCCGGCGGGCCACCCGTTCTGCCTCTGCCTGCACTGAGCGCGCCCATCGGCCGGCCGGTCAACCGGTCGGCCGATGGTCGTGCGGCGCGGCGGGCTACTTGTCGACGACCGTCAGCGGCAGCAGCTTCTTGCCCGTCGGGCCGATCTGGATGGTCGTGTCCATGGCCGGGCAGACGCCGCAGTCGAAGCACGGGGTCCAGCGGCAGTCCTCGACCTCGGTCTCGTCGAGCGAGTCCTGCCAGTCCTCCCAGAGCCAGTCCTTGTCGAGGCCCGAGTCCAGGTGGTCCCAGGGCAGGACCTCCTCGTAGGTGCGCTCGCGCGTGGTGTACCAGTCGACGTCCACGCCGTACTTGGCGAGCGCCTTGTCGGCGCAGGCCATCCAGCGGTCGTACGAGAAGTACTCGCGCCAGCCGTCGAAGCGGCCGCCGTCCTCGTAGACGGCGCGGATGACGTCGCCGATGCGGCGGTCGCCGCGGGAGAGCAGGCCCTCGACGATGCCGGGCTTGCCGTCGTGGTAGCGGAAGCCGATGGAGCGGCCGTACTTCTTGTCGCCGCGGATCTTGTCGCGGAGCTTCTCCAGGCGGGCGTCCGTCTCCTCGGCCGAGAGCTGCGGGGCCCACTGGAAGGGGGTGTGCGGCTTGGGGACGAAGCCGCCGATGGAGACCGTGCAGCGGATGTCGTTGGAGCCGGAGACCTCGCGACCCTTCTGGATCACGTTCATCGCCATGTCGGCGATCTGCAGGACGTCGTCGTCGGTCTCGGTCGGCAGGCCGCACATGAAGTACAGCTTCACCTGGCGCCAGCCGTTGCCGTACGCCGTCGCGACCGTGCGGATCAGGTCCTCTTCGCTGACCATCTTGTTGATGACCTTGCGCATGCGCTCGCTGCCGCCCTCGGGGGCGAAGGTGAGGCCCGAGCGGCGGCCGTTGCGGGTCAGTTCGTTGGCCAGGTCGACGTTGAAGGCGTCCACGCGGGTGGAGGGGAGGGACAGGCCGATCTTGTCCTCCTCGTAGCGGTCCGCGAGGCCCTTGGCGATGTCGCCGATCTCGGAGTGGTCCGCCGAGGAGAGCGAGAGGAGGCCCACCTCCTCGAAGCCGGTCGCCTTCAGGCCCTTGTCGACCATCTCGCCGATGCCGGTGATCGAGCGTTCGCGCACCGGGCGGGTGATCATGCCCGCCTGGCAGAAGCGGCAGCCGCGCGTGCAGCCGCGGAAGATCTCCACCGACATCCGCTCGTGGACCGTCTCCGCGAGCGGGACCAGCGGCTGCTTCGGGTACGGCCACTCGTCCAGGTCCATGACCGTGTGCTTGGACACGCGCCACGGCACGCCGCTCCTGTTCGGCACGACGCGGCCGATGCGGCCGTCGGGCAGGTACTCGACGTCGTAGAAGGCCGGGACGTAGACGCTGCCGGTCCTCGCGAGGCGGAAGAGGACCTCCTCGCGGCCGCCGGGCCGGCCCTCGGCCTTCCACGCGCGGATGATCTCGGTCATGTCGAGCACGGCCTGTTCGCCGTCGCCGATGATCGCCGCGTCGATGAAGTCGGCGATGGGCTCCGGGTTGAACGCGGCGTGGCCGCCCGCGAGGACGATCGGGTCGTCGACGGTCCGGTTCCTCGACTCCAGCGGGATGCCGGCCAGGTCGAGCGCGGTCAGCATGTTCGTGTAGCCCAGCTCGGTGGAGAAGCTGAGGCCGAAGACGTCGAACGCCTTCACCGGGCGGTGGCTGTCGACCGTGAACTGCGGGACCTTGTGCTCGCGCATCAGCGCTTCGAGGTCGGGCCACACGCTGTACGTGCGCTCGGCGAGGACTCCCTCGCGCTCGTTGAGGACCTCGTAGAGGATCATGACGCCCTGGTTGGGCAGACCGACCTCGTACGCGTCCGGGTACATGAGCGCCCAGCGGACGTCGCAGGACTCCCAGTCCTTGACCGTGGAGTTGAGCTCTCCGCCGACGTACTGGATCGGCTTCTGCACATGCGGGAGCAGCGCTTCGAGCCGCGGGAACACGGACTCGACGGCATCGGGCGCCGCGGCGGCGGCTTCGGCAGGCATAACCGTGGACCTTCGTGAGCTGACAGGGGTGACCCTCAAGCCTAACCCGCCGTTCGGCCCCGGCCGACCGGACGGGACCTCGGCCTCTGTGCCGAGCGTCTACGCGGACAGCCGTGCTCGCGCCGCACGGTCCCACACCTTCGGCAGCCGCCGCTCGTCGTCCGCCGCGGCCGCCCGTTCCTCGCCGTACAGCAGGCCCCACGTGAACGCGGACTCGCCCGCCGCGTGGGCCTGGCCCGCGAGGTCGCGCAGGGCCGCGCGGGAGACCACGGAGTCCTGGTGGTCACCGAGGAGCGACTGGACGTCCTTCATCCGGCGGACGAATCGTTTCGCCGGTTTCCCGAGCGCGGGGATCGCCGTCTCTCCCGCGTACCGGGCGCGCTTGGCCGCCTTGCGGGCCTCGTGCAGCGCGAGGTCGCGGTCGTGGCCGGGCGGCAGCGACAGGGCGTGCTCGACCCGCTCGGCGAGGCGGGCGTGGTCCTTCAGCGCCGCCTTGGTGAGGGCTCCCGCGGCGGGGCGGCGGGCGGCCTTGCCGCGCAGCGGCGGGTCGGCGAGGAGCGCGTCCAGGCCGTCCAGAAGGGCCAGGTAGCGCGTGCCGTCGAGCACGGCGACGAGGTGGCCGCGCGAACCGCGGCGCCGGGCCGCCTCCCAGGTGCGCAGGCGTCCGCGCACGGGGCCGACGAGCAAGGGGCGGGGCAGCGCGTCGATGCGGCCGGTGATGCGCTCGGTGAGCACCTCACGGTCCCGGTCGACGCCCAGCTCCGCCGCGAGCCACTTCAGCTCGTCGCCGAGCGGCCCGGTGACGGCCGGGTCGAGGATCTTGCGGTACGTGCGGAACGCGCTGCGCGTCCGCCGGGTGGCCACGCGCATCTGGTGCACGGCGTCCGGCAGGTCGCGACGGACGGCCGGGTCGAGGGCGACCAGGGCGTCCCGCTGGGCGCGCAGCCGGGCCAGGACGTGGGCGGCGGCGGTGCCGGGCTCCGCCGGGGAGGCTGACGTGTCCGTGCCGGTCGTACGGGCCCCGGTCCGCTCCAGCGCACGCGCGAGTTTCGAGGCCGCGTCGGACGGCTCGGCGCCCGCCCCGCACAGCCGCTCGCCGACCTTGTCGAGCAGCGCCGGGTCGCCGCCGTCGGCCAGTTCGACCTCGACCTCGGTCCATGCGGCGGCGCGCTTCCCGTCGGCGCGCTCGGCGCGGACGGTGTCGACGCACACCTCGGCGAGCGGCGCCCCGTCCGGGCCGAGCAGGCGGTGGAGGTCGCGCGAGGAGCGCAGGCGGACGACCGGGACGAGGTCGGCGGCGCGCACCCGGGAGCGTACGAGTCCGGCGAGGGCGCGCGGCACGTCGGGGGCCGGCGGCTGACGCACCTCGTCCCTCGCGTCGCGGACCGTGGCGACGGGCAGCTTGAGGTGCCAGCCCTCGTCGGCGCCTCCGGTGCGGCGGCGCAGGGTGATGCGGTCGGCGGCGAGGCGGTGGTCGGGGGTGTCGTAGTAGACGGCGTCGAGTTCGGTCACACCCTGGTCGTCGACGTCGGCGACGCCGGGGACGCGGCGCAGGTCCGGCAGGTGGAAGGGACTGCCGGGGACGTCGTACTTCCGCTCGATCTCGCGCTGCACCTGTGTCGTGGCCGCCATGAATCGAATCTAGTCGGCGAGCGTCCGCCCCGGTAGAGGGCCGGTCGCGGCGTCCCGCTACGCCGACACCGGGCGTTGCACCTTGATCGACTGGAGCAGCCCTATGGCGATCCACTCGGCGAACATCGAGGAGCCGCCGTAGGAGACGAACGGCAGCGGAAGGCCGGTGACCGGCATGATGCCGAGCGTCATGCCGATGTTCTCGAACGCCTGGAAGGAGAACCAGGCGATGATCCCGGCGGCGACGATCGTCCCGTACAGCTCGGAGGTCTCGCGGGCGATCTTGCAGGCTCGCCAGAGCACGACGCCGAGCAGCAGGATGATGGCGCCCGCGCCCACGAAGCCCAGTTCCTCACCGGCGACGGTGAAGACGAAGTCGGTCTGCTGTTCCGGTACGAACTGGCCCGTGGTCTGCGAGCCGTGGAACAGGCCGGCGCCGGTGAGTCCGCCGGAGCCGATGGCGATGCGGGCCTGGGTGGTGTTGTAGCCGACGCCGGACGGGTCGAGCGCCGGGTTGGCGAACGCCGCGAACCGCGCGATCTGGTACTGGTCGAGCATGCCGAGCTTCCACACCGCCACCGCTCCCGCCGCACCGGCCGCGATGAGTCCGAGGATCCACCGGTTGGAGGCGCCGGAGGCGAGCAGGGCGCCGAGCACCAGCATCACCATGACCATCACGGAGCCGAGGTCCGGCATGAGCAGGGTGATCGCCATCGGCACCGCGGCGAGGCCGAGCGCCTGGAGCACCGTGCGGTGGTCGGGGTGTTCGCTGTCGCCCGCGTCGACGCGGGCGGCGAGCAGCATCGCCATGCCGAGGATGATGGTGATCTTGACGAACTCGGAGGGCTGGACGGAGAAGCCGCCGCCGATGATGATCCAGGAGTGCGCTCCGTTGACGGTGGCGCCCAGCGGGGTGAGCACGACCAGGATGAGGAAGACGGAGAGGCCGTAGAGGATCGGTACGGCCGTGCGCAGGGTGCGGTGACCGAGCCAGATCGTGGCGATCATCAGGCCGATCCCGATGCCGGCGTTGAGCAGATGCCGGAACAGGAAGTAGTACTGGTCGCCGTGGTTGATCTCGTTGCGGTTGCGGGTCGCGGAGAAGACCAGGGCCGCGCCGATCAGCGTCAGCGCGAGCGACGCCAGGAGCATCGGCCAGTCGAGCCTGCGCGCCGTCGAGTCGCGGGCCATGAGCCGCGTCATGGTGGAGCGCTGCGGCCCGTAACCGGAGACGGAGAAGCCGTTGGTGCCTGCCACGGCGGGTCAGTCCTTCCGGTCGGTGGTGACGGCGGGCGGCCCGGCCGCCACGTTCTGCTCGGGCTGCTGGTCGTTCTGGTTCGGGTCGTACGGCTTGACGGTCGGCGCGTCGATGGAGCCGTCCGGCTGGATCTTCGGCAGGCTGGTCTCCGGGTGCGGCAGGATCGCCTTCTTCTTGTCGATCGAGCCGTCGGCCTGGACGCCGTAGAGCGCGTTGTAGATCTTGCGGACGGCCGGGCCGGAGGCTCCGGAGCCCGTACCGCCCTGGGAGATCGTCATCACGATCGTGTAGTCCTTGGTGTACGTCGCGAACCACGACGTCGTCTGCTTGCCGTGGACCTCCGCCGTACCGGTCTTGGCGTGCATGGGGATCTGCTTCTGGGGCCAGCCGCCGAAGCGCCAGGCCGCGGTGCCGCGGGTCGCCACTCCCGCCAGTGCCTTGTCTATCTGGTCGCGGGTCTTGGCGGACATGGGGAGCTTGGCGTTGACCTTCGGCGGGATCTCGGTGATCTTCTTGCCGTCGGGGCTGACGATGGCCTTGCCGATCTCGGGCTGGTGCAGGGTGCCGCCGTTGGAGATGGCGGCGTAGATGGCGGCCATCTGGATGGGCGTGACGAGGGTGTCGCCCTGGCCGATGGAGTAGTTGACCTCGTCACCGGCGCGCATCAGGTTGCCCTGGCGGCAGTTCTCCCAGGACAGTTTCTGGACGAAGGTGCCGTCCTTCTTGCCCACCTTGCACCAGTAGTCCTTGTTGGCCTTCCAGAAGTCCTTCTTCCAGGTGCGGTCGGGGATGCGGCCGCTGACCTCGCCCGGCAGGTCGATGCCGGTCTCCTTGCCGAGACCGAACTCGTGGGCGGTGGTGAAGAACGGGTCCTGGGTGCCCGGCTTGGGGTGGATGCCGCCGAGCTTCTTCCACTCGCGGTGGGCGAGGCCGTAGAAGACGGTGTCGCAGGAGACCTCCAGGGCGCGGCCGAGGTTGATCGGCCCGAAGTTCTCCGACTCGAAGTTCTTGAAGACCTGGTTGCCGATCGCGTACGAGCTGGTGCAGGGGTACTTGCCGTCGAACGGGAAACCGGCTTTGACCGCGGCGGTCGAGGAGACCACCTTGAAGGTCGAGCCGGGCGCCGACTGGCCCTGGATGGCCCGGTTGAGCAGCGGGTAGTTGGACTTCTTGCCGGTGAGTCTGGCGTACTCCTTGGCGGAGATGCCGCCGACCCAGGCGTTGGGGTCGTAGGTCGGGTTGGACGCCATGGCGATGACGCGGCCGGTCTTGGCCTCCATGACGACGACGGCGCCGGAGTCGGCCTTGTAGTTCTCGCCGGTGACCTTGTCGTACGTCTGACGGGCCGTCTTCATCGCGTCGTCCAGCTCGCGTTCGGCGACGGCCTGCACGCGTGCGTCTATCGACGTCACGACGGTGGATCCGGGTTCGGCCTTGTCGCTCTTGGCGCGGCCGATGACACGGCCGAGGTTGTCGACCTCGTAGCGGGTGACGCCCGCCTTGCCGCGCAGTTCCTTGTCGTACTCGCGCTCCAGGCCGCTGCGGCCGACCTGGTCGGAGCGGAGGTAGGGCGAGTCGGTGTCCTTGGCCTTCTGGATCTCCGCGTCGGTGACCGGGGA
Organism: Streptomyces beihaiensis; assembly: GCF_026274175.1. GTDB lineage: Bacteria > Actinomycetota > Actinomycetes > Streptomycetales > Streptomycetaceae > Streptomyces > Streptomyces beihaiensis. The sequence goes on from NZ_JAPHNL010000035.1 coordinate 9,384, forward strand.
GAGGTAGCCGAGGACCTGCGCGGTGTTGGAGCCGCCGGGGCCGGGGTAGCGGCGCACGGCGGTGGGTTCGGCGGTGATGCCGGGGAAGTCCTCGCCGCGCTCGCGGATCTGCAGAGCCTGCTTGGGTGTCGCCTCGTCGGTGATGGGGATGGGCTGGTAGGGCGATCCGTTCCAGCAGGGCTGCGGCGTCTTGGCGTCGCAGAGCCTGACCTTCCGGATGACGTCGGCGGGTTTCATGCCGAGGAGGTGGGCGACCTTGGTCAGGACGGCCTTGCCGTCGTCCTTCATCTTCAGCAGGTCGGTGCGCGAGGCGGAGACGACCAGGCGGGTCTCGTTGTCGGCGAGCGGAACCCCGCGGGCGTCGAGGATCGAGCCGCGCACGGCGGGCGTGACCACCTGCTGGACGTGGTTGCCGGACGCCTCCTTCTGGTACTTGTCGCCCTCGCGGATCTGCAGGTACCACAGGCGGCCGCCGAGGGTGAGCAGGAGGGAGAGGACGAGGACCTGGAGGATGACCAGCCGGATCCTGACGCGCGGCGTCCTGCCGGTCTCAGGGATATTGGACACGGTGCCGTGCTGCCCCTCTCAGAACGTGTACGTGTACGTGCGTGTGTACGTGTACGTCGTGCACGGCTGGTACGTGTACACGCTGAACCTGTGCGCGGTGGCGGTCACAGTCGTTTGACCCCCTTGATGCGCCCGGCGCGGGCGGCGCGGACCTTGACCGCCTTGGTCCGCAGGACGGTGCGCCGGCCGCCCAGACGCAGGCCGGTGCCGGAGGAGAGCCACCCGGCGGACACGTCGGTGGTGGTCCTGCCGGAGCCGCCGGAGGAGTTGGTCTCGGCGAGCGGGTCGTTCTCGGCGCGTCTGGCGAGGGCCATCACGCCGGGCACCACGAACGGCGCGAGCAGCAGGTCGTAGACGGCGGCGGTGAACAGCAGGCTGACGAGCCCCACGTGGCGGGCGGCGGTGTCGCCGACGAGCGCGCCCACGCTCGCGTACAGCAGGGTGGTGCCGATGGCGGCGGCGACCACGACGAGCATCGGCCCGAGGGCGGTGCGCGGCTGGCCCTTCTCGGGCTTGGCGAGTCCGGCGAGGTAGCCGATGACGCAGAGCACCAGGGCGTAGCGTCCGGCGGCGTGGTCGGCGGGCGGGGCGAGGTCGGTGAGCAGGCCCGCGCCGAAGCCGACGAGGCAGCCGCCGACGTGGCCGTAGACCAGGGCGAGGCCGAGCACGGTCAGCAGCATCAGGTCCGGCACGGCGCCGGGCAGTTGCAGCCGGGCGAGCACGCAGACCTGAACCACCAGGGCGACGACGACGAGCGCGGCGGAGAGCAGCATCCGGTTGAAGCGCATGGTTCTTGCTCCTCCTGTCTACTGCTGGCCGTTGCCGGCGGCGGCGTTGTTCGCGTTGCCGTCGGCCGGGGCGGAAGGCGTCGCGGTGACGGTCACGGTGGGGGCCGGCTTGGGCTTGTGCGGCAGCACTTCGTCGCGCGGGTCCTTGCGGGGCGCGCTGACGACGACGCCGACGATGTCGAGTTTGGTGAAGCCGACGAACGGCTGGACGTAGACCGTGCGGGTGAGGTCACCGCCGGACGGGTCGACGCGGACGACCTTGCCGACCGGGACTCCCGGCACGAACGGCTTGTCGCCCTGCGAGCCGAAGGTGACGAGCCGCTCGCCCTTCTTGATCTTCGCCTTGCCGTTGAGCAGCTGGACGCGGAGCGGCCGGTCGCCCTGCCCGGTGGCGAAGCCGAGCTCGTCGGTCTTCTCCATGCGGGTGCCGACGGTGAAGTCCGGGTCGTTGGCGAGCAGCACGGTCGCCGTGTCCGGGCCGACGGTGGTGACGCGGCCGACGAGCCCGTCCCCGTTCAGAACGGTCATGTCGCGCTTGATGCCGTCGTTGGCCCCGGCGTCGATGGTGACCGTCCAGGAGAAGCCCTGGGCGGCCCCTATGGCGATGACCTGGGCGCCTTTGATGCCGTACTGGCCCGCGCCCGCCGTCTTGAGCAGCTTGTTCAGCTGGCGGAGCTTGCTGCGGTCGCGGGAGTCGCTGCCGAGCTCGGCCTTCAACGCCGCGTTCTCACGCTCCAGTTGGCTTATCCGGTCGTGCCGCGTGCCGGAGTCGCGGACCGCCCCTATGGCGTTGCCGATGGGGTCGACCGCGCCGGACACTCCGTTCTCCACCGGGCCGAAGACCGTGGCGGCGGCGCGGCGGGCACCCTGGACCGGTGAGTCCTGCCCGCCGCGGATGTCCACCGTGATCAGTGCGAACGCGATGGCGATCAGCAGCACCAGGAGCAGCCGGCTCTCTCGTGTGTCCCTCACGTGCGGCGGCCGTGCCTTCCTCAATCGGGTACTTCAAGTGGGTACTTCGTCAGGTACTTCGTCGGTACTTCGGAGGATTTGTTGTGTCTTGCCTCTATATCAACGATCCGCCGCACGAAGTGGCACCCACTCGTACGGCGGACCCACCGCTGTGGATCAGCGGCGCGGCTGGGCGTCCAGGACCTGCTGGAGCGCCTCGAACTCCTCGACGCACTTGCCGGAGCCGAGCGCCACGGAGTCCAGCGGGTTCTCGGCGATGTGGATCGGCATGCCGGTCTCGCGGCGCAGCCGCTCGTCGAGGCCGCGCAGCAGGGCGCCGCCGCCGGTGAGCACGATGCCGCGGTCCATGACGTCGCCGGAGAGCTCGGGCGGGCACTTGTCGAGGGTGGTCTTGACCGCGTCGACGATCGCGTTGACCGGCTCCTCGATGGCCTTGCGCACCTCGGCGGCCGAGATGACGACGGTCTTCGGGAGGCCGGAGACGAGGTCGCGACCGCGGATCTCGGTGTGCTCGTCGGAGTCGAGGTCGTACGCCGAGCCGATGGTGATCTTGATCTGCTCGGCGGTGCGCTCACCGAGGAGGAGCGAGTACTCCTTCTTGATGTGCTGGATGATCGCGTTGTCCAGCTCGTCGCCCGCGACGCGGATCGACTGTGCTGTGACGATTCCGCCGAGCGAGATGACGGCGACCTCGGTGGTGCCGCCACCGATGTCGACCACCATGTTGCCGGTGGCCTCGTGGACCGGCAGGGCCGAGCCGATCGCCGCCGCCATGGGTTCCTCGATGATGTGCACCTGGCGGGCGCCGGCCTGCGTGGAGGCCTCGATGACCGCGCGGCGCTCGACGCCGGTGATGCCGGAGGGGACGCAGACCACCACGCGCGGCCGGGCCAGATAGCGCCGCTTGTGGATCTTCAGGATGAAGTAGCGGAGCATCCGCTCGGTGATCTCGAAGTCGGCGATCACGCCGTCCTTCAGGGGCCGCACCGCCACGATGTTGCCCGGGGTCCGGCCGATCATCTTCTTGGCTTCGGCACCGACGGCGAGGATGCCGCCGGTGTTGGTGTTGATCGCGACCACGGACGGCTCGTTGAGTACGATCCCTCGTCCCCTGACGTACACCAGCGTGTTGGCGGTCCCGAGGTCGACAGCCATGTCACGGCCGATGAACGACATTGAGTTCCCCATCAGGATTCGTCTGGCCTTCCCACTGGAGCGTTTGATTGCTTGTCAGGTAGGCGAGAGGTGGACGCGTGTGGCGTGAAGGCTTCCATCGTAGTCTCGCCTGCACAGTCACGGCGCGAGGGTCTTCGCCATTGTCAGCAGATGAAACCCCGCCCCGCTATTGGGGACGTGCCGACGGAGGGTCGCGTTCCCCCGATCGGGGCGCATATGCCAAGGAGCGGCCCGGATTTTCGGGCCGCTCCAGGTCACCGGCGGCCAATGCCTGACAGAGCATCAGAAAGTCCCGTCCGGCCGTCTCACGGTACGGACACCGGCCGTCTCGGAACCGCCTCGGCGCCGTCTCGGAACCGCCGCAGAACCGCCTCGGTACCGCCTCAGACCAGGCCCGGGAAGAAGATCTTCAGCTCGCGCTCGGCGGACTCCTCGGAGTCGGAGGCGTGGATCAGGTTCTCGCGCACGATCACGCCGTAGTCACCACGGATCGAGCCCGGCGCCGCGGCGATCGGGTCGGTCGGCCCGGCCAGCTGGCGTACGCCCTCGATGACCCGCTCGCCCTCGACGACCAGCGCGACGACCGGGCCGGACAGCATGAACTCGACCAGCGGTTCGTAGAACGGGCGGCCGACGTGCTCGGCGTAGTGCTGCTCCAGGGTCGCCCGGTCGAGCCGGCGCAGTTCGAGCGCGGAGATCGTCCAGCCCGCCTTGCGCTCGATCCGCCCGACGATCTCACCGACCAACGAGCGGCGGACGGCGTCCGGCTTCAGGAGGACGAGCGTGCGCTGGGTCATGATGTGCGGCTCCTTGCAGGCCAGGGATGTACGGGTCCGCCCTGAGGCTACCGGGCGCGCCTCGGACCACGGCACCCGGACCATGACGCCCGCCCCGCGGCAGCGGGGAGGACCCGCGTGCCACGGGCGCGGTCAACCACCGGCCGCTGACGACGATGCGCGTCCGCGGCACGCGGCGCTCACCGCGCCTGCGCCTCCTGCGCCGCCCACCGGGCCTTCGCCTCGTCGACCTTCCGGCCGAAGTGGACCGAGGCCCACCACAGCGCGGCGAAGCACGCCCCGAGGAAGAACATCAGCGGCACGACGAACCCGCTGATGATCAGGGCGATCTGAAGCGCCCACCCGAGCTGCACCCCGCCCGGCCGGGTGACCATGCCGCACAGCAGCACGCTCAGCGCCATCGCGACGCCGCAGACCGTCCACACCGCCGACGACGACAGACTGTCGTCCTTCATGGCGACGAGCCCCGCGAAGCCGATGATGAAGAACTCGCCGATCAGCGTCGACGAACACAACGTACGCACAGTCGATCAGCCCTTCCCGAGCAACAGCCTGGCCTCACCGACCGTGATCACGGATCCGGTGACGAGCACTCCCCCACCCGCGTACTCCCCCTGCTCCTCGGCGAGGGTGATCGCGGCCTCCAGCGCGTCGTCGAGCCGCGGCTCGACCTGCACCCGGTCCTCACCGAACACCTCCACCGCGAGCGCGGCCAGCGTGTCCGCGTCCATCGCCCGGTGGCTGGAGTTCTGCGTGACGACGATCTCCGCGAAGACCGGCTCGAATGCCTCGAGCAGTCCCCGTACGTTCTTGTCCGCGCTCGCGCCGACCACCCCGATGAGCCGGCTGAAGTCGAAGACCTCGCCGATCGCCTCGGCGGTGACCCGGGCCCCCGCGGGGTTGTGCGCGGCGTCCAGGACGACCGTCGGCGAGCGGCGCACGACCTCCAGGCGGCCCGGCGAGGTGACGGACGCGAGGGCCTGGCGGATGGTGTCGATGTCGAGCGGGCGCGCGTGCTGGGAGCCGATGCCGAAGAACGCCTCGACGGCCGCGAGCGCCACCGCGGCGTTGTGCGCCTGGTGGGCGCCGTGCAGCGGCAGGAAGACCTCCTCGTACTCGCCGCCGAGCCCGCGCAGCGTCACCAGCTGCCCGCCGACGGCGACCTGACGCGCGACGACCCCGAACTCAAGGCCCTCGCGCGCGACCGTGGCATCCACCTCGACGGCCTTCTTCAGGATCACCTGCGCCGCGTCGACCGGCTGCTGAGCCATGATGACGGTGGCGCCGCTCTTGATGATCCCGGACTTCTCAACGGCGATCTCGCCGGGCGTCTCGCCGAGCCGGTCGGTGTGGTCGAGGTCGATCGGCGTGATCACGGCGACCGACGCGTCGATGACGTTCGTCGCGTCCCAGCTGCCGCCCATGCCGACCTCGACGACCGCGACGTCGACCGGGGCGTCGGCGAACGCCGCGTACGCCATGCCGGTGAGCACCTCGAAGAACGACAGGCGGTACTCCTGCTGGGCGTCGACCATCTCGACGTACGGCTTGATGTCGTCGTACGTCTCCACGAACCGCTCGTGGGTGATCGGGGCGCCGTCCAGGCTGATCCGCTCGGTGATCGACTGCACGTGCGGCGACGTGTACCGCCCGGTGCGCAGCTCGAAGGCGCCGAGTAGCGCCTCGATCATGCGGGCCGTGGACGTCTTGCCGTTCGTCCCCGTGATGTGGATCGACGGGTACGCGCGCTGCGGCTCGCCGAGCACGTCCATCAGGGCGGCGATGCGGCTGACGGACGGCTCCAGCTTCGTCTCGCCCCAGCGGGTGGCCAGCTCGGCCTCGACCACGCGCAGGGCCTTCTCCACCTCGGGGTCCTGCGGGCGGGCCGGAACGCCGTCACCCTGGGGCGGACCCGCCTGCGTGCGCAGGGTGCGACTGCCCGCCTCGATCACCGCGAGGTCGGGGTCGCGGTCCGTCTCGGCGCCGACGATGTCGTCGAAGGCGTCGGAGGAGGGGTCGGGCAGGTCGTCGTCGCCGTTGTCGCGCTTGGGGAGGTCACTCACGTACGCCAGTCTACGGAGCGCCGCCGACAGCGGCGCTCCGCGGTGGGTCGGGACGATCGCCCCGTCCGGTTCGGGACCTTCGCCCCCGCCGGATCGCGCCACCGCCGGCGTCCACGCGCGTGGCTGCCTGCGTCCGACCCACACGCGTGCTTGCCCGCGCCCAAGCCCCCACACGCGTGCTTGCCCGCGCCCAAGCGCCCACACGCATGGTTGCCCGCGCCCAAGCGCCCACGCGCGTGATCGCCCCCGCCCAAGCCCTCACACGCATGGCTGTCCCCGCCCGAGCGCCCACACGTGTGATCGCCCGCGCCCGCACGGCGGAGGCGCATGTCGGCACAGCGCCGTGCCCCTTCAGGGACGCTGGGCCCGCCACCGCGTACGAGGCGACCGCGAAGCGGGGCGCGCGCTCCCGTACGCGGTCGGCCGGACGCCACGCTCACCGCGGCGTGCGGTCCGTACGTCCATCTGCCGTAAACCGCTCGGCCATCCGGCGCGGGACCGGCCGCGCGCGCGGGACCGGCGGTCCAATCGGTGCCATGTGGTACGCACATCATCCCGGCCGCCGCACCCGCCAGCTCGTCGGCGACGGCACGGCCCTGCTGTGGACCGGCCTGTGCGCCGGGGGCGCGCTCACCGCACACCGGGCGCTCGTGTCGGCGTCACGGCACGCCGTGACCGTCCACCGACCCCGGCTGCCGTTGCTCGGGCCGGGGCCGCACAGCGGGCCGCTGCACGACATGGCGCGGGCGGGCGGCCGCATCGCGCACGCGGCACCGGGCGGCCAGGGCGCGGCCCAGGTTCTCGCGTGGCTCGCCGCGCTCGTCCTGTTCGCGGTGCCGGTCGGCCTGATGCTGGTCGTGTGGCTGCCGCGCAGGCTGCGCTGGTCGAGGCAGGCCGTCGCGGCGCGGGACCTCGCCGCGACGGAGGACGGGCGTGAACTGCTCGCGCTGCGCACCCTGATGCGGCCGCTGGACGAGGTGGGTCGCACCGCCGAAGCCCTGTCCGGCAGCACGCCCGGCAGCCTCGCCGAGGGCTGGCGCGAGGGCGACCCGGACACCCTCGACGCGCTGGCCGAGGCGGAACTGGTCCGGCTCGGTCTGCGCACCGGCTGACCCGTTCCGCGGGGCGCCCCTCCCCACAGGCCGAAGGCCCCCGCGGCCGTATGCGTACGGTCGCGGGGGCCTTCGGCGTGCCGGGGGCGGGAGGGGCCCGGGTCAGGCCGGCGGCAGGCGGTCCAGCTGGGCCTGGATGCGGGCGATGTCCTCGTCCGCCTTGGCGAGGCGGGTGCGGATCTTCTCGACGACGTGGTCCGGGGCCTTGCCGAGGAACGCCTTGTTGCCGAGCTTGCCCTCGGACTGCGCCTTGTCCTTCTCGGCGGCGGCCAGGTCCTTGGCGAGCCGCTTGCGCTCGGCCGCCACGTCGATCGCGCCGGACAGGTCGAGCGCCACCTCCGCGCCCGCGACCGGCAGCGTGGCGGTGGCGGTGAAGCCGTCGCCCTCCGGCTGGAGCTTGAGCAACTGACGGATGGCGGGCTCGTGCGCCGCCAGGGCCGTGCCGTCCAGGGTGAGGCGGGCCGGGACGCGCTGGCCCGGCTTGAGGCCCTGGTCGCCCTTGAAGCGGCGGACCTCGGTGACGACCTGCTGGACCGTCGCGATCTCGCGCTCGGCGGCCTCGTCGCGAAAACCGCTGTCCTCGGGCCAGTCGGCGACGACCACGGACTCGCCGCCCGTCAGCGTCGTCCACAGCGCCTCCGTGACGAACGGGACGACCGGGTGGAGCAGGCGCAGCATGACGTCCAGGACCTCACCGAGGACCCGGCCCGAGACCTTGGCCTGCTCGCCGCCGGCCATGAAGGTCGTCTTGGACAGCTCGACGTACCAGTCGAAGACCTCGTCCCACGCGAAGTGGTAGAGCGCGTCGGCCAGTTTGGCGAACTGGTAGTCCTCGTAGAAGGCGTCGACCTCGGCGACCGTCTTGTTGAGGCGGGAGAGGATCCAGCGGTCGGTCGCGGACAGCTGCGACGCGTCCGGCAGCGGGCCCTCGATCGTCGCGCCGTTCATGAGCGCGAAGCGCGTGGCGTTCCAGATCTTGTTGGCGAAGTTGCGGGATGCCTTGACCCAGTCCTCGCCGATCGGCACGTCCGCGCCCGGGTTGGCGCCGCCTGCCAGCGTGAAGCGGACGGCGTCCGAGCCGTACTCGTTCATCCAGTCGATGGGGTCGACCGCGTTGGGATTCGACTTCGACATCTTCTTGCCGAACTCGTCACGGACCAGACCGGTCAGCGCGACCGTCTTGAACGGCACCTCACCGTCCATCGCGTAGAGCCCGAACATCATCATCCGGACGACCCAGAAGAAGATGATGTCGTGCCCGGTGAGCAGCACGTCGGTCGGATAGAACTTCGCGAGGTCTTCCGTCTCCTCGGGCCAGCCGAGCGTGGAGAACGGCCACAGGCCGGAGGAGAACCAGGTGTCGAGAACGTCCTCATCCTGCGTCCAGCCCTCGGCCTCCGTGCCGGGCGGCTGCTCGTCGGGGCCGACGCACACGACCTCGCCGTTCGGGCCGTACCAGACGGGGATGCGGTGTCCCCACCACAACTGCCGTGAGATACACCAGTCGTTGAGGTTGTCGACCCAGTCGAAGTACCGCTTCTCCATCTCCTTGGGGTGGAGCGCGACGCGCCCGTCACGGACGGCGTCACCGGCGGCCTTCGCCAGCGTCTCCACCCTGACCCACCACTGCAGCGACAGACGCGGCTCGATGGTGGTCTTGCAGCGGGAGCAGTGGCCGACCGAGTGGACGTACGGCCGCTTCTCGGCGACGACACGGCCCTGCTCGCGCAGCGCGGCGACGATCGCGGAACGCGCCTCGAACCGGTCGAGCCCCTCGAACGGCCCGGGGACGGTGATGACCCCGCGCTCATCCATGATCGTCATGGTCTCGAGGCCGTGCCGCTGCCCGATCGCGAAGTCGTTCGGGTCGTGCGCCGGGGTCACCTTGACGGCGCCCGTCCCGAACTCGGGGTCGACGTGCGTGTCGGCGACGACCGGGATGGACCGGTTGGTCAGCGGCAGCTTGATGCGCTTGCCGATGAGGTGCGCGTACCGCTCGTCGTCGGGGTGCACGGCGACGGCGGTGTCACCGAGCATCGTCTCCACACGGGTGGTGGCGACCACGACGGTCTCGTCACCGTCGCCGTACTTCAGCGAGACCAGCTCACCGTCGTCGTCCTGGTAGTCGACCTCGATGTCCGAGATGGCGGTCAGACAGCGCGGGCACCAGTTGATGATGCGCTCCGCGCGGTAGATGAGCCCGTCGTCGTAGAGATCCTTGAAGATCTTCTGGACGGCACGGGACAGCCCCTCGTCCATCGTGAACCGCTCACGTGTCCAGTCGAGACCGGCGCCGAGTCGCTTGAGCTGACCGAGGATCCGGCCGCCGTACTCGTCCTTCCACTGCCACGTCTTCTCGACGAACGCCTCGCGGCCGATGTCGTGGCGGGACTTGCCCTCCTCCGCCAGCTGCTGCTCCACCTTGTTCTGCGTGGCGATGCCGGCGTGGTCCATGCCCGGCAGCCACAGCGTCTCGAAGCCCTGCATGCGCTTGCGGCGCGTGAGGGCGTCCATGAGCGTGACCTGGAAGGCGTGGCCCAGGTGCAGCGCGCCGGTGACGTTCGGCGGCGGAATGACGATCGTGTACGGGTCCTTCTCACTCTTGACGTCAGCCGTGAAGTAACCCTGGTCCACCCAGCGCTCGTACAGCGGCCCCTCTACCTCGGCCGGCGTGTACTGGGTCGGCAGTTCGGTGGTGGGCGCTGGAGTCTGCTGAGAGTTCTCGGTCACGGGCCCAGTTTAGTGGGGCCACCGGACTGCTTCGAAACGCGATTCCGCGCACGGCCCGGGCACCGCGACGGGGCGCCGCGACGGGGCGCCCCACCGTACCTCCACATCCGTGCAGGCCCCCACGCGAGACCATCGCCCCTCACGGACACCTACGTCACAGCGTGTTCGAAGGTCACGCCCCGGCCGTCCAGGGTTCGTCCCAAGTTCGAACCGAACCCGAAGCCGGGGGACCGCGCGTGTCCGCCATACGCCAGGATGTTCGGAGCACATAAGCATCGGGAGGGAACCCCAGCAATGAGCCACCATCAGCCGGGCCCGTACGGAGGCCAGCCGCCTCAGCAGCCCCAGCCCGGACCGTACGGCCAGCAGCCGCAGCAGCCCGGCCCCTACGGCCAGCCGCAGCAGCCGCCGGCTCCGCAGCCCGGCTACGGCTACCCGCAGCAGGCGCCTCCCGGCGTCCCGCCGCAGCAGCCGGGCCCGTACGGTCAGCCGCCGCAGGCCCCGTACGGCCAGCCTCCCCAGCCCGGCCCGTACGGCCAGCCGCAGCAGCCGGGCGGCTACAGCCAGCCCCAGCAGCCCGGGCCGTACGGCCAGCAGCCGCAGGCCCCCTACGGCGGCCAGTACCCGCCGGCGCCGCCCGCGCCGCAGGGCGGCAAGAAGAAGACCGGCGTCATCGTCGCGGTGGTCGCCGTGGTCGTGGCGGCCGCGGCTGTGGGCGCGTACACGCTGTTCGGCGGCAACGGCGGTGGCTCGTCCGTGGCGGACGACGGGCAGCACAAGCTGACGACGCCCGCGACGGTGCTGGGCAACTACCAGAAGGACCCCGACTCGTCGTCCAGCGGGCTCGACGACGACGACATGAAGCGGGCCGAGAAGGACGGACTGAAGAACGGCAAGGAAGTCAACGCCAGTTACGCCGTCAAGAACACGTCGAACCCCCTGGCGGGCAAGATGCTGAGCTTCTCGGGCGCCTACGGGCAGATCGCCGACCCGGAGAAGGTCGTGGACGGCATGTTCTCCAAGGCCGCCGTCCAGTCGGCGAAGAACGAGGACGACGGCGACACGAAGACGACGCTCGTGGGCAGCCCCACCGACTTCACCACCGGCGACTACGTCCTGAAGTGCCAGACCGCGTCGGTCGAGAACACCGGCTCCTCCGCCAGTTCCTCCCAGGGCCCCAAGAAGCTCTACATGCCGGTGTGCATCTGGGGTGACCACAGCACGGTCGGGATGGTCGCGCCGATGGAGATGGCGGACCTGATGGCAGGCAAGAAGCCCGATCTGAAGGCCGCCTCGCAGCTGGCGGTCAAGCTCCGCAAGGAGGTCCGCGTCAAGGAGTGACGCCGCGGCGCCTCACGCGTGAGAGGGCCCCGGCCGGAACTTCTCCGGCCAGGGCCCTCTCGTACGTCAACGGGCGTGCGTTCACGCCGACTTCTGCTCGCCCCCGCCACTGCCCCGCGCATCCCGCGGGATCAGCGTCGGGTTCACGTTCGAGTGGACGGCGTCGGCGGTGATGACGACGCGGGCGACGTCCTTGCGGGACGGGACCTCGTACATCACCGACTGGAGGACCTCCTCCATGATGGCGCGCAGGCCGCGCGCGCCGGTGCGGCGCAGGATCGCCTGGTCGGCGATGGCCTCCAGGGCCTCGCGCTCGAAGTCGAGTTCCACGCCGTCGAGTTCGAAGAGGCGCTGGTACTGCTTGACCAGCGCATTGCGCGGCTCGACCAGGATCTGCAGGAGCGCCTCGCGGTCGAGGTTGTGGACCGAGGTGATGACGGGGAGGCGGCCGATGAACTCCGGGATCATCCCGAACTTCACCAGGTCCTCCGGCATGACCTCCTGGAACTGGTCCTTCTCCTCCAGCTCCCGCTTGGAGTGGATCGTCGCGCCGAAGCCGATGCCCTTGGCGCCCGCCCGCGCCTCGATGATCTTCTCCAGGCCCGCGAAGGCGCCGCCCACGATGAACAGCACGTTCGTCGTGTCGATCTGGATGAACTCCTGGTGCGGGTGCTTGCGGCCGCCCTGCGGCGGGACCGAGGCCGTCGTGCCCTCGAGGATCTTCAGCAGCGCCTGCTGGACGCCCTCGCCCGACACGTCACGCGTGATCGAGGGGTTTTCACTCTTCCTCGCGACCTTGTCGATCTCGTCGATGTAGATGATCCCGGTCTCGGCCTTCTTGACGTCGTAGTCGGCGGCCTGGATCAGCTTGAGCAGGATGTTCTCGACGTCCTCGCCGACGTACCCGGCCTCCGTCAGCGCCGTGGCGTCGGCGATGGCGAACGGGACGTTCAGCATGCGGGCCAGGGTCTGCGCGAGGAGCGTCTTGCCCGAGCCCGTGGGGCCGAGCAGGAGGATGTTGGACTTGGCGAGCTCGATCGCGTCGTCCCGGCCCGCCGCGCCGCCGTTCTCTCCGGCCTGGACGCGCTTGTAGTGGTTGTAGACCGCTACCGAGAGGGCCTTCTTGGCGGCTTCCTGACCGACGACGTAACCCTCGAGGAACTCGTAGATCTCGCGGGGCTTGGGAAGCTCCTCCCAGCGCACCTCGCTCGTCTCGGCGAGCTCTTCCTCGATGATCTCGTTGCACAGGTCGATGCACTCGTCGCAGATGTACACACCGGGGCCTGCGATGAGCTTCTTGACCTGCTTCTGGCTCTTACCGCAGAACGAGCACTTCAGCAGATCGCCGCCGTCACCGATACGTGCCACGGTGTGCTTCCCCTTCGCCTGGGAGACGACTGGACCTTTCGATCCAGCGACTCCTGGTGCCTTGTATCTGACGGTACCTTGCCGAGCCCCCCGTTCGGGCCCCCCTTGGCGCGGTTCACTTCTCCGGGGACCCGCGGGGTCGGTGGATCCGTGGACCGCGCCGAGGGACGGCAGACGATACTCCTCGGGGCCGCGAAGCCCCGAGTCCGGTCTCGTCGGTCAGGCGACGGCCGTGTTGTTCATCTTGCGCGTCGAGATGATCTGGTCGATCAGGCCGTACTCGAGCGCCTCCTCGGCCGTGAGGATCTTGTCGCGCTCGATGTCGTCGCGGATCTTCTCGATCGGCTGCGACGAGTGCTTGGCCAGCAGTTCCTCCAGCTGCGTGCGCATGCGGAGGATCTCGTTGGCCGCGATCTCCAGGTCGGAGAGCTGCTCGCGGCCGGTGCCGCCGGAGGGCTGGTGGATCAGGACGCGGGCGTTGGGCAGCGCCATGCGCTTGCCCGGCGTACCCGCGGCCAGCAGCACGGCGGCGGCCGAGGACGCCTGCCCCATGCAGACCGTCTGGATGTCCGGCTTCACGAACTGCATCGTGTCGTAGATGGCCGTGAGGGCCGTGAACGAGCCGCCGGGGCTGTTGATGTAGACCGAGATGTCACGGTCGGGGTCCATCGACTCCAGGCACAGCAGCTGCGCCATGACGTCGTTGGCCGAGGCGTCGTCGATCTGCACACCGAGGAAGATCACGCGCTCCTCGAAGAGCTTCGAGTACGGGTTGTACTCGCGCACGCCCTGCGAGGTGCGCTCGATGAAGGTCGGCACCACGTAACGGTTGTCGACCTGGGGGCCCGTGTACAGGCCGCTGCCGGGGAAGTTGTTCATGATGGCGGTGTTCCCGTCCTTGTGAGGGAGGCTGTGGCTTGGCAGCTGGGGCTGGCTGATCGCCGGCCGCGGTCGCTGGGACACGCGGACCGCTGATCAGGCGCCGGTGCCGCCGCCGCCCGGAACACCCGTAGCGGCAGTGATGATCTCGTCGATGAGGCCGTACTCCTTGGCCTCCTCCGTGGTGAACCAGCGGTCGCGGTCGCCGTCCCGGATGATCGCCTCGACCGTCTGACCGGAGTGGCGGGCCGTGATCTCGGCCATGCGCTTCTTCGTCCGCAGCAGGTACTCGGCCTGGATCTTGACGTCGGACGCGGTGCCGCCGATACCGGCGGAGCCCTGGTGCATCAGGATGTCCGTGTGCGGGAGCGCGAAGCGCTTGCCCGCGGTGCCGCCGGTGAGCAGGAACTGGCCCATCGAGGCCGCCATGCCCATGCCGATCGTGACCACGTCGTTCGGGATGTACTGCATGGTGTCGTAGACCGCCATGCCGGCCGTCACCGAGCCGCCGGGGCTGTTGATGTAGAGGTAGATGTCCTTGTCGGGGTCGGCCGCGAGGAGGAGCATCTGCGCGGTGATCTTGTTCGCGATGTCGTCGTCGACCTGCTGGCCGAGGAAGATGATCCGCTCACCGAGCAGCCGGTTGTAGACATGGTCGCCGAGGCCACCACCGATGGACGGCTCGCCGGCGGCGGAAGGCATCAGATTCGTCATGTATCCACCTGCTCGTCTCTGACGGCTGCGCGCCGTCTCGCGTCTCTAGCGTGGGCCGGGGCCCGCCGGGTCTCCCCCGGCACCCCGCCCTCTATTCATGGACCCTAACGCGCGGGTCCCCCCGGGGAATCCCGGGAATGGAACTGTTCGCTGTGAGCGCATGCCCCCGGGTACGCGGGCGGTGTTGATCAGCGGCTCCGCCGCGGGGCGCCGACGGCCGCACACGATCCGCGCCCCTGAAAAAACAGGCCCCCCGGGGCGCTGCGGGGCGCGTCCGGGGGGCCTGGCAGACGTGCTGCTTACGCCTCGTCGGAGGGCTCCGAGGACTCGGTGGCGGCGGCGGCCGTCTCCGTGGCGGCCTCCGTCTCCTCCTCGTCGTCCTCCAGGTCGACGACCTCACCGTTCGTGTCCTTGACGGTGGCGGCCTCGACGACCACGGCGAGGGCCTTGCCGCGGGCGACCTCGCCCACCAGCATCGGCACCTGGCCACCCTCGACGACGGCCTGGGCGAACTGGTCGGGGCTCATGCCGGAGGACTGGGCGCGACGCATGAGGTGCTCGGTGAGCTCCTCCTGGTTCACGTTCAGCTTCTCCTTGTTGACGAGCTCGTCGAGGACGAACTGCGTCTTGATGCCCTTGACGGCCTGCTCGCGCGTCTCGGCGTCGAACTCCTCGGCGGACTTGCCCTGGATCTCCAGGTACTTCGCCAGGTCGAGGCCCATCTGGCCGAGCTGGTGGTGCTCAAGGTTGTGCTTGCGGGTCTGGACCTCGTCCTCGAGCAGCTTCTCGGGGACGGGGACCTCGACCAGTTCGAGCAGCTTCTCCAGGACGCGCTCCTGGGCCTGCGTGGCCTGGTCGTACTGCTTCGAGGTCTCCAGGCGCGTACGGCTGTCGGCCTTGAGCTCGTCCAGGGTGTCGAACTCGGAGGCGAGCTGCGCGAAGTCGTCGTCGAGCTCGGGCAGTTCGCGCTTGGCGACCTGGCTGACCTTGACGGTGATCTCCGCGTCCTTGCCCTCCGCCGAGCCGCCCTTGAGCTGCGAGGTGAAGGTGGCCTCGCCGCCGGCCTCAAGGCCCTTGACGGCGTCGTCGATGCCGTCGAGCAGCTCGCCGGAGCCGATGGTGTACGAGACGCCGGAGGCGACGCCGTCCTCGAGGACCTCGCCGTCTACCTTGGCCTCCAGGTCGATCGTCACGACGTCGCCGTCCTCGGCGGCGCGCTCGACCGGGGAGGTGGAGGCGAAGCGCTCGCGCAGCTGCTCGACCGCCTTGTCGACGTCCTCGTCGGTGACCTCGATGGCGTCGACCTCGACCTCGATGCCGGAGTAGTCCGGGATCTCGATGGTCGGGCGGACGTCGACCTCGGCCGTGAAGTTCAGCGTCTCGCCGTCCTTCAGGTCGGTGATGTCGACCTCGGGCTGGCCCAGAACGTTGAGCTCCGCCTCGTTGACCGCTTCGGTGTAGAACTTCGGGAGGGCGTCGTTGACGGCCTCCTCCAGGACGGCACCGCGGCCGAACCGCTGGTCGATGATGCGGGCCGGGATCTTGCCCTTGCGGAAGCCCTTCACCGTGACCTGCTGGTTGATCTTCTTGTACGCCGCGTCGAGGCTGTCCTTGAGCTCCTCGAAGGGCACCTCAATGCTGAGCCGAACCCGGGTCGGGTTCAGGGTCTCGACGGCGCTCTTCACGGTTCGGTCTCCTTGGGGGCTGACTTTAGGGATCTGCCCGGCTTAGAGACACACGGGCATGCAGCTTGCATAGTAACGGCACGCCGCAGCACACCCACAATGCGATCTTGAAGTCGGCCCCGGAGGGGGTCCTGAGTCGGGGTGGCGGGATTTGAACCCACGGCCTTCCGCTCCCAAAGCGGACGCGCTACCAAGCTGCGCCACACCCCGTCGGTGCGACACGTAGGGTACATGGCCGCGGACAGTGCGACGCCCCCTGGGAACGGGGCGCGGAAACGGGGTGTGCGGGAGCGGCCCCCGACCCGCTACGATGCTTGCCGTGCCGCACTCGCTCAGCAGCAGTGACCTGCGGCGTGCTCTGTGTGCGGGCGTAGCTCAATGGTAGAGCCCCAGTCTTCCAAACTGGCTACGCGGGTTCGATTCCCGTCGCCCGCTCTGTGCACTGGCCTCCGGCCCGGTCCCACTTCCCGTGGGCCGGGCCGGAGGTCTTTTCAGAACTTGATCGCGCTGATGCTGTCCGCGACGGAGTTGAGGAAGTTCTGGATGTCCGGGGCCATCCCGGTCGATGCCAGGAAGAAGCCGAAGAGCACCGCCACGAAGGCGGGCCCCGCCTTCAGGGATCCGCCGCGCATCAGCACGACGAGAACGATCGCCAGCAACAGCACCACTGACAACGAAATGGCCACACTGATCACACCCTTGGTCGGTCCGCTCTCCCGGCCCGGGGGTACGACCCGGCACACCCCCGCCAGAACCATCGTGCCACCAACCCGGCCCGCGTATGCGGCTGGTGACACTTCGTCGGCCACGGGTGAGCGCGGCTGACCGGGAAAACGGCTTGATCGTTTCCATGGCGCGGTGGTGCGTCCGCGGTTCGGACGCCGCTCGTGGAATCGGGCGGCGCGAGGCGTCACGCCGCGCCCTCAGGCGTCGCGGCAGATCAGCAGCAGCGCCCGGTCGTCGTTGACGTCCTTGGCCACCGCTTCGATGAGGTGCCAGGCGGCTCCGTGGAAGCCGCCGCTGACATAGCGGTCGGCCGCGCCGGTGAGGCGGTCCATGCCCTCGGCGATCTCCCGCTCGGAGGTCTCCACCAGGCCGTCGGTGAAGAGCATGAGGACGTCGCCGGGGCGCAGGGTTCCCTTGGTGGCGTCGAACTCGGCGCCTTCGTAGACGCCGAGCAGCGGGCCCTCGGCGGCCTTCTCCTCCCAGCGGCCGCTGCCCGAGCTGAGCTGGAGGCCCGGCGGATGGCCCGCGGAGAAGAGCTCGTAGTCGCCCGTTTCGAGGTCGAGAACGAGGTGGATGGAGGTGGCGAAGCCCTCGTCCCAGTCCTGGCGGAGCAGGTAGCCGTTGGCCGCGGGCAGGAAGGCGTGCGGCGGCAGTGAGCCGAGCAGGCCGCTGAAGGCCCCGGCGAGCAGCAGGGCGCGGCTCGCGGCGTCCATGCCCTTGCCGGAGACGTCGGTGAGGACGACCTCAAGGGTGCGGCCCTCGTTGGTGCGGGCCGCGACGACGAAGTCGCCGGAGAAGGACTGGCCGCCGGCCGGGCGCAGCGCCATCTCGCGGTGCCAGCCGGGCGGGAGTTTCGGCAGCCGGCTCTGGGTGCGGATGCGTTCACGCAGGTCGAAGAGCATGGTGCCGCCGCGCCGCCAGGGCACGCCGACGCGGCTGCGGAACTGCGCTATGAGCAGGCCGAAGAAGCCGCACGCGGCGACGGTGAGGACGGTGCCGGGGGTGACGGCGGCGTCGCGTTCGGTGTAGGCGCCGAGTTGGACGGACTCCACGATCAGCGCGCAGGCGGAGGCGGCGTACAGGCCCAGGAGGCTGGCCGGGCGGAGCAGCAGGCCGCCCGCGACGATCGGCAGGACGAGCGCCGCGGGTGCGCACCAGACCGGGTCGACGATGGTGGTGGCGGCGATCAGCGGGACGGTGAGCAGAAGCGCGGCCAGGGCGATCCAGTCCGAGCCGTCGCCGCGGAAGTAGTCGACGCCGGATCTGCGCACGGCGGTGCGGACCCGGTGCATTCGCATCCTCAACCGGGCCGGAAACGTCTCGGCCTGCGAGCGCCGTTCGCGCACGGGCCGTTCTCCTCGTCGTACCGCCATTGCTCGTGGACCTTATCCACCGCGGCCGGGACTGTGCACGGGTGGTCCCGGTTGTCCCACTTTCCGGGCACCCGCCGAGGGGCGGGGGCGACGGCGTGATCCGTTCGCCGCGGCGCGCGGCCGCTGGTAGGCATGGGGCATGACGACGGGACTGCGGCTCGGGGCTGTCGGGGCCCGGCTCAGTGGGCGCCAGGTGGCTGGCAGGTCGGGCACCAGAAGAGGTTGCGGGCGGCGAGTTCGGCGGTGCGGATGTCGGTGCCGCACAGGTGGCAGGGCTGGTGGGCGCGCCGGTAGACGTAGACCTCGCCGCCGTGGTCGTCGACGCGCGGGGGGCGGTTCATCGCCTCGGGCGTGTGCTCGGGGCGGACCGTGTCGATGCGGTTGGCGCGTACGCCGTCGCGCATGAGCGCCACCAGGTCGTCCCAGACGGCGGTGAACCGGGCCTCGGTGAGGTCCTTGCCGGGGGTGTACGGGTCGATGCCGTGCCGGAAGAGGACCTCGGCGCGGTAGACGTTGCCGACTCCCGCGACGACCTTCTGGTCCATGAGGAGCGCGGCGATGGTGGTACGGCTGCGGGAGACGCGCGCGTACGCCCGGTCGGGGGTGTCGGCGCCGCGCAGCGGGTCGGGGCCGAGGCGGTCGTGTATCGCCTGCTTCTCGCCCTCGGAGATGAGGGCGCAGGTGGTGGGGCCGCGCAGGTCGGAGTAGTGGGTGTCGTTGAGCAGGCGCAGCCGGACCGTGTCGGTGGGCGGCGGGGCCGGGGTCTCGCCGAGCGTGTACTTGCCGAAGAGCCCCAGGTGGACGTGGACGTACTCGGCCGCGCCGAAGCGGAGGAAGAGGTGTTTGCCGTGGGCCTCGGTGCCGGTCAGGTCCTGGCCGGTCAGGAGTGCCGCGGCGTCGGAGAACTTGCCCTGCGGACTGCTGACCGTGGTCTGGCGGCCCAGGAAGCGGGCGGCGTGATCCTGGGCCAGGCGGTGGATCGTGTGGCCTTCTGGCACGGCCGTCGTACTCCTCGGCGTCGTGGGACTCGCTGCCCCGGGGCTTTGCCCCGGACCCCGCTCCTCGATCGCCGGAGGGACTTGATTTTCCAGCCCGTTCGGCGATCGAGGGCACAGCGGGGAGCTCGCGGGCTCAGCCCTGCGGGTGGCCCTCCGGGATCGGGGGCAGGGCCCCCGTGTCCTCGTACGCCGACAGCATGTCGATGCGGCGCTGGTGGCGCTCCTCGCCCGAGTAAGGCGTCGACAGGAAGATCTCGACGAACTTCGTCGCCTCCTCCTGGGTGTGCATGCGGCCGCCGATGGAGATCACGTTGGCGTTGTTGTGCTCACGGCCGAGCGCCGCGGTCTGCTCGCTCCAGGCGAGGGCGGCACGGACGCCCTTGACCTTGTTGGCGGCGATCTGCTCGCCGTTGCCCGAGCCGCCGATCACGATGCCCAGGGAGTCCGCGTCGGCCGCCGTCCGCTCCGCGGCGCGCAGGCAGAACGGCGGGTAGTCGTCCAGGGCGTCGTAGATGTGGGGCCCGCAGTCGACGGGCTCGTGGCCGTGGGCCTTGAGCCATTCGACCAGGTGGTTCTTGAGTTCGTAGCCGGCATGATCCGAGCCGAGGTACACGCGCATGGCTCCGAGTGTGGCACGCCGGGGCCGGGGGGACGGCCCCAGGGCCTTGTGACCGTGACGTTTCGGTACGTCCGACCCTGGATTCCGTCGAGCTCCCGTTCGGATTCCGGCGGGTTTGGAGCACGTTACAAAGACAACAATCCGGACTCGGCTCTTCCACCGAGGACGATCCTGGGCTTTGAATGCGAGGGCTCGTGTTCAGAGAACTTAAGGATTCGTCCATGACCTCGCAGCCTTCCCTTGCGACGGAAGAAAACTCGCCCGGCGGCCCCGCGGCCGCCGACGGCGGGCCCGGGGGCGACGGCCTGAAAGCCGGGCTCAAGAACCGTCACCTGTCGATGATCGCCATCGGCGGTGTGATCGGCGCCGGCCTGTTCGTCGGTTCCGGCTCCGGCATCGCGGCCGCGGGACCCGCGATCCTCGTCTCGTACGCCCTGGTCGGCGCGATGGTCGTCCTGGTGATGCGCATGCTCGGTGAGATGGCCGCCGCGCGGCCGACCTCCGGGTCGTTCTCGGCCTACGCCGACCAGGCGCTCGGCCGCTGGGCCGGGTTCACCATCGGCTGGCTCTACTGGTTCTTCTGGGTCGTGGTGCTCGCCGTGGAGGCGACCGCCGGGGCCAAGATCCTCAACGGCTGGATGCCGGGGGTTCCGCAGTGGGGCTGGGCGCTGATCGTGATGGTCGTGCTCACCGCGGTGAACCTGGCGTCCGTGGGCTCGTACGGCGAGTTCGAGTTCTGGTTCGCGGGCATCAAGGTCGTCGCCATCGCGGCGTTCATCGTCATCGGGCTGCTCGCCGTCTTCGGCGTGCTGCCGGGCACGCACGACGCGGGCAGCGGTCTGGCGCACCTGACCGACGCGGGCGGGTTCTTCCCCAAGGGGCCAGGCGCGATCCTCACCGGGGTGCTGATGGTCGTCTTCTCGTTCATGGGCAGCGAGATCGTCACGCTGGCCGCCGGTGAGTCCGAGGACCCGCGCAAGGCGGTCACCAAGGCCACCAACTCGGTGATCTGGCGTATCGCGATCTTCTACCTGGGCTCGATCTTCGTCGTCCTGACGGTGCTGCCGTGGAACTCCGCGTCGATCCTCAAGGACGGCTCCTACGTCGCCGCCCTGAACGTCATCGGCATCCCGCACGCCGGGCAGGTGATGGACGCCATCGTGCTGACCGCCGTGCTCTCCTGCCTCAACTCGGGTCTCTACACGGCTTCCCGCATGGCCTTCTCGCTCGGTGAGCGCGGTGACGCGCCGAAGGCGTTCGCGCGGACCACCGGGCGCGGTGTGCCGCGGGCCGCGATCCTCGGCTCGGTCGTCTTCGGCTTCATCGCCGTGTGGTTCAACTACCAGTGGCCGGACACGGTCTTCACCTTCCTGCTCAACTCGTCCGGCGCCGTCGCGCTCTTCGTGTGGCTGGTCATCTGCTTCACCCAGCTGCGGATGCGCGGGATCATCCTGCGCGAGCAGCCGGAGAAGCTCACCGTGAAGATGTGGCTGTTCCCGTATCTGACGTGGGCGACGATCGCGGCGATCTCGTTCGTGCTGGTCTACATGCTGACCGACCCCAGCGGCCGTGAGCAGGTGCTGCTCTCGCTGCTCGTCGCGGTGTTCGTGGTCGCGGTCTCGCTCGTACGGGACCGGGTCGCCGCCAAGCGGTAGCCGACGCCGAACGGTAGCCGGGCGCCGAACAGTGACCGCCCTCACGACGAGCGAACGCCCGGGCCCCCGCCGGATGATCCGGCGGGGGCCCGGGCGTCTCGCGTTCGACGACCGCCTTCCGGACGGCTACTTGTCGGCGAACTTCCAGGCGGCGGGCAGCGCGCCCATCGCCAGGGCCGCCTTCAGGGCGTCGCCGAGGAGGTACGGGACCAGGCCGGCGGCGACGGCGTGCGACAGGCTCCAGCCCATGGACACGGCCAGGTAGGGGACGCCGACCGCGTAGATGACCGCCTCGCCGAGCAGCATCGTGCCCGCCGTACGCAGCACCGAGCGGTCGCCGCCGCGCCGCGCGAGGGCGCCGACCGCCGCCGAGGCGAGCATCAGGCCGATGACGTAGCCGAACGACGGCATCGCGGCGCCGGAGGCACCCTCGGCGAACCACGGCACACCGGCCACACCGGCGACCGCGTACACGGCGAGCGCCAGGAAGCCTCGGCGGGCGCCGAGCGCGGCGCCGACCAGGAGCGCGGCGAAGGTCTGCCCGGTGACCGGAACCGGCGAGCCCGGCACGGGCAGGGCCAGCTGCGCGGCGAGGCCGGTGAGGGCGGCGCCGCCGAGGACCAGCACGGCGTCCTTGGTACGGGAGGCGGGCAGCAGGTCGGCGAGGACCTGGCCCGGGCGGGCGGTGACGACGGCTGTGGCCATGGGGACTCCGCGGTGTGTGTACGTACGGGCAGGTTGGAACCTGGGAGGACTGTGTCGCCATGACGCTATCCCGAGGGGCTCGCGCCGATCACGGTCACCGGTCGACAAATGCCTGAGCACCGTCTTGGTGGGCTCCACACAAACAGCTGCGCGGACACACCGTCCGGGCGTGACGCTCATCACTGAGGTCAGGGCCACGGGCGGCCGTTTCACTCCGAGGCCGCACGGCCGGAACACTGTGGACTCCCACCAAACGGCACTGCGCGACCGGGCGGTGACGGCTTGGACACGGACCGTTGACGACTCCGTCACCTCGTGTGAGCGTGGTGTCCGTATTCCGGAAGGGCATTCCCCCTGAGCGGGCATCCGCTCAGACTGTGGCCGTTTTACGCCCCGCCACCGTTACCCGCCCCAGCTACCGAACAGGGTCGATCCATGTCGCGGACGTCACCGCAGTCCCTCGCAGAGAGCGCGGTCGAGCAGCAGCCCGTCGATCAGGCCGCGCCGACCGAGCCGACGCTGTCGCACGGCCTGAAGCAGCGCCACCTCTCGATGATCGCCCTGGGCGGTGTGATCGGCGCCGGGCTCTTCGTGGGTTCCGGCACCGCCATCGCCGCGGCGGGCCCCTCGATCGTCCTCGCCTACGCGATATCCGGTGCGCTCGTCATGCTCGTGATGCGCATGCTGGGCGAGATGGCGGCGGCCTATCCGGCCTCCGGCTCGTTCTCCGTCCACTCGGAGCGGGCGATCGGCCCCTGGGCCGGCTTCACGGCGGGCTGGGCGTTCTGGTTCCTGCTCTGCGTCGCCGTGGGCCTGGAGGGCATCGGCGCGGCGGGCATCGTGCACGCGTGGCTGCCCGGAGTACCGGAGTGGGGCCTCGTCGCCGTGTTCATGGTGCTGTTCACCGTCACCAACCTGGCGGCGGTCAAGAACTTCGGCGAGTTCGAGTTCTGGTTCGCGACGCTGAAGGTCGGCGCGATCGTCCTCTTCCTCGTCATCGGGGTGCTGGCCGTCCTCGGGCTCCTGCCCGGCGTCGACGCGCCCGGCACGTCCAACCTCACCGGCCACGGCGGCTTCATGCCCAACGGGTCGGAGGGCCTGATCGTGGGCCTGCTCGCCTCGGTGTTCGCGTACGGCGGTCTGGAGACGGTGACGATCGCCGCCGCCGAGTCCGAGCACCCGGTGCAGGGCGTGGCGAAGGCGGTCCGTACCGCGATGTGGCGCATCGCGCTCTTCTACGTCGGGTCGATGGCGGTGGTCGTGGTGCTGCTGCCGTGGACCGCGAAGGAGATCCCGACCAAGGGCCCGTACGTGGCGACCCTCGACCACCTGGGCATCCCGGGGGCCGCCCAGATCATGAACGTCGTCGTGCTCGTGGCGCTGCTCTCCGCGATGAACGCCAACATCTACGGTGCGTCGCGCATGGCCACGTCGCTGGTCGCGCGCGGTCAGGGGCCCAGGGCGATCGGTCGCCTGCACGGCGGGGTGCCGCGGGTGGCGGTACTGCTGTCGGCGGTGTTCGGCTTCCTGTGCGTGGTGCTGAGCTACTGGCGGCCCAACGACATCTTCCAGTGGCTGCTCAACACCATCGGCGCGATCATCCTCGTCGTCTGGTTCTTCATCGCCGTCTCGCAGCTGATCCTCCGCCGCAAGCTGGAGCGCGAGGCACCGGAGCGGCTGGTCGTGCGGATGTGGCTGTACCCGTACCTCACCGTCGTGGCGCTGCTCGCGATGGTCGTGGTCTTCGTCCTGATGGCCCGTGAGCACGAGACGCGGGTGCAGTTGTACTACACGGGCGGCCTGACGGTGGTGCTGGCGATCGTCGGGTACGTACGGCAGAAGGCGGCGGAGCGGGCATAGCGCCCGCGGCACGCTCGCCTCACCACCTCCCCCGTCACAAGGACCCCCGGGCCAGTCGGCCCGGGGGTCCTTGTCGTCGCGGGGGCTTTGTCGTCGCGGGGGCTTTGTCGTCGCGGGGGTTTGTCGTCGCGGGGGCCTTCTCGTCTCGAAAGGCGGGAGGCGGGCGGGCGCTTCTCGTCATCACACGCCCCTCTTACTGCCCCTTGCCGCCCCTTGCCTCCTCTTGCTGATAGCCTGCACTTGCATATTACTTGCAATAAGCCATCGCGACAGGCGAGAAGTGAGCAGTCGGAGGACACGGACGGACATGGCCACGTACACGCTTCCTGAACTTCCGTACGACTACGCGGCGCTCGAACCGGTCATCAACCCGGAGATCATCGAGCTGCACCACGACAAGCACCACGCGGCGTACGTGAAGGGCGCCAACGACACCCTGGAGCAGCTGGCTCAGGCCCGCGACAAGGAGCAGTGGGACACGCTCAACGGCCTGGAGAAGAACCTCGCCTTCCACCTCTCCGGCCACATCCTGCACAGCATCTACTGGCACAACATGAACAGCCCGAAGGACGGTGGCGGCGGCGAGCCACACGCGGCGGACGGCGTGGGCGACCTGGCGGACGCGTTGCGGGAGTCCTTCGGCTCGTTCGCCGCGTTCAAGGCCCAGATGACGAAGGCCGCCGCGACCACACAGGGCTCCGGCTGGGGCGTGCTCGCCTACGAGCCGGTGAGCGGGCGGCTGATCGTGGAGCAGGTCTACGACCACCAGGGCAACGTCGGGCAGGGCTCGACCCCGGTCCTCGTCTTCGACGCCTGGGAGCACGCCTTCTATCTCCAGTACAAGAACCAGAAGGTCGACTTCATCGAGGCCATGTGGCAGGTGGTCGACTGGCAGGACGTGGCGAGGCGTTACGCCGCCGCGAAGGAGCGCGCCACGGACCTCCTCCTGGCGCCGTGAGACGTCCCGCCTCGTGATCGTCTTCTCACCGGCACGGCGGCGGGCGCAGAAAGGACGGGCCCCCGCGCACACGAGGTGCGCGGGGGCCCGTTGCCCTCACGGGCGGGCGCGGAGAACCGCGACGGCGCGAGAAGCGAGACGCGAGGCTCAGTCGAAGACCGGGCCGACCGTGCGGGTCCGCTTGATCTCGTAGAAACCGGGGACGGACGCGACCATCAGCGTGCCGTCCCACAGCTTCGCCGCCTCCTCGCCCTTCGGCGCGGGCGTGACCACGGGTCCGAAGAAGGCGATCTGCCCGCCGTCGGCGCCGGGCACCGCGATGACCGGGGTGCCGACGTCCTGACCGACCTTGTCGATGCCCTCCTTGTGCGAGGCACGCAGCTCGGCCTCGTACTTCGTGCCGTCCCAGTGGTCCATCAGGGCGGCGGGCAGGCCGACCTCATCCAGCGCACCGGCGACGGCCTCCTTCGTGGGGCCCTCGCCACGGTTGTGGATCCGGGTGCCGAGCGCTGTGTACAGGTCACCGAGCACCTCGGCGCCGTGCTCCTCCTGGGCCGCGATGACGACGCGGACCGGGCCCCAGGCCGTGGTGCGCATCATCTGCGCGTACTGCTCGGGCAGCTCGTCGAGCTTGGACTCGTTCAGGACCGCGAGGCTCATCAGGTGCCAGCGGACCTCGATGTCACGGAGTCTTTCCACCTCAAGAACCCAGCGCGACGTCATCCACGCCCAAGGGCAGAGCGGATCGAACCAGAAGTCGACGGGGGTCTTCTCGGACATGGCTCTCCTAGGAAGTTCACGAGATCGCGAGGCCGCACGGACTCACCGGCCGGTCTCGGCCGCGAGAACGCACACGGCGCCGCCCGCATTCCCGGATGTCCGCCGCGCGGGGCCCGTGCGAGGATCGTAAGCGTCCGCGGCGGCCCCACAAGGGCCTGCCCCAGGACCAGGACACCCCAGTTCAGACGTCACGAAGGAGTGCCGCCCGTGCCCGCTGAGAATCTGTCCCGCGACGAGGCCCGCGAGCGGGCGGGTCTGCTGTCCGTCGACGGCTACGAGGTCGCCCTCGACCTGCGGTCGGCCGTCGACGAGACGAGCGGCGACGGGCCGCGCACGTTCCGTTCCGTGACCACGGTCCGGTTCCGGGCGGGCGAGCCGGGGGCGAGCACGTTCGTCGACCTGATCGCGCCGTCCGTGACCGCGGTGTCGCTCAACGGCGAGGACCTGGACCCGGCGGCGGTCTTCGACGGCAGCCGCATCCACCTGGAGGGCCTGGCCGAGGAGAACGAGCTGGTGGTGGACGCGCGCTGCGCCTACTCGCGCACCGGCGAGGGCATGCACCGCTTCGTCGACCCGGAGGACGGCGAGGTGTACTTGTACACCCAGTACGAGCCGGCCGACGCACGCCGTGTCTTCGCCTGCTTCGAGCAGCCCGACCTCAAGGCGCCCTACCGCTTCAGCGCGCAGGCGCCGGAGGGCTGGACGGTCTGGTCCAACGGCGTCGGTGAACTGGTCGACGGCGTGTGGAAGTTCGCCGAGACCAAGCCGATCTCCACGTACATCACGGCGGTCGTCGCGGGCCCGTACCACTATGTGACGGACACGTACGAGCGGGAGGCGGCGGACGGCGGCAAGCTGACCATCCCGCTGGGCGCGATGTGCCGCAAGGGCCTGGCCCCGTACTTCGACGCCGACGACGTGTTCGCCGTCACCAAGCAGGGCCTCGACTTCTTCCACGACCACTTCGACTACCCGTACCCCTTCGGCAAGTACGACCAGGCGTTCGTGCCCGAGTACAACCTCGGCGCGATGGAGAACCCGGGCATGGTCACGTTCCGCGAGGAGTTCATCTTCCGCGGGAAGGTCACGCAGGCGTCGTACGAGCGCCGGGCCAACGTCGTCCTGCACGAGATGGCCCACATGTGGTTCGGCGACCTGGTCACCATGCAGTGGTGGGACGACCTGTGGCTGAAGGAGTCGTTCGCCGACTTCATGGGATCGTTCTCGATGGTGGAGGCGACGCGCTTCACGGACGGATGGATCACGTTCGCCAACAACCGCAAGGCATGGGCGTACCGGGCGGACCAGCTGCCGAGCACGCACCCGATCACGGCGGACATCCGCGACCTGGAGGACGCCAAGCTGAACTTCGACGGCATCACGTACGCCAAGGGCGCGTCGGTGCTCAAGCAGCTGGTCGCGTACGTGGGGCGGGACGCGTTCCTTGAGGGCGCCCGGCGCTACTTCAAGCGGCACGCGTACGGGAACACGCAGCTGGCCGACCTGCTGTCGGCGCTCGAAGAGACGAGCGGCCGGGACCTGGCGGCGTGGTCGCGCGCCTGGCTGCAGACTGCGGGCGTCAACTCGCTGACCCCGCAGGTGACGTTGAGCGAGGAGGGCCTGGTCACCGAGCTGGCGGTGGTGCAGGAGGCCGCGGCCTCCCACCCTGAGCTGCGCCCGCACCGAGTGGCGGTAGGTCTGTACCGGCGTACGGCCGAAGGCGCGCTGGAGCGGTACGCGCGCGCGGAGGTCGACGTGGAGGGCCCGCGCACGGTGGTCGGGGAACTGGCGGGGGCCGAGGCGCCCGAGCTGGTCCTGGTCAACGACGACGACCTGACGTACTGCAAGATCCGCTTCGACGAGAACTCGCTGGCGACGCTGCGCGAGCGCCTCGGTGACATGACCGATCCGCTGGCCCGCGCCCTGTGCTGGTCGGCGCTGTGGAACCTGACCCGGGACGCGCTGATGCCCGCGCGGGACTTCGTGGCTCTGGTCCTGCGGTTCGCCGGGCGCGAGACGGACATCGGGGTGCTGCAGATGCTGCACGCGTGGGCCCGTTCGGCGCTGGTCAACTACGCGGCTCCGCAGTGGCGCGAGGAGGGCGGGCGGCTGCTCGCGGAGGGCGCGCTGAAGGAGCTGCGGCTCGCGGCGCCGGGGAGCCAGCACCAGTTGACGTGGGCGCGGTTCTTCGCGGCGGTGGCGTCGAGCGAGGCGGACCTGCGGCTGCTGAGCGGTCTTGTGGAAGGCACGGGCAAGATCGACGGGCTCGACGTCGACCAGGAGCTGCGCTGGACGTTCCTGGAGACGCTGGCGACGTACGGGGCCGCGGACGAGGACGCACTGGCGGCGGAGCTGTCCCGCGACGACACGGCCTCCGGCAAGAGGCATCAGGTGCGGTGCCTGGCGGCGCGGCCGAGCGAGGCGGTGAAGGCGCAGGCGTGGGCCCAGGTCGTGGAGTCGGACCAGCTCAGCAACGCGCTGGTGGAGGCGACGATCGCGGGCTTCCAGCAGCCGTCGCAGCGGGCCCTTACGGCGCCGTACGCGGAACGCTACTTCGCGGCGATCGAACGGGTATGGGCCGAGCGGTCGATCCAGATCGGCATGGACGTGGTGCGCGGGCTCTACCCGGGGTTGCAGGACTCGGAGGAGACGCTGGCGGCGACGGACGCGTGGCTGGCCGAACACGCCGACGCGGCACCGGCGCTGCGGCGGCTGGTCCTGGAGGCGCGCGACGACCTGGCGCGGGCGCTGCGGGGGCAGGCGTGCGACGGGGGCGCGGCGGGCCGGTAGGCACCGCCCCTGTTGTTCAGGGGCAGGCCGAACATCAGGCATGCCTGATATTACGCTTGCGTAATGTTCGAGAGAGAGCGAGCCCACGCCCTTCCGGATCATCGTCGTGGAACCGGCGCGCACCTGGATTCACGAGCTCCGTAAGACTGACCTGACACTCTCACCCAGATCACCGCCGCGCTCAACGTGCTCCAGATCGAGGGCCCAGCTCTCGGACGTCCGCTCGTCGGTCGCATTGCCGGATCGAGCATGCCCAACCTCAAGGAACTGCGCCCTGGCTCCAAAGGCGGCACCGCGGTGCGCATGCTGTTCGTGTTCGACGACCCCGAGCGCAACGCTGTGATCCTGGTCGGTGGAGACAAATCCGGGAACTGGAGCGGCTGGTACCGCACCGCGATCAAGGAAGCCGAAGCCGCCTACGAGGCGTACACGGAGGAGGAATCATGAGCAGCCTCAAGCCCGAGACGGCCAAAGCGATCGACTGGGGCGACCTCAAAGACGAGCTCGAACTGACCCCCGAGGAACAGGTGAGTGTCGAGGAACAGACTGCCACCATGCTCGCGGAGGTCCGCGCGCACCGGCTCGCCGAGGTCCGCAAGCGCCGGCACATGACCCAGGCCGATGTCGCCAAGAGCCTCGGTATCACTCAGGGGCGAGTCTCCCAGATCGAGAAGGGTGCTGTGACCCGCACCGAGGTCGAAACCCTCGCCGCCTGTGTCGCGGCCCTCGGAGGGCGCCTGAAGATCGTCGCCGACTTCGGCGACGAGTCTCTCGTCCTCGGCTGAGGCGGGCTGAGCGAACGGGTGGGCCCGGCCCCGGCGTTGCGTTGCGCGGCACCGGGGCCCGCGCACTGTGGAAACGCGGCTGACAGATCACGAGCGGCGTGTTTATCATGCGGGCGATGACGAATTTCACCTCGTACGGAATGGGGGAATCGTTCGCGCAAGGTGAGTGCTGATGGCACTTTCCCCCGCGAACCGGTTTCCGACCCGCCTGTTTCCGACCCGCCTGTTGATGTGGCAGCGCGTGCGTGAGTACGCCGTGCCACCGTCCATGATCGAGACCTCCGCCGCACGGCGTGCCGTCGGCGACTGGGCCGGGGCCTGTGCCGCCGCCCGGGTCGACGTCGATCTCGATCTGCGCGCCGTGCGCCACCGCTACGGCACCGACCTCGCCACCCGCCTCCGCGCGGACCTGCGCCGACTCGCGCCGGATCTGCTGCGCTGGCACATGCCGCGCGTCGCGCCCGACGGGCTGCTGCGGGCCGGACTGACCATCTCCCTGGCCCAGTACGGCACTTCGGGCTCCACTTCGGGCTCCGACACCGCGTTGCACCTCGTGGTGCGGACGCCACCGGCCCAGGCCGAGGGCGGGCAGCGGATGTCGCTGGCCGTGTGGGAGGGAGGCGGGGGCACGCGCGCGGACGCGCACACACGTACGCGTACACACGCCGATGCGCACCCGCACCGACACCCCCACCCGCACCCGCACCCGCACCCGCACCCCGAACGGCGTTTCCGCCTCGATCTGCATCGGCATCTGTGGGACGCCACACGCAGCGGTGAGCTGGCCCAGCGGTGCGGCTCCAGGTCCGTCACCGACACATGGGCGACCGGACGCTGGGCCGACGAGGCCGAGCTGTTGCTGCGGGCCGAGGGCCGCCCACGCGGCACCTTCACCGTGCGGCTCGGCGCGCGCGACATCGCCGTACTGACCCTCGTGGCCCCCGACGACGCTCACGCGCCGACGTTCCGCCCAGTGCGACAGCCGCCGCCCGCTCAGGAGATCGCGGCGCTCCCGGTCCTGCCGGAGGCGGCGGCCCGGACCCTGCCGGACCTCGAACTTCTGCACTCCGGGCTCATCACGCACGGGCAACTGCACCCGCTCGTCGCGACGGCGTTGCCGGAACCCGGCGTGGCGCCGCCACCACCTCCGGTCGCCCCCGCCGGCGACCCGCACCGCGTGCTCTGCAGAGGCGAGACCCACCGGATCGCACTGCGGGACGGGGTACTGACGGCGGTCGACCACGACCCGGCCCAACTGCGCTGCGAGGCACTGCTCATGGCGCTCGGCGGGCCCCCGCTGCCGTGCCTGCGCGCCATCGACGCGGCGCACCGCGCCCCGCAGGCACTTCCCTCGGTACGCGAGCGGCTTCGGCACGGCGACGTGACCGGCGCGCTGAGCGTGGTGGAGGGCCTGCTCGGCCCTGCCGCCCTGCTGCGCGAAGGACCGCTCAAGGCCGAGCTGGAGGCGGCCGCGGACCGCCGCGTCGCCCAGGGGCTGTACCGGTCAGGGCTCGACCGTCCGCTCACCGTCGCGCATCCGGTGGAGACGGGCTTCGGCCGAATCGGCCGCCGTGCGGTCGCCGTACCGCGCGAGAAGTCGACCAGCCGGGCCAGGCCGCGTACGGGCATGCACCGCTGACTTCCCTCCTCCCTTCCCTACATCCCCCCTCCCTGCCTCCCCCCTTCCCTGCCTCACCTCTCTCCGCCGACCCTCTCCCTTCGCTCTCGCGCTCGCTCTCGCTCGCCTTCGCTCTCTTCTTCTCCTTCTCCTTCTCCTTCTCCTTCTCCTTCTCCTTCGCCTTCGCCTTCCCCTTCTCCTCCGCCTTCTCCTACTTACCTCAGGTGATGCCCATGCCTTCGAACGCCCAGATGACTCTGTCCGACTCCCTGTTGACCCTGTTGCGCACGACCACCATCGAGCCGCGCCACGACGAACAGTTGGAGGCGCTGACGCTGGCCGTCGCGGCCGACCTGCCCGTCCTCCTCTGGGGCGAGCCCGGCATCGGCAAGACGGCCGCGCTCACCCAGCTCGCCGCCTCGCTCGACCTTCCGCTGACCACAGTGATCGCCAGTGTCCACGAGCCGTCCGACTTCTCGGGCCTGCCGATCGTGGGAGACGACCCCGCCACCCAGGGCGTGCCTATGGCGCCACCCCAGTGGGCGGTGGAACTGGTGCGCGCCGGGCGGGGCCTCCTCTTCCTCGACGAGCTGTCCACCGCCACGCCCGCCGTCCAGGCCGCCCTGCTCCGGGTCGTCCTCGAACGCAAGGTCGGCGCCCTTCAACTGCCGCAGGGCGTGAGAATCGTGGCGGCGGCCAACCCGCGTGCCTCGGCGGCGGACGGCTGGGAGCTGAGCCCGCCGCTGGCCAACCGTTTCGTGCACCTGCACTGGGTGCACGACCGGGACGTCGTCGTACGCGGCCTCGGCGGCGTCTGGCCGAGGGCCAGGCTGCCGCGGCTAGCACCCGAGCGGCTCACGGACGCGGCGGCGTACGCGCGGCGCGCGGTCTGCGGCTTCCTGGAGGCCCGGCCGAACCTCATCCACCAGCTGCCCAGCAGCGAGACGCGCCGGGGCGGCGCCTGGCCCTCGCCACGCAGCTGGGAGGCGGCACTGACGCTGCTGGCCTTCGGTACGGCGGCGGACGTGTCGCGGGACGTCCTCGGGCTGCTGGTCCGGGGCGCGGTCGGCGACGGCCCCGGCCTCGAACTCATGGCCCACCTGGACCGTTTGGAGCTGCCCGACCCCGAGTCCCTGCTCGCCGATCCGTCCGCCGCCGACCTCCCGGCCCGCGGTGACCTGCGGCAGGCGGCGCTGGAGGGCGTGGTCGCGGCGGTCGGGGCGCGGCCGGAGCACGACCGCTGGGCCGCGGCCTGGGCGCTGCTCGTCCGCGCCATGGAGACCGGCTCGCCCGACCTGCTCGTGGGCCCGGCGAAGGCGCTGGCCGGGCTGCGCCGCGACGACTGGGAGGTCCCGGAGGCCCTGGAGCGCCTCGCCCCGGTCATCGGCCTCACCGAAGGCGCGGACCGTTCGGTGGCGCGGGTCACGGCCGGGCAGGTACGGAGGGCGAGCCGATGACGGAACCCGTACGACAGCCGGTTCCGGTACGAGGCCACCCCGCCGGAACGGAAACCGGAGCAGGCCACGGTCGCCGGCTCCCCCTGGACATGGACAAGCTGCTGACGGCGCGGCTGCACGCCGTGCGGGTCCGCCCCTACCTGGCCGCGGCGCTCTTCGCGCTGCACGTGGTCGAGGACCGGTCGGTGCCGACGATGTCCGTGGACGCGCACTGGCGGGTGTACGTCTCCCCCGGTTTCGTGGCCCGCACTCCGGTGGAGCAGCTGGCGGGTGTCTGGGTCCACGAGGTCTCCCACCTGCTCCGGGACCACCACGAGCGCGGCGAGCGCTACGCCCGCCACCACGAGGCGTACGGACCGGGCGAACGCCTGCGCCGCAACATCGCCGCCGACTTCGAGATCAACGACGACATCTACGGCGACGGCCTGCCGACACCCGACGGCGTGGTACGCCCCTCTCTGCTGCGTCTGCCCGACGGGCTCCTGATGGAGGAGTACCTGCGCACGGCGTCGATGTCCGGCCTGCCGCCCGAACTCGCCTGGCTGGACTGCGGCAGCGGCGCCGACGGCGAGCCGCGACCGTGGGAGCTGGGGCCGGACGGGGCCCACGGCCTGAGCCGCCAGCAGCGCGACGCGGTCCGCTTCCGGGTCGCGGAGGGCATCAGGGGCCGTCCGGGGAACGCCCCGGACGGCTGGCGAAGATGGGCGGACGAGGCGTTCCACCCGCCCCAGCCGTGGCGACAGCTGCTCGGGGCGGCGGTGCGCTCGGCGGCGAGTACTCCGGGGGTGGGCGAGAACCACACCTACCGCCGCCCGTCGCGGCGCTCGGCCTCCGTGCCCGGGGTGGTGCTGCCGAGCCTGCGCCGTACACCGCCGCGGGTCTGCGTCGTCATCGACACCTCCCGTTCGGTGAGCGACGCGGAGCTCGGCAGCGCACTGCTCGAAGTCGCGGCGATCGCACGGGCGGTGGGCGGTCGGCGCGACCTGGTCTCGGTGCTGTCCTGCGACGCGGCGGCCGGCGTCGCCGTCCCACTGTGCCGCGCGGAGAACATCGAGCTGATCGGGGGCGGCGGCACGGACCTGCGCTCGGGTTTCGCCCGTGCTCTGCGCTCCGGCTCCGCCCGCCCCGACGTGATCGTCGCCCTGACGGACGGGCAGACCCCGTGGCCTTCGTCCCGGCCGCCGTGCCGCACCGTGGTGGGCCTGTTTCCCCGTGCCGCCTCCGCCTCCGCCTCGTCCTCGGCCGAGGACGACCGGGACTACGTGCCGCCGGGGCCTCCGGGTTGGGCGCGGGTGGTGACGATCGGCGGGTGCGGGTGAGCCCTTGGAGCTACCGCTCCAGCTGGCAGCGTCGAAAAACCTGCCCAGCCACACCGTCAACTCACCGCATCCTCCGGCTCCACCGGCTCTGACGGCTCCACCAGCTCGCCCCCACCGCCTTGCCGCCCACGTCCGGGAACTTGTCCTCGAAGTCGCGGGCGGCAACGGGACTCCGCTGCGACAAGAATGGGAGCTGGGTCGTCGGCCTCAGCCTCGATCGTGAACGGTCATCCGATGAAGTCGGCGGCCAGTCCGTCGTCCGGGTGGTACAGGATCTCGAGGAGTATCCGGCCCGATCGGACCGTGCAGCTGTCAACGGCCGAGGCCCCGAGTGCTGCCGCGACGAGCGCGGTCACCGACTCGCGACTGCCACCTCGCGCGCAGAACTGTCAGCTGCCGAGGCCAGCCTCAGTCTGCGGACACGCTCTCTCCGCTGCCCTCCCCTGACGGACCAGGACCCTCTGCGACGACACGGGCGATGACCGCCCGCCTCGCCCGTGCACGAGCGGCGGCCAGTCGGCGGTCGAGAAGCAGCAGCGGCACGAACCAGAGGAAGCCCCACAGGGAGATCCCGTCCACCACGCCGAACGTCCGCAACAGCCGGTTCGTGGCGAACGACAGCCCCGTGGCCACCACCCACGCGCCGGCCCGGTTCCTCGCGAGAAACCGCGCCGGCGCATCGGCCTTGCCGGAGAGTTCCTCCAAGGTCGCGGCCGTCACAGCCTCCCGATGCCGCTCAGGGACCGTGGTCGGGGACAGGTCCAAAGACGGCTGAAGGTCGGCGGAGACTGCGCGGTCCGCACGTCGGGCGTTCAGCGCGGCATCGAGATCAGCACTCTGCTGGTCCACTTGAGCCCGGCGTCCCATCGCTTCCACCGTCCTCAGGCGGAAGTCCGCGAAATAGCCACGCCGATGCCACGCCAACACGTCCTGCACATGCTGGTCCTGCGGGGACCCGGCAGCCAGTTCCTCAAGCCGGGCAACCAGTTGCGGCGCACGCTTCGCCCGCCCGGGATAGTCGAAGCCGTCTGCGCGCAGGCACAGTTCGGCGTATGCGGCGATCAGGTCGATGTCATCAGGCGCCAGCTCCAACCCGCGCCGGAACGCCGTCTCCGCGGCGGCGTCGTGATCATCCTCGTCCTCCGCCATGTGCCCGAGCCCCAGCCATCGGTACTGCGCCGGATCGGGCCCTTCGGCAGCCAGCCGCTCCTCTGCGATCCGGCGCACCTCTGCATACCCCTCAACCGCAAACAACCGTTCGTAGACGCCTTGGCCGCCCACCACGCCCGCACTCACCCGGTTTTCCCCGTTCGCAATTCCTTCACAGGACGCGTATTGGATCTGGGGGACTGGCTCCTGTCAAGAGCGGACGTGGACTTCGGCCGCAGGGTGACCGGGGCACCGCCGGGCGACACCCTTCCCGCCTTGCCGTGCTTCAGGCTGCCCGTGGCCTCACTGCTCTTGGGCCAAGCACCCTTGCGCTCCGCCGCGGCCCGCGGGGCCTGCACCGCGCGGCCTTCCGGTCACGGGCGGCCCGCTGCCGGGCCTTGTTCGCGCCGGGCCCGTCGAAGCCCGGTGCCGTGGCAGCGTCGCCGACGCCGTCCAGCACGATCGACCCGTTGTCGACCGAGGCCCCTCCGCTCAGACCGATCTCCGCGCATACGTCCGCCCATGATTCCCCCGCCGCGACAACACAGTTCCCCGCTCTTATGGTCACATCAAATTCACAGTCGCGGCATTGGAACTCGCTGACGGATCCCTGTCAAGGCCCGGTTTGAATACCGACCCCGCCTCCCGGGTGTTACCGAATCCAGCCACACCCAGCCGTAACCCCCGGGCCCGCCTGGGGTTTTCGGCATTCTTGGGTGCAAGCTTTAGTGCAGGCTTGTCCGGTTTTGTCGACGGGACTGTAACAGCGGTTAGCGGGGGCGTGGCCGTCGGGAATGTCCGGGTCATGAACCACAACACCCCCGCCCCGCTCTCGTCCCGCCCGCTCCCCCTCTGCCACCTCAGCCGCAACCAGCGGCGCGTCATGAGTGGCGCGCAGCTCAAGGCGCACGGCGTGTCCCACTCCGTCGCGCAGGAGCAGTGCCGGGAGGGTGGGCCGTGGCAGCAACTGCTGCCCGGGGTTTTCCTGTTGCACCCGGGGCCGCCCACCAGCGATGAGCGGCTGCACGCCGTGCTGCTGTACGCCGCTCGGGTGCAGGCGACCCGGACGCGTATGGATGCCGTGCCCTCGCAGCCCGCGCCCGGTGCGACGCCGGGTCCCGCCGCCGTTCCCGACGGGCCGGTCGCCTCCCCGTACCGCGACGCCATGGTCACCGGGCTCGCCGCGCTCAGCCTGCACGGGTTCTGTGCCGCTCCCCCGGCGGCCTCCCTCGACCACATCGACGTGCTCGTGCCGCGCACCCGGCGGC
The DNA here is from genome assembly GCF_026274175.1 of Streptomyces beihaiensis. Classification (GTDB taxonomy): domain Bacteria; phylum Actinomycetota; class Actinomycetes; order Streptomycetales; family Streptomycetaceae; genus Streptomyces; species Streptomyces beihaiensis. The sequence continues at coordinate 45,636 of NZ_JAPHNL010000035.1, forward strand.
TGCGGTCGACCGAGTTCGCGCGGCTGGTGCGGGCCACCTGGCTGCCGGCACCCGTTCAGCTCCAGGGCGTGCCCGTGGCGCCGGTGCCGCGGGCGCTGGCCGACGCCGTGGCCGGTCTTTCCGACGCCAACGCGGTGCGGCGGCTGCTCACCGAGGCCGTGCGGGGCGGGCACTGTGAGCCTGCCGCCGTGGTGCGCGAGCTCAACCAGTGCCGGTTGCTGACGCGGCCTCATGTGGTGGACGCCGTCGACTCGCTGCTCGCCGAGGGGCGGGCCATCGCCGAGGACCGGCTGTACGCGATGGTGCGGGAGCACGGGCTGCCCGACCCGGTGTGGAACGTCGACCTGCGGCTGCCGGGCGGACCGCACCTCGGCGGCGTGGACGCGTACTGGCCCGAGCACGCGGTCGCCGTGGAGCTGGACACCCGCGCCCCGCGGCAGGACGAGGACGCGCTGTGGAGCGAGTACGCCCGTAAGCGGGAGCACTTGGAGCGGCTGGGTATCACGGTCGTGCACATCACCCCGAAGAAGCTGCGCGAGTCCGTCGAGCAGCAGGCCACCGTCGTACGGACCGCCCTGATGACCTCCGACGAGCGTGATCCGGCGGCGTATGTCGTGGTGCTGCCCCGGTAGGCATGCCGGGTGCGGTGCCCAGGAGGGGAGTGAAGGGGTGGGTGGGCGGGCAGGCCGTCCGTCCACCCCTTCACCTGTGCCGCTTCTACGCTTTCTTCAGGAGCAGTTCCGTGTTTCCGTCCTCCCTGTTTCCCGCCAGCGTCTTCCTCGCCCCCGGCGCGTTGAAGGACAGTTCGCGGTAAAGGGCCGCCAGACCCGTCTGGCTGAGGTCCGTGAAATCCGTGCGGTGCGGTGCCGCCGATTCGATGAGCGTGGTGAAGAGCGAGAGCGTGCCGTCGTGGTTGTCCGCTATCTCGATCACCCGGGCCAGTTGCGGGTGGTCGACATGGGATGCCGTCGAGATCTCCCAGAATCCGGGGGCGCCGTGCTCGCCCTTGTGCGGCGTGATGTCGTTCTTGTGGCTGTGACCGTTGATCCAGGCCAGGACCTGGCGGTGGCGGGCCAGGAGGGCGACGAGTTCCGCGCCGCCGTGGCGCTCGTCGCCGCGGTGGTGCGGGTTCGTGCGCAGGTTCGTCATCGTCTTGCTCGTGTGGTGGGAGAAGATCAGGACCTGGTCGCCGTCCCGGGCCGCCTGAGCCAGCTTGCGCTCCAGCCACTTCAGTTGGGCCGCGCCGATCGAGCCCTGGTAGTTGCCGCCCGGGTCGGTGGTGTCGAGGCTGACGCCTACGACGTCGTCGCTGACGCGGAATGTGTAGTACTGGGTCGACGCGTCCAGGTTCGTCTGCGCGCGCCAGGCGCTCGCCATAGCGGACCTCACGTACTCGAAGCGCAACGGGTGTTGCACGTCGGCCAGGTGCAGGTCGGTGAACTGGACGAAGGCGGCGAGTGCGGTGCGGCGGGGCGAGCGCGGCGGTCGGCCGCGGGTGCGGCCGGGCCCGGGCGACCCGCTCGTACTGGATCGTTGGCAGCGGGGATGGCCCTCGCGTGAACGGCGACGCAACGCGCGCCGCCGATCACACCACGTGGATCTCGGGCGTCCGGCGGGGCCCTGTGCCGGTCATGCGCGGGTGGCCGGGTGGTGGGGCGCCGGTCACTTCGGGTTCACCTCGTGGGGAAGAGCGTGCCCGTCGGCGGGGCGCTCGCGCCACAACCGCAGCCCCACGTCGACGAGTTCGACGTGCGGGAGGGCGTCCACCACGGCGAGGTCGTGCCAGGCGGCCATGTCCGTCGAGCCGTTCTGTTCGTGGCGGAGTTCGCCGCCGGTGATCTCGCCCTCGTAGACGAGGCGCAGTCCGTGGAAGTCGGCGACCCGGCCCGCCGAGCGGGGGTAGCGGCGCAGGACCGAGTCGACACCGAGGAACGCGGTGGGGCGCAGGACGTAGCCGGTCTCCTCGTCGACCTCGCGGATCACGGTGTCGTAGGGGTCCTCGCCGTGGTCCATGCCGCCGCCGGGCAGCGTCCAGCGTTTGCTGCCGTCGCGTGCGATCCAGCGCGCGAGCAGCACCTGGCCGTCACGTACGCACACGGCGTACGCCGCCACCCTCAGCTCTTTCCGCTCTCTCTGCATCACCTGAAGTTAGAGGCTGCGGGGCCGCCCCGCACGCCGTTCGCCCGGGATTGGTGCGGTTCGGCACCGGTGACGTATGGCGGGTGTACGCCATGACTCCATCCCGCCTCGGTCAACACTCCACAAAAGATGGTCATTTAAGTAAAGCTGAGCGATCATCCGGCACCGAATTCCGAACCCCACACGAGGATGCTGATGTTCCGAGATTCTCAGCGCGGCCCTGTGACCCGCATATCCGGCGCGAGACGCACGGCCCGGCTCGCGGCCGCGGCGGTGCTGTCCGCCGCCGTCGCCGCCGCCGGGCCGCTTCCCGCGGCCTTCGCGGCGGCGGGCCCCGACAGCACCACCGGCACCACCGGCACCCCCGCCAAGAGCCGTGCGAGCGACAAACTCGGCGCGCAGGACGCCCAGTTGCTTGCCGACGCCAAGGCCGACGGCAAGAAGAACGTGACCATGATGGTCGCCACCGCGCCCGGCCGTACCGAACAGGTCGCCCACAAGCTGGACGGCGTCAAGGGCGGCTCCGTGGGCCGCCGCGACGACAAGCTCGGCTACGTCCGGGCGACCGTGCCCACCGGCAGCGCGGACGCCGCGATCGCCGCGGCCGAGAAGCTCGGCTCGGTGCACGCCATCGATCTGCGCCGGGAGATACCGCTCGACGATCCGACGCCGGGCGCGGACAGCGCCCGCGGCGCCGCCACCCGCGCGCAGTCCACGGCCACCCGCACGTACAGCGGCCCCGGCGAGGACACCCCCGCCAAGAACCCGTACAACCCGTCCTTCGAGACCGGCGCGGTCGACTTCGTCAAGCACCACCCGAAGGCGGACGGCCGCGGCGTCACCATCGGCATCCTCGACTCGGGCATCGACCTCGGCCACCCGGCGCTCCAGCGGACCACCACCGGCGAGCGCAAGATCGTCGACTGGGTCACCGCGACCGACCCGATCGTCGACGGCGACAGGACATGGCGGCCGATGGTCACCCAGGTGACCGGGCCCACGTTCACCTACCACGGCCGCACCTGGCAGGCGCCCTCCGGCTCGTACGGGATCAGCACCTTCGCCGAGTCGGCCACCACGGGCGGTGACGAGAAGGGCGACCTGAACCGCGACGGCGACACCACCGACACGTGGGGCGTGCTGTACGACGCGAAGGCCGGGACGGTCACCGTCGACCTCGACGACAACGGCGACTTCACCGACGACACCCCGATGAAGCCGTACAAGGACGGTTACCAGGTCGGGTACTTCGGCAAGGACGACCCGAGGACCGACGTCGTCGAGCGGGTGCCGTTCGTCGTGGAGATCCGCAAGGACGTCCCGATGGACCCGTACGGCGGCGACTGGGTCGGCAAGAAGGCCGACTTCGTCAACATCGGCGTCATCGAGTCCGAGCACGGCACGCACGTCGCGGGCATCACCGCCGCCAACGGCCTGTTCGGAAACAAGCACATGAACGGTGCCGCGCCCGGCGCCAAGCTGGTCTCCTCGCGCGCCTGCACCTGGAGCGGCGGCTGCACCAACGTCGCGCTGACCGAGGGCATGATCGACCTGGTCACCAAGCGCGGCGTCGACATCGTCAACATGTCGATCGGCGGACTGCCCGCCCTCAACGACGGCAACAACGCCCGCGCCGAGCTGTACACGCGCCTCATCGACGACTACGGCGTGCAGCTGGTCATCTCGGCGGGCAACTCCGGGCCCGGCGCCAACACGATCGGCGACCCCGGCCTCGCCGACAAGGTGATCTCGGTCGGCGCGACCGTCTCCAAGCAGACATGGGCGGCGAACTACGGCTCCGGCGTGAGCGAGCGGTATGCCATGATGCCGTTCTCGTCGCGCGGCCCACGCGAGGACGGCGGCTTCACGCCGACGCTCTCCGCGCCCGGCGCCGCGATCAACACCACCCAGACGTGGCTGCCCGGCAACCCGGTCCCCGAGGCCGGCTACGGCCTGCCCGCCGGCTACTCGATGCTCCAGGGCACCTCGATGGCGTCGCCGCAGGCCACGGGCGCGAGCGCGCTGCTGCTCTCGGCGGCGAAGCGGGCGGGCGTCGACGTGACCCCGGCCACGCTGCGCACCGCCCTCACCTCGACGGCCCGGCACATCAAGGGCGTGCAGGCGTACGAGGAGGGCTCCGGCCTCATCGACATCGTGCGCGCCTGGAAGCTGCTCAGGCACCGGCACGGCGCGAGCGCCCACACGTACACGGTGAAGGCCCCGGTCGACACCGCGATCGACGACGCGCTCAGGACGCCGGGCTTCGGCACGGGCATCTACGACCGTGAGGGCGGCCTCAAGGTCGGACAGCGCAAGACGTACGACGTGACGATCACGCGCACGTCCGGGCCCGACCGCCCCGTCCTGCACCGCCTCTCGCTGGCGAACAACGAGGGCCGTACGTTCTCCGTGGCCGGGCCCCGGCACGTGTGGCTGCCGCTGGACGAGCCGGTCACCGTGAAGGTGCGGGCCAGGGCGCGGACGGCCGGGCTGCACAGCGCGATCCTGCGCGTGGACGACCCGCGCACCCGGGGCGTCGACCAGCAGGTCATGGCGACCGTCGTCGTGGCCGAGCCCCTCGCCGGGCCCGCTTACACGGTCCGCGAGCGGGGGTCGGTGCAGCGCAACAGCACCGTCTCGTACTTCGTGAGCGTGCCGAAGGGCGCCAAGTCGCTGCAGGTACGGATGAGCGGGCTCAAGGATGAGAGCCAGACCCGGTTCATCACCGTGCACCCGTACGGCGTGCCGGTCGACCCGACGTCGACGCCGAACTGCTACCCGCACTACAACCCGGCCAACACCTGCCGCCCGGACCTGCGCTCGTACACAGATCCGCAGGCCGGGGTCTGGGAGGTCGAGGTGGAGGCGCGGCGTACGTCGCCGCTGCTCGACAACCCGTACACGCTGGACGTGACCGTGCTCGGCGCGGCCTTCGACCCGGCGACGCTGACCGTGCCCGAGGCGAAGGCGGGCACCCCGGCCGCCGCGGAGTGGAACGTCACCAACCACTTCGCGGCGATCGACGGCGGCACGGTGCGGGGCGGCGCGCTCGGCTCGTCGAAGACGGCGCGGCCCACCATCGGGCAGGGCGACACGCGGACCACCACGGTCGAGGTGCCCGAGGGCGCCGAGAAGCTCGACGTGGCGATCGGCAACGTCTCGGACCGCTCCGCCGACCTCGACCTGACGGTCTACGACGCCGACGGCAAGGTCGTCGGCCAGTCGGCGGACGGCGACTCGGAGGAGTCGGTGAGCATCGCGAAGCCGGCCGCCGGCACGTACCGGATCGAGGTGGCCGGCTACTCGGTGCCGTCCGGCTCGACCGAGTACGACTACACCGACGTGTTCTTCTCGCCGACCCTCGGCACGGTGAAGGTCGACGGCGCGGCGCCGGTGAAGCTGCCCGACGGCGCGTCCACGAAGATCACCGCCGAGGTCACGGCGGCGGGCGCGGCGCCGGAGGGCCGGGAGTTCTTCGGGCAGGTGCGACTGCTCAACGAGCGCGGTGTGGTCGCGGGCGTCGGCAGCGTGAAGATCGCGAAGGTCACGCGGTAGCCCCCGCCGTCACCCCCCGGCACCCCGTGGTGCCGCTCGGTACTCCTCGGTGAGCCGAGTCACGCGGGCGGGCGCGCCCCCAGTGGTGGTGCGCCCGCCCGCATGTGGTTTTTCCCACGCTGTCCGAGGCGCGGACAATGGATTGGACAAGGCCGACCTGGACAGACGCATCATGGAGTCACCCGCCAGGCCGCCTCACGGCCGCAGCACCGCAGCACCCCAGCAGCACGCACGTACGGAGGAACCCCTGTGAAGGTCGGAATCGTCGGAGCCACCGGTCAGGTCGGCACGGTCATGCGCAAGATCCTCGCCGAGCGTGAGTTCCCCGTCGACGAGCTGCGCCTGTTCGCCTCGGCCCGCAGCGCCGGTACGGTCCTGGACGGCGTCACGGTGGAGGACGCCTCGACGGCCGACTACACGGGCCTGGACATCGTGCTGTTCTCGGCGGGCGGCGCCACGTCGAAGGCGCTGGCCGAGAAGGTGGCCTCGCAGGGCGCCGTCGTGATCGACAACTCGTCGGCCTGGCGCCGCGACCCCGAGGTGCCGCTGGTGGTCTCCGAGGTCAACCCGCACGCCATCGCCGACCGCCCCAAGGGCATCATCGCCAACCCGAACTGCACGACGATGGCCGCCATGCCGGTCCTGAAGCCGCTGCACGCCGAGGCGGGCCTCGAAGCGCTGGTCGTCGCCACCTACCAGGCCGTCTCCGGCTCCGGGCTCGCCGGTGTCGAGGAGCTGTACACGCAGGTCGAGAAGGTCGGCGCGGACGCCCCCAAGCTCACCCACGACGGCTCGGCCGCGGCGTTCCCCGAGCCGGTCAAGTACGTCGCCCCGATCGCGTACAACGTGCTGCCGATGGCAGGCTCGGTCGTCGACGACGGCCTGAACGAGACCGACGAGGAGCAGAAGCTCCGCAACGAGTCCCGCAAGATCCTGGAGATCCCGGAGCTCAAGGTCTCCGGCACGTGCGTGCGGGTGCCCGTCTTCACCGGTCACTCGCTGCAGATCAACGCCCGGTTCGCGCGTCCGCTCAGCCCCGAGCGCGCCACGCAGATCCTCTCCGGCGCCGAGGGCGTCACGGTCACCGACGTGCCGACGCCGCTCGGCGCGGCGGGCAGGGACGACTCGTACGTGGGCCGCATCCGCGGCGACGAGACGGTCGAGAACGGCCTGGCGCTGTTCGTCTCCAACGACAACCTGCGCAAGGGCGCCGCGCTGAACGCGGTGCAGATCGCCGAGCTGGTGGCCGAGGAACTGCGCACGGCCTGACCGTAGCCGCCGTCAGCGCCCCGCCCCGGGATGTCCGGGGCGGGGCGTTCGCGTCGGCGGCGTCCGCCGGGTCACCCCCGCTCGGGCCGCCGCACCTCGAAGAGCAGGCACCCGTACTCCAGCGCCCTGACGTGCACGAGTTCCACGGCCGGGTCGGCGAACGCCGCGTCCAGGGCCGTGTCGAAGGCGGCGGTGGTGTCCTCCGGGAGCTCCAGAAGGGCGCCGCCGACGATGTGGCCGCGGGCGTCGTAGCGGCGGACCGTGCGCCGCGCGCCGGGGCGGGCGAACGGATAGACACCGATGTCGCGGTCCGGTGCCGGGCCGCCGCAGTCGCCGGGGTGGATGAAGACGGGGCCCTGTTCGTCGTACGCGCCCGGCGTCGCGCCCGTCGCGGCGGCCCAGCGGCGCAGCGGCGCGTAGGTGACGAGGGCGATCCGCTCACCCGGCTCGACGGGGCGAAGGCAACAGCGCAGCGGGGAGCCCGCGTCGGTGCCGGTCGCGGTGTACGGGGCGCACGGGCGGCCCGCGTCGTCGGTGGTGCGCAGTTCCTTGAGGGCGGTGGCGTCGATCGGCCGTGCGGTGTAGGCGGTCATGGGTGCCAGGCTGGCGCGGCGCGTGTGTGTTCACCGGCGGAAAACGGACATCGCCTTCGCGTCAGGCGCGTGGAAGGATGACCGGCAGCGCCACAAGCGCACCGGCAGTACCAGTACTGACAGCACCGACCACCGCACTAGGAGATGACCGCGTGCCTGGCACCAATCTGACCCGTGAAGAGGCGCAGCAGCGGGCGAAGCTGCTCACCGTTGACTCGTACGAGATCGATCTCGACCTCTCCGGAGCGCAGGAGGGCGGCACCTTCCGGTCGGCGACCACGGTCCGCTTCGACAGCGCCGAGGCGGGAGCCGGGACGTTCATCGACCTGATCGCCGACGCCGTCCACGAGGTGGTGCTCAACGGTGAGGCGCTGGACGTCGCCGCCGTCTTCCGGGACTCGCGCATCGCGCTCGACCGGCTGGAGGCGGGGCCCAACGAGCTGAGGGTCGTCGCCGACTGCGCGTACACGAACACCGGTGAGGGCCTGCACCGGTTCGTCGACCCGGTCGACCAGCAGGCATATCTCTACACGCAGTTCGAGGTGCCGGACGCGCGCCGCGTCTTCGCCTCGTTCGAGCAGCCGGACCTGAAGGCGACCTTCCAGTTCACCGTGAAAGCGCCGACGGGCTGGACCGTCGTGTCGAACTCGCCGACCCCGGAGCCGTCAGGGCCCGAGCACGACGTATGGGTCTTCGAGCCGACGCCGCGCATGTCCACGTACATCACGGCGCTCATCGCCGGCCCGTACCACTCGGTGCACTCGTCGTACGAGAACCCGGAGACGGGCCAGTCGGTGCCGCTGGGCATCTACTGCCGGCCCTCGCTCGCCGAGTTCCTCGACTCGGACGCGATCTTCGAGGTGACCCGGCAGGGCTTCGACTGGTTCCAGGAGAAGTTCGACTACGCGTACCCGTTCGCCAAGTACGACCAGCTGTTCGTGCCGGAGTTCAACGCGGGTGCCATGGAGAACGCGGGCGCGGTGACCCTCCGCGACCAGTACGTGTTCCGGTCGAAGGTGACCGACGCCGCGTACGAGATGCGGGCCGCGACGATCCTGCACGAGCTGGCCCACATGTGGTTCGGCGACCTGGTCACCATGGAGTGGTGGAACGACCTGTGGCTGAACGAGTCGTTCGCCACGTACGCGGAGGCCGCCTGTCAGGCGTACGCGCCGGACTCGCGCTGGCCGCACTCGTGGACGACGTTCGCGAACCAGATGAAGACGTGGGCCTACCGGCAGGACCAGCTGCCCTCCACGCACCCGATCATGGCGGACATCCGTGACCTGGACGACGTGCTCGTCAACTTCGACGGCATCACGTACGCGAAGGGCGCCTCGGTGCTCAAGCAGCTCGTCGCCTATGTCGGCATGGACGAGTTCTTCCAGGGTGTGCAGGCGTACTTCAAGCGGCACGCGTTCGGCAACACGCGGCTGAGCGACCTGCTGAGCGCGCTCGAGGAGACCAGCGGGCGCGATCTGAAGGCGTGGTCGAAGGCGTGGCTGGAGACGGCGGGGATCAACGTCCTGCGCCCCGAGATCGAGACCGACGAGCACGGCGTCATCACGTCGTTCGCCGTACGGCAGGAGGCGCCCGCGCTGCCCGAGGGCGCGAAGGGCGAGGCGGTCCTGCGGCCGCACCGCATCGCGATCGGCCTGTACGACCTCGACGAGGGCAGCGGCAAGCTGCTGCGCGGCGAGCGTGTCGAGCTCGACGTCGCCGCCACCGGCTCCACGGACGTACCGCAGCTGGTCGGCAAGCACCGCCCGGCCGTGATCCTGCTCAACGACGACGACCTGTCGTACGCCAAGGTCCGCCTCGACGAGAAGTCCCTGGCCACCGTCACGGAGCATCTCGGCGACTTCGAGTCGTCGCTGCCGCGCGCCCTGTGCTGGGCGTCGGCGTGGGACATGACGCGGGACGCGGAGCTGTCGGCCAGCTCCTACCTGGACCTGGTCCTTTCCGGGATCGGCAAGGAGAGCGACATCGGCGTCGTCCAGTCGCTGCACCGTCAGGTGAAGCTGGCCGTGGACCTGTACGCGGCACCGGCCCACCGCGACGCGCTCCTGGCCCGCTGGACCGAGGCTGCTCTCACCCACCTGCGCACCGCCGAGGCGGGCAGCGACCACCAGCTGGCCTGGGCGCGGGCGTTCGCGGAGACGGCCCGTACGCCGCAGCAACTCGACCTGCTGGTCGACCTGCTGGAGGGCACGCAGACGATCGAGGGCCTCGCCGTCGACACGGAGCTGCGCTGGGCGTTCGTGGAGCGCCTCGCGGCGGTCGGCCGCTACGACGAGGAGGAGATCGCCGCCGAGTACGAGCGGGACACGACGGCCGCGGGCGAGCGGCACGCGGCGACGGCCCGCGCGGCGCGTCCGACGGCGGAGGCGAAGGCCCGTGCGTGGGCTTCGGTCGTCGAGTCCGACAAGCTGCCCAACGCGGTGCAGGAAGCGGTGATCGCGGGCTTCGTCCAGCCCGACCAGCGCGAGCTGCTCGCCCCGTACACGGACAAGTACTTCGAGGCGCTCAAGGGCGCCTGGGAGTCCCGCTCGCACGAGATGGCCCAGCAGATCGCGATCGGCCTCTACCCGTCGGTGCAGGTCACGCCCGACACGCTGGCGGCGACGGACCGCTGGCTCGCCTCCGCGGAGCCGAACGCGGCCCTGCGCAGGCTGGTCTCCGAGTCCCGCTCGGGCGTGGAGCGGGCGCTGCGGGCGCAGGCCGCTGACGCGTAGCGGTTCCGCGCCCGCGTAGCGGTTCCGCGCCCGCGTAGCGCGTTCCCGTCTGCCGGGCCGGTGTCGCATGGCGGCTGCCGGCCCGGCTGGGCTGGTCGCGCGGTTCCCCGCGCCCCTGAGATGCACGCACTGCGTGCGGCATCCCTCCGGAGAAGGCACGGCGAAGCCGCATGCCTTCGGGGGCGCGGGGCTGTGTCGATCAGCGGCCCCGCCTCGGAGCGCGACCAGCCACAGCCCACCCTCACCCGGCCGAACACCCCGGCTCACCCCCGGCCGAACCGCGCCTTCAGTGCCGCCCGCCCCGCGTCGGTCAGGCTGCCGTGCAACCGCAGCCGGGCCACGCCCCCGTCGGGGAACGCGTCGAGGCGGACATGTGTGGCGACCGCCTCGGACGGCAGCGGGAAGCGGTGGAGGGTGTCGGGCTGCAACCGGGTGCGCGGGATGATCTCGAACCAGTCGCCGTTCTCCCCGTCGCGGCCGTTCAGCGCGATCCACCCGGCCGAATTCCCCTTGAGGTACGCCGTGTCGATCTCCACCGCCCGTATCGCCGCCCGCGCGACGAGCCGGAACCGCACCCAGTCGTTGGTGCCGTGGACGCGGCGGCGCCGGTTCTCCCAGCCGTCGTCCATCTTGCGGGAGGTGCCGGGCAGGATGATCTGCGTGGGCGACGAGTAGAACTTGTCCGACGCGTCCTCGTACACACCCCCGTGGAGTACGCAGACGAGGTCGAACGTGCCGAGCAGGTCGAGCCACTCGGGGTCGGGGACCACCTCGCCGTGCACGCGCAGGCGGGCGATGCCGCCGTCGGGGTGCTGGCAGAGGCGGACGTGGGTGTAGCGGCGTTCGGAGGTGACGGTGAAGGCGTTCGACGCGTGGCCGCGCACCTGGGCACGCGGGACGATCTCCTCCCACTTCACGTCGTCCGCGAGCAGCTCCCGCGGGCTCGGCGTGCCGGGTACGGATGTCGCCTGGAGGCTCACGCGCTGCGGGTAGTTGCCGCGGAAGTGGGCCGTGTCGACGATCACGCCCCGGATGACGCCGGGCGCGCCGAGCCGCACGATCGCCCAGTCGTGGTCCTCGGGCGCGGGGAACGGCGAGTCCCGCCTGCCCCTGCGGCGCCGGGTCTCCCAGCCGTCCATCACCTTGCCCTTGTGGCCGAAGCGCTCGGGGTCGAAGACGGCGGGCTCGCGGACGAGGAGGTTCTCGCGCTCGGCGAAGAACTCGTCGTTGGCGGCGACGACCGCGGCGCCCAGGCGCCGGTCGGCCAGGTCGACGAGCTCGGCGAAGGCGGTCGCGTCGCCGAAGGCGCGGTAGTCGGCGTACGGATCGCCGCTCACGTACGGGGCCGCGTCGTTGGCGTGCGGGTCGTGGGCGGGCGTGTCCTGGGCGGGCGTGTCGTTCGCGGGAGTCGTCGTCATGGCTCCACTGTCGAAGACCGCGAGCCGCCAGGTCCATCGAAAGTTTTCGACACGCCTTTTCAGTTTTCGCGAAAGGTTGCGGCTTCAGCCGCGCTGTGAGGTCAGCGCGTCCAGGACCCTGCGCACCGCTCCCCCGCTCTCCGCCCCCTTCCGCACGGCCGCCACCACATGCCGTACGGGCCGGTCCGCACCCAGCGGACACATCACGACCCCGTCCCGCCGGGCCGCCGCCATCCGCGGCACGAGGGCGACCCCCATGCCCGCCTCGACCATGGCCAGGATCGCCGTCCACCCCGCGGCGCTGTGCGCCTGCTCGGGCATGAACCCGGCCGCCTCGCACGCGGCGATGGTGATCTCGGACCAGGGCCCCGACCCGCCGAAGATCCACGGCTCGGCGGCGAGGTCGGCCAGGCGCAGGCCCGGCTCGTCGGCCAGCTGATGGCCGACCGGGAGGGCGACGTCGAGCGGGTCGGCCAGCAACGGCACCCGTGTGAACTTCGGGTCGCGGGCCGTCGGCGCGTGCGCGGCGAGGGACAGGGCGAGGTCGACGTCCCCGGCCGCGAGCAGCTCGTACGCCTCACCGGCCTCCGCCTCCCGCACCCGTACGGCGACCCCGGGGTGCGCGGTGCGCAGGGCCCGCACGGCCGGAACCACGAGCGCGGGTACGGCGGTGGAGAACGCGGCGACCCGCACCTGCCCGGCCTCGCCCTGCAGGTAGGTCGCCAACTCGGCGTCCGCACGCTCCAGTTGAGCGAAGACCGCCTCGGCGTGGCGCAGCACCAGGTGGGCCGCGTCGGTGAGCCGGACCCGGCGCCCGTGCGCCTCCAGGAGGGGCACACCCAACTGCTTGGCCAGGTTGGTGAGCTGCTGCGAGACCGCCGACGGCGTCATGAGGAGGGCCCGCGCGGTGGCGGTGACGGTGCCGCGGTCGCGCAGGGTGCGCAGGATCAGCAGCTTCTTCACGTCCCACCGGTCGGGCCCCGGCACTCGCTCGCTCATACGGCACAACGTAACGCCACCTAGGCTTGACTCATGGAGCAGGAGCAGGAGCAGGGCCGGGGGCAGGTCTCGGGGCAGGAGCACGACCGGCAGCCGGGCCGGAGCCGGGAGCGGGCCGTACGCGTGCGGGCCGCCCGCCCGGACGAAGCCGCCGCCCTGACCGATCTCGCGCTGCGCTCCAAGGCGCACTGGGGCTACGACGCGGCGTTCATGGCGGCATGCGCCGACGAGCTGACGCTGCGCCCGTCCGACGTGGCCCGCCGCCGCACGGTCGTCGCCGAGGCGGCGGACGGGCGGCTGGTCGGCCTGGCGACCCTCGAAGGGCCGCCGCCGGAAGGCGAGTTGGGTCTGATGTTCGTCGACCCGGACGCGATGGGGCACGGCGTGGGGCGGCTGCTGTTCGACCACGTACGGGACACGGCGCGGGCCCTGGGCTTCGCCCATGTGCGATGGGCGGCGGACCCGAACGCCGTACCGTTCTACGAGGCGGTGGGCGGGCGGCACGTCGGCGCGGTGCCGTCGGGGTCGGTGCCGGGGCGGACGCTGCCGCTGATGGAGATCACGACGGCGGCCCCGCGCCCCTGAGGGACGCTACCGGCGTCCGGTGGTCGAGGCGAGGACGACTCCGCCGAGGATCAAGGCCATGCACACGAGCCGCGTCCAGCCCATCGACTCGCCGAGCACGCCGTACGAGAGCAGCGCCACGCACACCGGCTGGAGGTAGTAGACGACTCCGGCCCGCGCGGCCCCGACCAGCGCGATCGCCTTGTTCCAGGCGAAGAAGGCGATCGCCGACGAGAAGACGCCCACGTAGAGGAGAGGGCCGACCGTACCGGGCCGCACCTCGAAGCCGCCCTGCACGGCCACGCTCGCCGCGTACGCGGGCGCCAGCATCGCCGCACCGAGCACGAAGGTCGCGAACAGGAACGCCGCTCCCTGGAGCTCCCGCGGTCTGCGGCGCAGCAGTGCGCTGTACGAGCCGAAGCAGACGGCACCGGCCACCACCCACAGGTCGCCGGGCGAGAGGCCCGGGGTGAGCGAGCCCTTGCCGACGAGCAGGACGACTCCCGTACAGGCCAGCAGCGTTCCGGCGACGCGGCGCGCCCCGAGCCTGGCTCCGCCGAGGCGCTCGTACACCGCCATGACCACCGGCGAGGCGGCCATGATCATGCCCATGTTCCCGGCGGACGTGGTCAGGCCCGCCTGGTTGACCAGCGTGTTGTAGACGGCGACACCGAGGAACGCGGCGAGCGCCACGAAGCGGATGTGCTGCCGCAGCAGGGCCCGCCCGCGCCACGCGGCCCGCGCGCCGAACGGCGCCAGCGCGACGAGCGCCACGATCCACCGCCAGAACGCGTGCTGCACGGGCGGCACGCTCTCGTGCAGCCCCCGTGCGGTGACGAAGCTCCCGGACCACACGACGGTGGCGAGCGCGGCGAGCGCGAGCCCCGCCCCGCGTCCACCGGCGTTCCGCACGCCGGGGCTGCGGGGGCGGGTGCGCGGGTGCGAGCGCTTACGGTCCAGGACTGCCATCGGGTGTCGTCTCCTGCTCTCGGCCGGTGGGATGCCTCCTACCTTCACCACACCCGAATCATCACGTCCATCGAAAGTTTTCGACGTTGATGTTCAGCTTGTCCGAACGGTCTCTCGCGCGGTCCCCGCCGCGCTTCGCGCCACGACCACCGACTCCGCCGGAAGCCGCCGCTCGACCCTGACCAGCAGCGCCGCCGCCACCGCCGACGTCGCGACCAGGAACAGCCACGGCGCCCGGCCGTCGACGGCGAGCAGCCCCGTGAACAGCGACGGCGAGACGGCCTTCGCAAGGGACCAGGACAGCTGGTACGCCGCCATGTATCGGCCGCGCGCCCGCTCCGGCGCCGCGGCGATCGCCAGCACCCCGGCGGAGGGACTGTGGACGAGTTCGCCGAGCGTGTAGACGACGACCAGGACCATCAGCGCCGCGCCGACCACCCACGCGCCGCCGGGCCGGACCGTACCGAGCAGCGCGAGGCCCGCGAACGACACCGCGAAGAGGAGCGCGCCGAGCGCGGCCGCCCGGGTCCGGCGTGCGCCCGCCCCGCGCACCCGGCCCGCGACGAACATCCCGGCGACCGCGCACAGGATCGTGTTGACGGTGAACGCGGCGCCGGTGAGCGCGGCGGGCCCGTGCAGCCACTCCACGATGAAGAGCGGGAAGAGCACGGAAAGGGCGGAGTAGGACAGGGCGTTGAGGAAGTTGGCGCCGGTGAGGGTCAGGAACGGGCGGTCCGCGGCGACCAGCCGGTACCCCGCCCTCTCCTTGCGGTCACCGCGGGCGCCTCGGTCACCGGGGGCGCCACCCCCGGCCTCCGGCTCGCGCACCGGACGCAGCGGGCGCAGCATCAGCGCGGCCACGACGAACGTCGCCGCGTTCCCCCACGCGGCGTACGTGTAGGCACCGGTGCCCGCGACGCCGATGACCAGTGTCGCGAGGAGCGCGCCCGCCCCGCTGCCGCCGTTGGTCAGCGCGCGCAGTGCCGCCTGGAGCCGGTCACGGTCGGCACCGCGCGCCACCTCGCCGATGAGCGCGGACTGCGCGGCGGGGAAGGCCCGGTCGGCGGCGGCCGTCACGAAGGCGACCGCGGCGAAGGCGGGCAGCGAGTGGGCGGCCGGGTAGAGCAGGAAGCCCGCGGCGCGGACCGCGTACAGGACGTACTGGACCGGGCGCGCGCCGAACCGGTCCACCGCCGCCCCGGCGAGCGGCAGCACGCCCATCCCGGCGAGGCCGGTCACCGTCAGGACGGCGCCGACGGCCGGGAACGAGAGCCCGGTGACGTAGTGGAAGAAGACCAGCGTGAACGGGACGTACATGCCGTTGCCGACACCGTTCACGGCGGCCGCGAACGTCATGGACCGCTCGCCGGGTATGCGGGCTGTGCTCTTCACCGGAACCTCCAATTAGCTCAATGGCGAGTAGCTTACCGCTAAGCTACTTTCCGTCAAGCAACTTTCTTGACCGCGACCGAGTCGGCTCCGATACTCGGCTCATGACCAGTGAGAGGGACGCCGTGGACGAGATCGTCGGGCAGTGGCACGAGGTCCGCCCGGACCTGGAGACCACCCCCATGGAGATCTACGGCCGCATCTACCGCCTGGCCCGCTCGATGGGCGACCGGATCGAGACGACGTACGCGCGCCTGGGCATCTCACGCGGCGAGTTCGACGTGCTGGCGACACTGCGCAGGTCGGGCGAGCCGTACAGGCTCTCGCCGCGGCAGCTCTCGGCGACGCTGATGCTGACGACGGGCGGGATGACGGGGCGGCTCGACAAGCTGGAGCGGCGCGGCATGATCCGCCGCTCCCCCGACCCGCACGACCGGCGCGGGCTCCGGGTGACCCTCACCGACGAGGGGCTCGCGCTCGTCGACGAGGCCGTGGTGGCCGGCCTCGGCGTGCAGAAGTCAGCCTTGGAACAGGCGCTCGACGGGGCCCAGGCCGAACAGCTGGCCGGGCTGCTGCGCACGCTGCTCGCGACGACGGCCCCCGGCGAGTAACCCCGGGCGGCAGGAGTGCCCGAGTGGAGCCCCGCCGGGGGCCGTTCACGGTCGAGGTGCCGTCACCGCAACGCGTACCCCGCGAACTCGGCGGGCAGGTCCGCGGCGCCGCCCGCCTCGGACGCCCAGGCCGCGTATCCGTCGGGGCGGACGAGCAGGGACGTGCGGCGGCCGCTCGCCCAGCGCGCCACGGCGACGGCGTCCTTGCCGAACTCTCGCTCGGCGTCCACCCCTTGGGGAAGGACGAGGACGAACTTGCCCTCGCGCAGGGCCTCGTAGAGGCGGCTGCCGTCTTGCAGGCTGACGTCGGGGACACGCTTGCCGACGAGCCTGTGGGCGCCCTTGGGCGCGGCGTAGGCGACGCCGATGCCGGTGATGCCGCCGACGACCCAGTCGCGTGCGGGCCGCACACGGTTGAGGACCGCGGTGAGCGTGGCCCGTGCGGCCAGCGTCCACGGGGAGTTGGCCATCGCCATCCGTACGATGCCGCCGCTGCTGCGCAGCACCTCCTTGCCGACGGGGTGGCGTTCGGCCTCGTACGTGTCGAGCAGCTCCTGCCCCGCACGGCCGCCCGCCACCGCCGCGAGCTTCCAGCCGAGGTTGGCGGCGTCCTGGAGGCCGGTGTTCATGCCCTGGCCGCCGGCCGGGGTGTGCACGTGCGCCGCGTCTCCGGCGAGCAGCACGCGGCCCACACGGTAGTGGGGCGCCTGGCGCTCGTCGCTGTGGAAGCGGGACATCCAGCGCGGGTCGTGCATGCCGTAGTCGTGGCCGAGGGCGAGCCGGGCGACCTCCTTGATCTCGTCGAGGCCGAGCGGCGCGTCGTCGGGCACGTCGTGCGAGCGGATCCAGCCGATGACCCGGTAGTAGCCGTCACCGAAGGGCGCGATGAAGGCGAAGGCGTCGCCGACCGCGTTGACGGTCAGCAGATTCTCCGGCTCCTGGGCGAGCTTCACGTCGGCCAGGACGACCGAGCGGATCACGGACTTGCCGGGGAAGGGCAGGCCGAGCGCCTCGCGCACGGAGCTGCGCATGCCGTCGGTGCCGACGACGTACGCGGCCCGCAGCTCGCCGCTCTCCCCGTCCGCCGTGCGGGTGGCGAGCGTGACCCCGGCCGCGTCCTGCGTCAGGCCCGTCACCTCGGTCTCGTACGCGAAGGTCACCCCGGCGTCGACGGCGCGCCGTTCGAGCACCTTCTCGACCTCGTACTGCGGGACGACGAGGAGGTGGTTGAAGCGCGAGGGCAGACCGGTCAGGTCGACGGTGAGGTGATGGAAGAGGCGGAGCCGGTCCAGCCGGGTGCCCTGCCGTTCGACGGCGTCGGCCAGTCCGCGCGCGTCGAGCTGCTCCAGGGTGCGGGCGTGGACGACGAAGGCGCGGGAGAGGTTGCTGATCTTGTGGGCGCGGCGCTCGACGAGCGTGACGGGGACCCCGGCCGCGGCGAGGTCACCGGCGAGCAGCAGGCCCGTGGGGCCGGAGCCCACGACGACGACGGGGCGGGGTGCGGTGGCATTTCCGGTGCTGTTGTTCGTGGTGCCGTTCATGAGGGCCTCCTACGACCGTGCCTGCTCTGCCTGCTCCCGTTGCCAACGCCCGCTGGTCGACGCCTGCTGGCCAACGGGTGTTGGTCAACGGGTGTTGGACAACGGGTGTTGGACAACGGGTGTTGGACAACACATGTTGGCAATTTAGAACCGCCACCGCTGGACTGTCAACAGGTGTTGGCCTACGCTTGTTGGCATGAGCGAGAAGCACGAGAGGGAGCGGCAGGGGGCGCGCCGGTCCGACGCCACCCGGGCCACGATCCTCGCCGCGGCGCGCGAGCGCTTCGCGACGGACGGGTACGAGCGGGCCACGATCCGGGCCATCGCACGCGACGCGCGGATCGACCCGTCGATGGTGATGCGCTACTTCACGAACAAGGAGGGCCTCTTCGCGGCCGCGGTCACGCTGGATCTGCAGCTTCCGGACCCGACGGCCTTCCCGCGCGACGAGATCGGCCGCCGCCTGGTGGGCCACTTCCTGCGCATGTGGGAGGAGAACGAGGTGCTGACGGCCCTGCTGCGGGTCGGCACCACCAACCCGGCCGCCGCCGAGCGCATGCACCAAGTGCTGCGCGAGCAGCTGGCGCCGGTCGCCCGGCGGATCTGCCCGGTCCCCGAGGAGGCACCGGTGCGGGCGGCGCTGTGCGCGTCACAGGTCCTCGGTCTCGCCCTGAGCCGGTACGTGCTGCGCTTCCCGTCGACGGTGAACCTCAGCCACGAGCAGATCGTCGACTGGCTCGGGCCGACGGTGCAGCGGTATCTGACCGCCAAGACGCCGTGAGGGCGCCTTCCGGACGGAAGGCGCCCTCACGGGAGCGACCAGGAGCGGATCAAGAGCGAGCGGTGACGCTCAGCCCTGCTTCTGCTGCTTGCGGGACTTGTCGGTGAGGATGACGAGGCCGGAGATCACCGCGAACAGCGCGAGCGGGATCGCCACGTAGAGGCCGAGCGTCTGGGCGACACTCAGGCCCGGACCCGGGTCGTCGCCGTCGTCGCGCGTGAGCGCGAGCGCGGGGGACGACATGAGCAGCATCATCAGCGTCGTACCGGAAGCCAGGGCGCCGGCGCGCAGGGCGTTCTTCTTGTCCACGATGCCAACGTAGCGAACGCCTAAACGCGCCGCGCGCCCGGGGGGCCTGTAAGAGGCGCCGCGGCGCTCGGCAACGCCCGGAACACGTCGAGCAGGGCGTGCGCGCGCGGCGAGGTGGCCAGCTCCTCCAGGGTGACCGTGCGGCCCGTGGGACCGGCGACGGGCAGCCGCCAGTTCGGGTACTCGTCGCAGGTCCCCGGCAGGTTCTGCGGGCGGCGGTCGCCCACCAGGTCCGGCAGCCACACACCCACCATCAGCGCCGGGGTGCGCAGCAGGAACCGGTGGACGGCGCGCACCCGCTCCTCCTCGTCATGCGACCCGCCGTCCAGCAGACCGAGTCGCGCGAACAGGCCGAGCCAGTCCGCGACCTCCGCCGCCGCCTCGTCCGCGCCCGCCGTGGCCAGGCCGAGCCGCTCACGCAGCCGTACGTCCTCGCCGGTGAGCCGGGCCGCCGTCGACGGCAGGTCGTGGGTGGTGGCGGTGGCGAGGCAGCCGGTGCGCCAGCGCTCGGCGGGTACGGGCGTCCCGCCGCCCTGCCAGTCCCGCTCGAACCACAGCACCGACGTGCCGAGCACCCCGCGCTCGCTCAGCGTCTCGCGCACGCCGGGCGCCACGGTGCCGAGGTCCTCGCCGATGACGTACGTCCCCGAGCGCGACGCCTCAAGGACGAGGACGGCGAGCATCGCCTCGGCGTCGTAGTGGACGTAGCAGCCCTCGGTCGGCGGCCGTCCCTCCGCGATCCACCACAGCCGGAACAGGCCCATCACGTGGTCGATCCGGACCGCGCCCGCGTGCCGCATCAGATGGCGCAGCAGCGCGCGAAACGGCGCGTAGCCGGTCTCCGCGAGCCGGTCGGGGCGCCACGGGGGCAGGCTCCAGTCCTGGCCGCGCGCGTTGAACGCGTCCGGGGGCGCGCCCACCCGCATCCCCTGGGCGAAGGTGTCGCGGCCCGCCCACGCGTCGGCGCCGTCCGGGTGCACGCCCACCGGCAGGTCGTGGACGAGGCCGATCGCCATGCCCGCGTCGACGGCGGCGCGCTGGGCGGCGGTGAGCTGGGTGTCGGTGAGCCAGGCGAGGCGGCAGTGGAAGTCGACCCGGTCCATCAGCTCCTGCCGGGCGCGGGCCGTCTCGGGCGAGCGGGGGTCGCGCAGCGCGGCGGGCCAGGCGCGCGGATCGGGACCGTGCCGCTCGGCGAGGGCGTACCAGGTGGCGTGGTCCTCCAGGGCGGCGCCGTGTTCGGCGAGGTAGTCGCAGTAGGCGGCGCGGCGGCCCGGGGTGAGCGGCACGGCGTGCACCGCTTCGAGCGCCTCCCGCTTCAGCGCCCACACGGCGTCCCGGTCGATCGGCTCGCCCTCGTCGACGACGGCCGCGCGGAGGCGGGCCGCTTCGGACCCGCGGGGTGTCGCGTCGCGTACGTACGCGTATTCGGGGATGTCCTCGATCCGAAGGTGGACCGGGTCGGCGAAGCGGCGCGACGACGGGCGGTACGGGGAGGGGTCGGCGGGCGCGTCGTCCGTGCCGGGCATCCCCGCCTGCAACGGGTTGACCTGGAGGAATCCGGTGCCGTGCGTGCGCGCGGACCAGGAGGCGAGGTCGGCCAGGTCGCCGAGGTCGCCCATGCCCCAGGAACGGGCGGACAGGAGTGAGTAGAGCTGCACCAGCAGCCCGTGCGCACGGCCCTTCGGGAGCGGGGCCCGGGGCGGGGCGGCAACCAGGTGCACGGTCCTCGCGGGGCCGCCGGGCGGCTCGGCGGTCAGCTCGTGCACGCCGGGCGGAGGCGCCGGCGGGGACGCGGACACCCGCCGCGCCTGGGGGGCCGTGCGCGGCTGGAGGGCCGTCCGCGTCTGCGGGGCCGCATGCGCCCGCCCATCCGCCCCCGCCCGCGTGCCCGTACGCGCCTGCGGCGCCGTCTCGGTGCCGCCCGGCACCGTCCACTCCCAGTCACCGGCGCGCAGCCGCGTGCCGGGCGGGAGGTGGTCGAGCCAGGCGGGGGGCGTGCCGTCCAGCCACCACACCACGGTCGGGGCGAGCAGGCGTCCGGCCAGCTCCGCCTCACGGGCCTCCAGGGCGTCGCGGACCGCCTCGGGCGTCGTCGCGTCGACACCCAGCGCGCCGAGCGCGGCCGTGACGGCGGCGTCGGGGCTGTCGACGGTGCGGCCCGGCGCCGGGGACCAGGAGGTCGCCACGCCGTACAGCGCGGCGAGCCGGGCCAGGCTCATCGGCTCACCAGGCGGCCATGCCGCTCGGGGTGGGCTCGGAAGTCAGGGGGGTCTCGTCCGTGAGGGGCGGCTCGGAGGTCAGCGGCGCGTAGTCCGCGAAGGGCGGCTCGCTGGTCAGCGGGGGCTCGCAGGAGACGGTGGTGGTGTCGGCGCTGGTGGTGGTCGTGTCCGCCTGTTTAGGAAGAGCCGAGAGCAGAAGGTTTGCCGGTGCGGCCACAGGGGCCTCCTTGGTCAGAGTCTTCGAGGTCGTGCTCGTGAGTGGGGTCCCATACCCAATGGAAGCGAAGGCAGACCTGTTCAGCCACACAACGTGTTGCTGGTCACATTGTCCATGACGAAAGGAAATCGGCCAGTGGGCCGGTCAAACCGCAAGAACTCCTGGTGACGCGGGGGCTCCCCCGCTCCCTCTCCGCGCCATCTCCTCCTGCCCCGCCGCATCCGCCGCGCACCCCCTTCACTCTCACGCGCTACGTACTCAGTACATACACGTGATACATACTTGCCCCTACGGCGGTCCACGCGGCGTACGCGACGCTCGTTCACCAGCCCGTGCCCTGGGCGCAGCCGCTGCTCGTACCGCTGGCCGTGTACGCGGCGTGCCTCCTGTCGACGGCGACGGCACTGCCCCTGCTCGGCCGCTCACTGCGCCCGGAGCTGCTGCGGACAGCCTGAGCCGGACCACAAGCAGGGGCTGCGACCAGAGCTACGACGGGGGCCGCGACGGGGCTGCGACGGGGCTACTTCGACAGGTTCGCCGACGGAATGGGGCTCGCCGCGATCGACTGCGGCGAGACGGTCGAGGCGTAGGCGGACGGCGCGGCCATCCCGGCCGTCGGGTCGCCGTCCTCCTCCGCCTGCGTCGCGGGGCCGCCCACGACACGGATGCCGACGGCGTCGAGGGCCCGCTTGATCCGCCAGCGCAGCTCGCGCTCGACGCCCGCCGCCTTGCCGGGCATGGTCCTGGCGGCGACCCGGACCACCATCGAGTCGAGCTGCACGCTGTCCAGGCCGAGCACCTCGACCGGCCCCCACAGCACCTCGCTCCACGCCTGGTCCGCGCCGAGGCCCTCACCGACCTCGGTGAGCGTCGCCCGCACCGTGTCGAGGTCGGCGTCGGCGGGGACGGTGACGTCGACCCCGGCGGTGGCCCAGCCCTGGGACATGTTGCCGACCCGCTTGATCTCGCCGTTGCGGACGTACCAGATCCGTCCCTCGTCACCGCGCAGCTTGGTGACGCGGAGGCCGACCTCGACGACCTCACCACTGGCGGAGCCCACGTCGATGACGTCCCCGACCCCGTACTGATCCTCGATGATCATAAAGACGCCGGACAGGAAGTCGGCGACGAGGTTGCGCGCACCGAACCCGACGGCCACACCCGCGACCCCGGCGGAGGCGAGCAGCGGCGCGAGGTCGATCTTGAACGTGCCGAGGACCATGAGCGCGGCGGTGCCGAGGATCACGAACGACGCGACCGACCGCAGCACCGACCCGATGGCCTGCGACCGCTGCCGCCGCCGCTCCGCATTGACCAGAAGACCGCCCAGCGGTGTGACGTCGAAGCCCCGCCGACCGGTACGGCTCATGCGGTCGACGAGCTTGGTTATGGCCCGGCGTACGAGGGCGCGCAGCACGACGGCGATCGCGACGACGAGCAGGACCTGCAATCCGGTGGTGAGCCAGGTGGACCAGTTGTCCTCTATCCAGCCGGCGGCCTGCCCCGCCTGCTCCTGCGCGTCGTCCGCTCCGGTGGCCAAGGGCAGAACGGTCACGGTCACGACGGGTACCTCCAGGCACGCTCACTTGCGGACCGACCACACTAACGGGGCATCGTGTGTGGATCGTCGTCATGCCCCGAGCGGGCCCGGTGAGCGGCGGGCGAAGGGCACGGACGCCGGGTGTGGTCGAAAACACTCCGAGCCCGTTACCTGCACATGGTGGCGCTTTCACCAGGCATGAGGGGACACTGACTACGAGATCGTCCCGGCGCGAGCCACGCGCCGCCGGCGTACAAGGAGGCATCCGTGCCGCATGTCCTGGTCCTCAACGCGTCGTACGAGCCGCTCGGCGTCGTACCGCTCCGCCGCGCGCTGGTACTCGTGCTCGAGAACAAGGCAGTCTGCCTGGAGGAGTCCGGCTCCTTCCTGCACAGCGCCACCCGCACCGTGCCCGCCCCCAGCGTGGTCCGGCTCAAGCGGTTCGTCCGGGTTCCCTATCGCGGCCCCGTCCCGCTCACCAGGCGGGCACTGTTCGCCCGCGACGGGGGCCGCTGCATGTACTGCGGCAGCGCCGCCACCAGCATCGACCACGTCATCCCGCGCAGTCGCGGCGGCCTGCACGTCTGGGACAACGTGGTGGCGTCCTGCCGTCGCTGCAACCACGTGAAGGCCGACCGCCACCTGGTCGAGATCGGCTGGCGCCTGCGCCACAAGCCGGCCCCGCCCACCGGCCTCGCCTGGCGCATCATCGGCACCGGGCATAGGGACCCGCGCTGGCTGCCCTACTTGCAGCCGTTCGGCGCGGACGAGGCCCTGGCCCGGATCGAAGGCATCTCAGCCTGACCGTCGATCCGGGTTTTCGCGTCCTGGGGCCGCCCGCGTCGGCGTGACCCGCTCGACGCGGCTCGCAGGAGACCGGCGACGGGCGCCGGGCCAGTGGCGCGGCCGTTTCCGTCGAGCGGTCTCGTCGCGCGGTGGTGTGAGACTGACGGCCCGGCCCGGCACCGAGAGCGGGGCCAGGCGGCGCACGAAGGGGGCGCGGACAGGGCCCCGCCGCCTTCGCAGCGGGAGATCTCCGATCGCCCCCTCCCCTGTCCCCCTCCCCTCGACGGACGGCCCTACGCCGAACGGCAAGGCCCGACCCCCGGCCAGGGGCCGGCTCGGCCGGGGGCCGGCGCGGGTCGGGGGCGGGAGCTCACATGCCGCACGGGCCGTCCGACGACCCGGACTTCGGCCGCCGTACCGGGCGGGTCGCCAGGCAGCCGCGGGGCCTGACCCCGGACGGGCCCCGCCCCGGCGAGCGGGGCGGATGGGCGCCGGTTCGAGGAAGCGAGGCGGGCACGGGCGGGAAACGCCCCCCGCAGGACTCTTGACGCCCACCAGCCGTGCCCTTACCTTCACTGCACCGATAGGAAACCTTCCTAACAGTCAAGGCAGTCACACGGAGGCGCGCCCCATGCCCCCCACCGCAGGCAGCGGCAGCAGCGGTACCCCCGGCACCCCGAGCGTGCTGCGCAGCATGAACGACCGGGCCGCGCTCGACCTCCTCCTCGCCCACGGCCCGCTCTCGCGCACCCGTATCGGGCACCTCACCGGACTGTCCAAGCCCACCGCGTCCCAGCTGCTCGCCCGTCTGGAGGCCGCCGGGCTCGTCGAGGTCACCGGGACCAGCAGTGGCAGGCCGGGGCCGAGCGCGCAGCTCTACGCGCTCAACCCGACCTCCGCCCACGCCGCCGGGCTCGACGTCACGCCCGAGCGCATCCGGGCCGCCGTCGCCGACGTCACCGGCCGGGTCGTCGGCGAGTACCGCCTTCCCGCTCCGCCGCGCGGCAGCAACGTGCCCGTGGTCAAGCAGGTCGGTGACGCGCTCGACGGGGCGCTGAAGGCCGCCGGGCTCACCCGCGCCGACGTGCACCGGCTCGCCGTCGGCACGCCCGGCGCCTTCGACCCCCGCACCGGGCGGCTGCGTTACGCCTCGCACCTTCCCGGCTGGCACGCGCCGGGGCTGCTGGAGGAACTCGCGGCCGCGCTGCCCTTCCCCGTCGCGTACGAGAACGACGTCAACCTCGCCGCCATCGCCGAGCAGCGGCTCGGTGCCGCCCGCGAGCACGACGACTTCGTGCTGCTGTGGAACGAGGGCGGCCTCGGTGCCGCCCTCGTCATCGGCGGGCGGCTGCACCGCGGCTGGCGCGGCGGCGCCGGTGAGGTCGGGTTCCTGCCGGTGCCCGGCGCGCCGCTCGCGCGGCATGTCACCCGCGCGGGCGCGGGCGGGTACCAGGAGCTCGCCGGGGCTCAGGTCGTGCCCGAGCTCGCCCGTGACCTCGGCATCCGGCCCGTCCCACGCGGACGTTCGTACGTCGAGACCGCCGGCGAGCTGCTACGGCGCGCCGCGACCGAAGTCGCCGACGCCGCGGCGGAAGGCTCCGGCGCCCCCGATGCCCCCGATGTCTCCGGCGCCCCCGCCGCCCCGCCCGGCGGTGACGCCGGCAGCCCGTACCTCGCCCTCCTGCGCACCTACGCCACCCGCCTCGCCACCGGTCTCGCCTCCATCGTCTCCGTCCTCGATCCCGAACTCGTCGTGCTCAGCGGCGCCTTGACCCTCGCGGGCGGCGACGCGCTGCGCGACCTGGTGCAGGCCGAGCTCGACGAGCTCGCCGCCTCCCGGCCCCGGCTCGTCGTCGGCGACGTACGCGAGCATCCCGTTCTGCGCGGCGCTCTGGAGACCGCGCTCACCGCGACCCGCGACGAGGTGTTCGACACCTCCGCCCGGCGCTGATCCGCCACCGAGCAGCAACCACCTCACCCACCCCACCCGTCCAAGGGAGAACGCGCCATGCCCGCACACCGCCGCCGGGCGGCCGTCACGCTCGCCGCGACCGCCTCCATAGCCCTGTTCGCCTCGGCCTGCACCGGCCAGTCGTCCTCCGGCGCCACGGACGACGCCTCCAAGGAGACGACGATCACCTTCTGGCACGGCTGGTCCGCGCCGTCGGAGGTGAAGGCTGTCAAGGCGGCCGTGGCCGGATTCGAGAAGGTCCATCCGAACATCCACGTCAAGACCGTCGGCAACATGAACGACGACAAGATCAATCAGGCGCTGCGGGCCGGTGGTGACAAGGCGCCCGACGTCGTCTCGTCCTTCACCACCAACAACGTGGGCAAGTTCTGCTCGTCCGGCGCGTTCGTCGATCTCGGTCCCTTCTTCAAGAAGGCGGGCATCGATCCGGACACCACCTTCCCCAAGGCCATGAACGAGTACACCCAGTTCGACGGCAAGCGCTGCACGGTGCCGCTGCTCGGGGACGCGTACGGGCTCTACTACAACAAGAACCTGTTCAAGGCCGCCGGTATCGCGCAGCCGCCCAAGACCTGGAGCGAGTTCGCCGCCGACGCCAAGAAGCTCACGAAGACGTCGGGCGACGACTCGTACGAACGGGTCGGCACCATGCCGACCTACCACGGGTACGAGTTCACCACCGAGCACATCCTCGCCCAGTGGTCGCCCACCTACTTCACCGCCGACGGCAAGTCGAACATCGCCAAGGACCCTGCCTTCAAGGCCGGACTGAGGATGCAGAAGAGGCTCGTCGACTCCCTCGGGGGGTACAGGAGGCTGGAGAAGTTCCGGGCCACCTTCGGCGACGAGTGGGGGCCCAAGCACCCGTTCACCCAGGGCAAGGTCGCCATGCAGGTCGACGGCGAGTGGCGGCTCGGGATGGCCGAGGACGCCAAGCCCGGGTTCGACATCGGGGTGGCGCCGATGCCCGTGCCCGACGACCAGGTCGCCGACTACGGCAAGGGGTACATCACCGGCACCATCGCCGGGATTCCCGCGACCAGCACGAAGAAGAACGCCGCCTGGGAGTTCGTGAAGTATCTGACGACCGACACCGACGCCGTCGTGAACTTCGCCAACGCCATCCACAACGTGCCGTCCACGCTGGCCGCGCTGAAGTCGCCGAAGCTGAAGTACGACCCTCGGTTCAAGACGTTCCTCGACATCGCCGAGAACCCGAAGTCGACCACCACGCCCGCCTCCGCCAACGGCGGTTCCTATCTGGTGACGCTGCAGAACCTCGGCTACGACTACGAGAAGGGCAAGGTCACCGACCTCGACAAGGGGCTGGCCGACGCGGCGAAGCAGATCGACACCGACATCGCTCAGGCCAAGTGACCCGTCCATGAGCCGAGTTCATCCGCCGAACATCCCGAACACCCTGCGCTCCAAGCGTCGCGCCTCGGCGCTTCGGGCCGCGGCGTTCATGTCGCCCTGGCTGATCGGGTTCTCCGTCTTCTTCGTCTACCCGATGGTGTCGACCGTCTACTTCTCCTTCATGCACTACGACGGGTTCAACGCGCCGTCGTTCACCGGGCTGAAGAACTGGTCGTACGTCTTCACCTCCTACCCCATGTTCTGGCCCGCCCTGCGCAACACCCTGTGGCTCGTCGTCATCATGGTGACGTGCCGCGTCGTGTTCGGGCTCGGCACCGGGCTCCTGATCACCAAGATCAAGAGCGGGGTCGGAGTCTTCCGGACCCTGTTCTACCTGCCCTACCTCGCCCCGCCCGTCGCCGCGACCATGGCGTTCGCGTTTCTGCTCAACCCCGGTACGGGGCCGGTCAATTCACTGCTCGAACGGGTCGGCCTGCCCTCTCCCGGCTGGTTCAACGACCCGGCCTGGTCCAAGCCCGCCCTCACCCTGCTCGCCGTGTGGGGCATCGGCGACCTGATGGTCATCTTCATGGCCGCGCTGCTCGACGTGCCCACGGAGCAGTACGAGGCCGCCGAGCTGGACGGCGCGTCGGCGTGGCAGCGCTTCCGGTTCGTGACGCTGCCGAACATCTCGCCGATCGTGATGTTCGCGGTCGTCACGGGGGTCATCCAGACCATGCAGTACTACACACAGCCGATGGTCGCCGGGAAGGTCGCCTCCGGGGTCATCGGCGGCTCCGGGCAGCAGTTCGAGCCCGGCTATCCCGACAAGTCGACGCTCACGCTGCCGCAGCTCGTCTACAACCTCGGCTTCCAGCGTTTCGACTACGGCTCCGCCTGCGTGGTCGCGCTCGTGCTGTTCGCCCTGTCGATGGTGTTCACGGCGTTCCTGATGCGGCGTCGTGGCGGCCTGATCCAGGCGGGTGAGTGAGCCGTGAACCACTCTCCCGACGCGCGCCGCTCCCTCGCTCTGCGCCGCACGCTCGTCCTGCGGTGGGTCGGCGTGCACGCGCTCGCCGTCGCCGCCGCGCTGTTCTTCGTCCTCCCCTTCGTCTTCGTCCTGTTCACCTCGCTCATGAGCGACCAGCAGGCGCTGACCCGGGACCTGATCCCGCACACCTGGGAGTGGGGCAACTACCGGAAGGTCTTCGACACCCCGGGTTTTCTGACCTGGTGGCGCAACACCCTCGTCTACGCGGGGCTCGGCACCGTACTGACCGTCGCGTCGTCGGTCCCCGTGGCGTACGCGCTCGCCAAGTTCCGGTTCCGGGGGCGGAATCTGTCGCTGATGCTGGTGATCTCGATGATGATGCTGCCGCCGCAGGTCGTCGTCATCCCCATGTACCTGTTCTGGGCCAAACAGCTCGACCTGTCCGGCACGCTGTGGCCGCTGATCATCCCGATGGCGTTCGGCGACGCGTTCTCCATCTTCCTGCTGCGGCAGTTCCTCATGACCATCCCGAACGAGTATCTGGACGCCGCCAGGGTCGACGGCTGCGGCGAACTGCGCACGCTGCTGCGGATCGTGCTGCCGATGGCGAAGCCCGGGATCGCGGCCGTCGCCCTGTTCCAGTTCTTCTACGCCTGGAACGACTACTTCGGACCGCAGATCTACGCGTCCGAGAACCCCGGTGCGTGGACCCTGAGCTACGGCCTGGAGTCGTTCAAGGGCGCGCACCACACCGACTGGAATCTGACCATGGCCGCGACCGTCCTGGTCATGGCCCCCGTGATCCTCGTGTTCTTCTTCGCGCAGAAGGCGTTCGTCGAAGGGGTCACCCTCACCGGAGTGAAGGGCTGAGAGATACAGATGAAGCTCGCTGTGGTCGGCGGTGGGTCGACCTACACACCCGAACTCGTCGACGGATTCGCCCGGTTGAGGGACACCCTGCCGGTCGAGGAACTCGTCCTCGTCGACCCCGCCACCGAAAGGCTTGAGCTGGTCGGCGGGCTCGCCCGACGCATCTTCGCCAAGCAGGGGCATCCTGGCGTGATCCGTACGACGTCCGACCTGGACGCCGGGATCGCGGACGCCGACGCCGTGCTGCTGCAACTGCGGGTCGGCGGGCAGGCGGCGCGCGGCCAGGACGAGACGTGGCCGCTGGAGTGCGGCTGCGTCGGGCAGGAGACGACCGGGGCGGGCGGTCTCGCCAAGGCGCTGCGGACCGTGCCGGTCGTGCTCGACATCGCCGAGCGGGTGCGCCGCACCAACCCGGAGGCATGGATCATCGACTTCACCAACCCGGTGGGGATCGTGACCCGTGCGCTGCTCCAGGCCGGGCACAAGGCCGTCGGGCTGTGCAATGTCGCCATCGGCTTCCAGCGGAAGTTCGCCGGGCTGCTCGGGGTGGAGCCGGGGCGGGTGCACCTGGACCACGTCGGCCTCAACCACCTCACCTGGGAGCTGGGCGCCCGTCTCGACGGACCCGGCGGCGAGGACGTGCTGCCGCGGCTGATCCGCGACCACGGTGACGCCGTCGCCGAGGATCTGCACATGCCGCGCGCGCTCCTCGACCGGCTCGGTGTCGTGCCCTCCTACTATCTGCGCTACTACTACCAGCACGACGAGGTCGTGCGGGAGCTGCGGACCTCGCCGTCGCGGGCATCGCAAGTGGCGCAGATGGAGCGGGAACTGCTCGCCCTGTACGGCGACCCGGCGCTCGACGAGAAGCCGGAGCTGCTCGCGAAGCGCGGCGGGGCGTTCTACAGCGAGGCCGCCGTGGACCTGGCCGCCTCGCTGCTCGGCGGCCGCGACGGCCGGGGCTCGCCGCACCAGGTCGTGAACGCGTACAACAACGGCACTCTGCCCTTCCTGCCCGACGACGCCGTCATCGAGGTGCAGGCCGCGGTCGACGGCAAGGGCGCGCGTCCGCTGCCCGTGCCACGGCTCGACCCACTGCTCGCAGGTCTGGTCTCCCACGTGAGCGCCTACGAGGACCTCGCCCTGGACGCCGCGCTGCGCGGCGGGCGGGAGCGGGTCTTCACGGCGCTGCTCGCGCACCCGCTGATCGGGCAGTACGAGTACGCCGAGCGACTCACCGACGCGCTGATCGCGCACAACCGGGAGCACCTCGCGTGGGCCTGAGTTCCGGTGCGCCCGGTGTACTCGCCGTCGACGCGGGCAACAGCAAGACCGACGTCGCGGTGGTCGCCGCCGACGGGCGGGTGCTCGCCACGGCCCGCGGCGGCGGGTTCCGGCCGCCCGCGGTGGGCGTCGCCGCCGCCGTGGACGGGCTCGACGCCGTGGTGCGGCGGGCGCTCGGGCAAGCGGGGGTGGGCTCGGTCGGGTATCTGTCGGCGTGTCTGGCCAATGCCGATCTTCCGGTGGAGGAGCGGGAGTTGGCGTCGGCGCTGCGCGCCCGCGGGTGGGCGTCCGGGGTCGAGGTGCGCAACGACACCTTCGCCGTGCTGCGGGCAGGGCTCACCGAGGACGCCGAGCCGCGCGGTGTCGCCGTGGTGTGCGGCGCGGGCATCAACTGCGCCGGGATGCTGCCCGACGGGCGCACCGCCCGGTTCCCCGCGCTCGGGCGGATCTCCGGTGACTGGGGCGGCGGCTCGGGGCTCGCGGAGGAGGCCATGTGGTGCGCGGCGCGGGCGGAGGACGGGCGGGGCGAGCCGACCGAGCTGATGCGCGCGCTGCCCGCGCACTTCGGGCTGCCGTCCATGTACGCCCTGATCGAGGCCGTGCACCTGGGGCGTGTCCCGGACGCGCGCCGCCACGAGATGGTGCCTGTGCTCTTCGCCACGGCGGCGGACGGTGACCCGGTGGCCGGTGCGCTGGTGGACCGGATGGCCGACGAGGTGGTGGTCATGGCCGTGGTGGCGCTCGACCGTCTCGGCCTGCGCGGCCAGGCCGTGCCGGTGCTGCTGGGCGGCGGCGTCCTCGCGGCCCGGCATCCCCGCTTGGTCGACCGGATCACGGCTCTGCTGGTCGAGCGGGCGCCGAAGGCGGTGCCGCGGGTGGTGGCCGAACGTCCGGTGCTCGGCGCGGCGCTGCTGGGGCTCGACGCGGTGGGAGCGGACAGCGGGGCGCATGCGCGCGTGCGCGACCACTTCCGTTTCGGTGCCGGGCCGGCGGACGGCTCCGGCGCCACCGCGTCCGGCCTCACCGGTCTCGCCTGAGCAGCGGTTTCACGTCCAGGATCGGGGTCCCGTCGAGCGCCTCCAGGTGACTCACGTGCACCCGCGTGCCGGAGATGTCGAGGATGTGGACGGTGTGCAGGCCGATCGGGTTGGGCCGGTCGGGCGCGCGGGTGGCGAAGACTCCGGTGAGCGGCCGCCGCGGGGTGCCGCGCGGGTGCACGGCGAGCGTGTCGCGGTCGGCCCGGTCGAGCCAGGTGAGCAGGACGACGTCCGTGCCGGGTTCGAGGCCGTCCAGGGCCTCGGCGTACCGGTCGTCGAAGACGAGCCAGGCGTCGGGCGCGCCCTCGTCGGGCTGCCGCGGCGCGTCGCGCCGGGCCGCCAGGGGTGACTCGACCCGGCCGACCGGGCGGAGTGTGAGGCCGGTCAAGACGTCGCCTCCTGCTCCGCGACCGTACGGGTGGTCATATGAGCCCGGCGCATCCGCCCGTCGGCGGCGAACTGGCCGAAGAAGTAGACCTCGGTGGAGATGTTCCTGCCGCGCTGCGTCGCGTGCAGCGTGTACCGCGCGGCGAGCCGGTCGCCGTCGGCGACGCACTCGTGCACCTCCACGCGGAGGGTGGGCCGGTTCTTGCGGACCGGACGGGCGTGTGCGACGAGCCCCGCGCGGTCGATGCGGATGCCGTCGGCGAACTCCACGACGTCCGGCGTGTGGTAGCGGTCGACGACCGGTCCGGCGTCCCCGTCGGTGCTCAGCAGGTCCTGGGTGAACGACTCGAAGAAGTCGGCGATGAACTTGTCGGGCTCGGTGTCGCTCAGTGACGTACGCATGGGTCTGCTCTCCCGCCGTCGGGCCGTCGGACACGGCGCCATAACTTTTACAGCGTGCAAAAAATACGGTAGCCGCCACCCGCAATTTTGACAAGGCGTAAAAGATGGCAGGATGGGGAGCGATGATGTCCTCGCCCGACCGCAACCGCCGCGCCGACGCCCTCCGCAGCAGGGCGGCCATCCTGGATGCCGCGATCCAGGTTCTCGACGCCACCCCCGACGCGGGCCTGAGCGCCGTCGCCGCCGCGGCGGGCGTGACCCGGCCGACCGTCTACGCCCACTTCCCCTCCCGCGAGCGGCTGTTGCAGGCCGTCACCGAGCGGCTCACCGAGGAGAGCGTCGCGGCCATGGACGCCGTCGACCTCGACACCGGCCCGGCCGCCGAGGCCCTGATCCGCATGCTCGACGCCGGATCGCGGGTGACCGCGCGCCACCCGGGGCTCGTCCGGCTGATCGCCGCCCAGCCCGTCGCCGCCGAGGCGGACCACGCGCGGCACTCCCCCGTCGCCGACCGCATCCGCCGGGCGGTGCTGCGCGGGCGGCAGGCCGGTGAGTTCGACGACCGGCTGCCCGTCGACTGGGTCGTCTCGGCGACCATCGCGCTCGGCCACGCCGCCAGCGAGGAACGGGAGACCGGGCGGCTCACCGCCCCCGCGGCCCAGGACTCCCTGCGCGCCAGCCTGCTCCGGCTGCTCGGCGCGGACTCGGCGGCCGAATAGCGCAGGCCCGCAGGGAACCGAACGCCGCTCGGCCACGTGTTCCCAAGTGAGGCGCACGCTCCTGCCGGGAGAAAACGGAACAACCCCGAACAAGATCGAGTCAACGCCTGTGCGGATGTCGGTCCCTGCGGCAATACTTACGGCCGTGCACCTTCGCCCGCGCCCGTACGCAGGGCGGAAGTGACCGACGAAGGACCACGGGGGAGGGGTCAGTGACATACCCGCCGAACGGGAGCGCGGCGCCACCGCTGGGCGTCGCGCCCGCGGTGCCGGGCGTGCCGCCGCAGCCGGGGGCCACCGGGAC
>NZ_JAPHNL010000036.1 GCF_026274175.1 Streptomyces beihaiensis
GGCCGCCGTCGGCAGACCGGCCCGCAGGGCGCGGACGAGCGCGACGGCGGCGCGCAGGGAGCGGACGAGCGCCCCTTCCGCCACCTCCTGCACCCCTATCCGGGAGAGCCGGGCGATGCGGCTGAGCGCGAGGTCGCCGTGGCGCAGCAGCCAGCCGGCCGTGGCACCCGCCAGTACGTGCCCGATCAGCATGGGCAGCGACGGCAGCAGCGACATCGAGCAGCCGGTCATGCCCGGCATGCCCGGCATGCCCGGCATGCCCGTGTGCGGCCCGCTCGGGACGCTGACGGGGATCCGCGCCTGCTCCAGGAGCGCGCGGGCCCGGTCGGGACTCAGGGCCGCCGTGCCGTGGGCGCCGCACAGCAGTCGCCTGGCCCGCGCCACGACGGAGGCGTCGGCGGTCAGCGCGGACATGGCGCAGAACTGCCCTATGCCGAAGACGGCGTGCAGGGCGATCTGCCCGACGCTCAGCGTCGCGGCGATGCCCGGCAGCGACCGCTCCCGTCCGGCCAGCGGCACGACGACACAGAAGGCGGCCACGAATCCGACGGCCAGCGTCCACAGCGGAACGCCCTCGGACGAGGCCAGAACGTGCCCCGCCGCGGACAGCGCGACGCAGACCGCGGCGAACACCGCGGCCCTCGGCAGCCGGAGATCGGCCGAGCTGTGCGCCTGGCTGTGGTGCGCCTGACGCGGGTGGGGGGCAGACATGGCGGCCCCATCATCCCACTGCGCCGGGCCTCTCCTCACGGCAGGTCCACACCCTCCGCCGACCCTTTACATGCTGGGCCCCGATCGCGCATCGGCCGTATGGGCGGTATCACGTCAGCTGTGAGATTGCGTCGGTGCGGAGGCGGCAATACGTAACGGTACGTCGAGCCGCGGCCAGGAGGCGGGGAGCATGAGCATCTGGTGGTCTCTGCATCTGCGGCGCGAGGCCGCGAGCGTGCCGCTCGCGCGGCGCCTGCTCGTCGGCACCATGGAGACAGCGGGCGTCGACCCCGATGTCTCGTACGATTTGTCGGTCGCGCTCAGCGAGGCGTGCGCGAACGCGGTCGAGCACGGCGGCGGCGCGGCCGAGGGCGAGACGTCCGGGGCCTACCGGGTGACCGCCTATCTGGACGGCGAGTTGTGCCGTATCGAGGTGGCCGACTCCGGTCCCGGTTTCCCGTCGTTGCGGGGCCGGGCCCCGGCCGCGGTCCGCCCGGCGCCCCCGCCCGACCAGGCGGAGGACGGCCGCGGGCTCTGCCTCATCCGGGAACTCGCCGACCATGTGCACCTGGTGAACAAGCCCGGTGCGGGCGGGGCCGTCGTCAGCTTCGACAAGATCCTGAAGTGGACGACGGACACGCCCGTCCTGGCGGTGTGAACGCCTGCCCCGGCCGGGGCAGGCGGCGCCTCAGCTCTTGAGGCCGTCCATCCACGCCTCGACCTCGTCGGCCCGGCGCGGCAGCGCGGCCGACAGGTTCCTGTTGCCGTCCTCGGTGACCAGGATGTCGTCCTCGATGCGGACGCCGATGCCGCGGTACTCCTCGGGCACCGTCAGGTCGTCGGCCTGGAAGTACAGGCCCGGCTCGACCGTGAGGACCATGCCGGGCTCCAGGGTGCCGTCGACGTACGCCTCGGTGCGGGCGACCGCGCAGTCGTGGACGTCCATGCCGAGCATGTGGCCGGTGCCGTGCAGCGTCCAGCGGCGCTGCAGGCCGAGTTCGAGGACGCGCTCGGCCGGGCCCTCGACCAGGCCCCACTCGACGAGCTTCTCGGCGAGCACGCGCTGCGAGGCGTCGTGGAAGTCGCGGTACTTGGCGCCCGGCTTCACGGCCGCGATGCCCGCCTCCTGGGCCTCGTACACGGCGTCGTAGATCTTGCGCTGGAGTTCGCTGTAGCGGCCGTTGACCGGCAGCGTGCGCGTCACGTCGGCGGTGTAGTACGTGTGCGTCTCCACGCCCGCGTCGAGCAGCAGCAGGTCGCCGGAGCGGACCGGGCCGTCGTTGCGCACCCAGTGCAGGGTGCAGGCGTGCGGGCCCGCGGCGCAGATGGAGCCGTAGCCGATGTCGTTGCCCTCCACGCGCGCGCAGGAAGAACGTGCCCTCGATGTAGCGCTCCGAGGTGGCCTCGGCCTTGTCGAGGACCTTCACCACGTCCTCGAAGCCGCGCACGGTCGAGTCGACGGCCTTCTGCAGTTCGCCGATCTCGAAGGCGTCCTTGACGATGCGCGCCTCGGAGAGGAAGACCTTCAGCTCCTCGTCGCGCTCGGCGGTGACCTTGTCGGTCAGTGCGGCCTCGATGCCCGCGTCGTAGCCGCGCACCACACGCACCGGCCCGGTGGCCTCGCGCAGCGCCTCGGTGAGCTCGCGCACGTCGGAGCAGGGGATGCCGTACAGCTTCTCGGCCTCGGTCAGCGAGTGGCGGCGGCCCACCCACAGCTCGCCCTGCCCGTCGAGCCAGAACTCGCCGTTCTCGCGGTTGGAGCGGGGCAGCAGGTAGAGCGTCTCCCGGTGGCCCGTCCCGTTCGCGACGGGCTCCAGGACGAGGACGCCGTCCTCCGTCTGGTTGCCGGTCAGGTACGCGTACTCGACGGAGGCCCGGAAGGCGTACTCCGTGTCGTTGGAGCGCGTCTTCAGGTTGCCCGCGGGCACGACCAGGCGCTCGCCGGGGAAGCGGGCGGACAGGGCGGCCCGGCGGGCGGCGGTCTCGGCGGCCTGCGGGATCGGCCGCAGGTCGTGCAGCTCGGTGTCGGCCCAGCCGGACTTCATGTTCTCGGCGAGCTCGTCGGACACGCCCGGGTAGAGGCCGTTCTTGCGCTGCTTGATGGGCTCTTCGGTCTCGGTCTCCGGGGTGTCCGGATTGGCGAGCTCCTCCGACACGGTTCCTCCTGGTTAAGGCGTGAATACGGCGTTGGACCCCCTCCATCGTACGAGCGTACGGAAGGGGGCCCGGGGGCGGAGGACCCGTTACTCGGTCCGCCGCTCGCATCACGCGGGTCCGCTACTCGAAGCGCGCCGCGAGCAGCACCACGTCCTCGTCGCTGTCGTCCGCGTCGAACCCGCCGGCAAGCACCGCGTGCAGCACATGGTCGGCGATGGCGCCCGGGTCGTCCCGGTCGGGCCTGGGCACGCTCGCGGCGGCCGCGTGCAGCCGGGCGAAGGCGCGGTCCATGGATTCGCCGGTGCGGCGCAGCAGCCCGTCCGTGTACAGCAGCACGGTCTCGCCGGGCTCCGGGGAGATGTCCACGCTGGGCGCCTCCCAGCAGGCGAGCATGCCCAGCGGCGCCGACAGGGTGGTCTCGGCGAACTCGGTGCGGCGCGCGCCGACCAGCAGGGGCGGGCTGTGTCCGGCGCCCGCGAGCACGATGCGGCGCTGGTCCGGCTCGCAGTAGGCGAACAGGGCGGTGGCGCTGCGGGCGGGTTCGGTCAGGCGCAGCAGCAGCTCCAGGTCGGACAGGACGGCGACGGGATCCTCGCCCTCCATCACCGCGTACGCGCGCAGGGAGGCGCGCAGCCGTCCCATCGCGGCGACGGCGCTCGCGCCGGAGCCGGTGACGGAGCCGACGGCGAGCCCGAGCGCGCCCTCGGGCAGCGGCAGCGCGTCGTACCAGTCGCCGCCGCCGCGCGGGCCCGTGCTGTGCCGGGCGGCGAGCTGGACGCCCGGCACGCGGGGAAGGCGCGGGGGCAGCAGTTCGTCGGCGAGGGTGCGCGACCACGCGCGCGTGCGCTCCAGTTCGATGAGCCGCGCCAGGTGCTCGGTGGCGTAGCGGGCGTACAGGCCGACCAGGTGGCGCATGCGCTCGGCGGGCTCGGCCGGTTCGTCGTAGAGCCAGACGGCGGCGCCGAGCCGGCCCGCCTCCTCGGTGGCGAGCGGCAGCGCGTAGCTCGCCGCGTAGCCGAGGCGGGCGGCGACCTCGCGGTGGCGGGGGTCGAGGCTGTCCTCGGCGAGCAGGTCGGCGCGGGCCTCGGGGCCCGTGGCGCAGCCGTCGAGGATGCGGCCGTGCGAGGTCGCGGAGCGCGGCACCGTCTCGATGTGCCCGAGGTCGGGCCGGGTCAGGCCGAGGCCGACGGTGGTGTCGGGGCCGAGCCCGTCGGCGGGTTCGAGGACGACGAGCCCGCGCCGGGCGCCCACCAGGGCGGCTCCGGCGCGCAGGAGTTCGTGCAGCGCGTCGTCGAGTGCGGCCGTGCGGGCCAGCCGTTCCGTGAGTTCGTGGAGGGTCGTGAGATCGGAGACCCAGCCGGCCAGCCGGTCCTGGATGACGGCTCCCGGCGCGGCCGCCGGGACGGCGGGCGTCTCGCGCGCGTGGTGCGAGGCCGGCGGGATCTCGGGGGCGGATGCGGTCGTGGATGCCGGTGGGGGAACCTGTCCAGGAGGGGAATCGATTCCAGCCACTTTCGGCAGGTGCGGGGTTGTCATGGCTTCCGGCTTTCCGACCGGTGCATATTGCTCAATAGCATCGCAAACCCCCATGTCGGCCTCAGTAGCTCTGCGCCGCTAGCAATGTCTCCACATCTACACGCCCTGGTGAGGGGATGTCCAGCATTGTCCAGATGGGATTCCTGGTGTCTGTGGTGCTCAAGTGGCGTGTGCGGCAATACGCCCTTTCGTTCCGTCGCTCCTCGCCTCCGCTCCTCTTCTCGGTCCGGTGCCGGTCGGGCTCGCTCAAGGATGGCCGAAAAATGACTCAGGGATCGGCATATTGCGATCGACTGGCCTTGTTCAGCTCGGTCCGGCAGAGCGTCATATCGGCCGTGATGGGTACGTACTCGGAGAAGACCAGGGGCAGTCGGGGATCGCCCGGAACCTGGCGACGGACCCGGGCGTCCTCACCATCGACGACCGTGCCCCATCCTCCCGCGGGGAGGCGGCGAGAGCCACGCGCGACGGCAAACGCCAGGCACCGCCACCCCACGCCAGGCTTTTCCAGGACACAGCAGGCGCTCGGACCATAGGGAGTACCCCTGCCCGAGCCGGTGATACCGGCAGGGGCCAGGTGGCTCAGCACGTACGCGCAGTGACTGATCGACACATGGTGTGAAGTAGCCCCACAGCGTTCTCTTCGGTCAACGGAAAGGAACGAGCGCTCATGCGCGAGATCCCCGGAAGGCGACGCAGGTTCCTGTTCCGGCGTGACAGCGGGAAGTCCGGCCTGGTCAGAGTGGCTCTCACGTGTGCGACGGCGTGGCAGTGGCCGGTTCTGCCGGGCATCGGCCTCGAGGCGGCGGGCCGCCGTGACGGCGTCCGCTGCGCCTGCCCCGACCCGGAGTGCACGGTGCCCGGCGCGCATCCGTTCGACCCTGGGCTGCTCGCCGCCACCACCGACGAGCGCATGGTCCGCTGGTGGTGGACCAACCGGCCGAACGCGCCGATCGTCCTCGCCACGGGCGCGCGCGGCGGCGCAGGCCGTGCGCCGTGCGCCGTGAGCCTCCCGGCCGTCGCGGGCGCCCGCGCGCTCGCCGCGCTCGACACGATGGACGTCCGCCTCGGCCCCGTGATCGCGACGCCGGAGCGGCTCTCGATCCTCGTGGCGCCGTACTCGATGGAACAGCTCGGCGAACTGCTGTACGCACGGGACTTCGTGCCCGGTTCGCTGCGCTTCCACGGCGAGGGAGGCTATCTCGCGCTGCCGCCGTCCACGACCGGTGCCGGGCAGGTCCGCTGGGAGCGGGCGCCGCTGCCCGGTTCGGCCGCCCCCTGGGTGCCGGACGTGGAGGCCGTGGTCGACGCGGTGGTGGACGCACTCACTCGTACGGGTGTGAGCGCACCCGAGTTGTAGCGGAATCGGGCGCGCGGCGGGCCGTCGCGCGGGGGCGCGCCGATATCTTCGGCGCATGCCTCCCGCGCCGCCTTCCTCGCGCCTTCGTCTGTTCGGACTTCTCGCCGTGGTGGTGCTCACGGCCGCGCTGCCGCTGGCGGGCGCGTCCGCGGGGCCCGTGCACGACGGGGCGAAGGACCCGGTGCCGAAGAAGGCCGTGTCCGCGGACTCGGCGGACTCGGCGGGTTCGGCGGACTCGGGGGGTTCGGCGGACTCGGCGGATTCTGCGAAAGACCGGTCCGGCGGGGCCGTGGCCGGCGCCCGTACGCGGTCCGGTGACAGCAGTGGCAGCGGTGATCGCGGCAGGGGCGCGCCCGGATCGCTGCTGACCGGTCTCGGGCTGACCGCCGCCGCCCGCTGCGGCCCCGAACTCTCCTCCCCCGAGGGCGTGGAGGCGCAGACGTGTGTGCTCACCCAGGGGCGGGACACATGGGCGCGTACCTATTACCGAAACGCCATGGGCGAGCGGCTCGACGTGGTGCTCACGCTCATGGCGCCCGAAGGACGCACCGTACGGATCGACTGCCCGGTGGGTGCCGGTGACGATCCGGGAATGTGCCAGACGCCGCGGGACCGCACCGAGGGCTCACCGGGGGATTACTCGGCCGTCGCGGAGTACGCGAGCGGCGCGGACGGACCGCTGCTGCTGCGGGCCGGGAGCAACTCGGCGCCGCTGAAGGAAGGTTGAGGCGGCCGGGCGGGCGCGGACATGAAAGCGCCCGGTTGCTGGCGACGGGGGATGCACCAGCAACCGGGCTGCCTGAACGGTAACAAGAGATCGCCGCTCAGCAAATTCGATCTCTTCTATTCGGACATGGATTTACCTGCAACTACCGGGAGTTGTGACCGGAGTCACCCGTTCCGATTGCCTTATTCAAGGCCGAATTCGCTGACCGATCGGTCAGCTTTTCCGGGCGGCACGCGTCAGCTGAGCGTCACCTGTCGATTGGTCAGTCCGCCGCGCGCGCGACGCTCGTCGGCGGTGAGCGGCGCGTCGCTCTCCAGCGCCGCGGTGAGCCGCTCGGCGAACTCGGCGGCCGGCTTCTCGACGTCCTCCGCCTTCACCGAACTCGGCAGGTCCCAGACCGGGACGGTCAGGCCGTGCGCCCGGAACGAGCCGACCAGGCGGGTGCCCTCGCCGAGCGAGGAGGCGCCCGCCGCGTGCAGCCGGGCCAGCGCGTCGAGCAGCTTCTCCTCCGGGTACGGCATGACCCACCGCAGGTGGTTCTTCTCCGGCGTCTCGCACCAATAGGCGCTCTCCACACCGGTGAGCTTCACCGTGAAAATGGCCGCGGCGTTGGCCCGCTCCAGCGACGCCGTGACATCGGCGGAAGCGTTCTCCGAGTCCGGAACCCAGAACTCGAAGCCCTCGTGCACGACCGGCTCGAAAGCGCCCTTCGGGTCGAGCACATCCTGAAGTCGCGGCCCGTCCGACGGCGCGCGGCGCGCCCGCACCGGGCTGCCGGGATCGGCCTCCAGGGCGCGCAGCAGGGTGTCCGCCAGGTCGCGGCTGATGTCACCCGACGACGTGTCGTTCTGCAGGCCGAGCATGACCGAGCCGTCGTCGCGGCGCAGTGCCGGCCACGCCATGGGCAGCACCGTGGCCAGCGTGACCGACGGGACGCCCTCCGGCAGGCCGTCCTTGAGCGTGAGCTCGACCGTCGCCGCCGGCACCAGCTCGCGCAGCGCGATCCAGTCGCCCTCCCCGGCCAGGCCCTCGAAGGGGCGCTGCACCAGCTCGGTCACGGCGTGCGCCGCGGCCCGGCCGTGACATGCCTTGTAGCGGCGGCCGCTGCCGCAGGGGCAGGGCTCCCGGGCGCCGACGACCGGGACGGTTCCATCAGCGCCTCCAGCGCGGGCTCCGGTGGTCGCGGGCGGCTTGCCCTTGCTCTGGGGGCGCTTCTTGGCCATCTTGGGTGTCTCCCGGATACGGCTCTCGTACGTACGGGCGCGAGCCTAGCCCCTCGTACCGACAATGGCGGGAGCCGACGGCGGACCGGGGCCCGCCCGGCGGGTCGGGCCGGACAGGCGCTACCCGAGTTCGTCGAAGGCGTCCGCGAAGTCCAGGTCCGCGAGGCCGTCGGCCAGTTCCTTGACGGACGGCGCGGTGATGCGCGCGGCGAAGTCGTCGCGGCGGTGCGCCGACGCCTGCGCGTGCACGTCCTTGTTGACCAGCACCCAGACGGTGACCTCGCCCCGGACGTCGTCGCGCACGCCCCAGTCGTCGGCGAGCGCCGTGATGATGTTGAGCCCGCGGCCGCCGTGCGCCGTGACCGACGGGGTGGCCGGAACCGGGCGGGTCGGCCCGCCGCCGTCCGTCACCTCGACCATGAGGCGGCCACGGTCGTCTATGTGCCAGGCGGCGCGTACGTCCCCGTCGCCCGCCAGGTCGTCGCCCAGCGGCCTGCCGTGCCGGCAGGCATTGCTCAGCAGTTCGGAAAGGATGAGTACGGCATCGTCCACGACCGAGTCAGGTACACCGCTGACGCGCAACTGCTCGCGCATCCTGTGTCGTGCCTCGCCCACGCCCGCAGGGCCATGGGGTACGGCCATGCTCGACGACGCCGGCACCTCCTGTGCCACCATCAACGCCACCCCCGAGACCTCCTTTGCCCCACGCCACGGTGTGAATGCCCCACTGGCCTTGACCGGAAACCGGCCGATCCAAGTCCGGTGACGCACTCGTAACGATCGAACACGTTCCGAACGCGCCGGAGCACTCCCCGTGACGAGCCGAGTGCCCCTGGCGAAGGGCATCGGGAACGTGGCCCGAACGAGCTGTCGTCAGCTCCTTGCGAGGTGCCGAAGGACAGCGGCGGGACGGTTGGTGATGATCGCGTCGACGCCCAGGCGGACACACAGGTCCACGTCCTCCGGTTCGTCGACCGTCCAGACGTGGACCTGGTGACCCGCGCGCGCGAGTTTCTCGACGTACCCGGGGTTGTTGCGCACGATGCGGATGCCGGGGCCCGCGATGCCTACCCCCGTGGGCAGGCGCCCCTCGCGGTGGCGCGGCGAGACGAACTGCATCAGGTACACCGTCGGCAGCCCCGGCGAAGCCGCCCGCACGCGCGCGAGGGAACGCGCGGAGAAACTCATCACCCTGACGGGAGAAGGCTCGCCCGGCGGCGGCGTGTCCAGGCCGAACCGCTTGAGCAGGAGCAGCAGCCGCTCCTCGACCTGGCCCGCCCAGCGCGTGGGGTGCTTGGTCTCGATGGCCAGCTCCACCCGGCGCCCGGCGTCCGCGACCAGTTCCAGGAGCCGCTCCAGGGTCAGCACCGACGTGTCGGTCGCACTGCTCGCCCAGTCCGGGCCCTCCTCCCGGTCCTTCCACGAGCCGAAGTCGAGAGCCGCGAGATCCGCCAGTTCCAGGGCCGAGACGGCGCCCCGGCCGTTCGACGTACGGTTGACACGACGGTCGTGCACACATACAAGATGGCCGTCCGCCGTGAGCCGCACGTCGCACTCAAGGGCGTCGGCGCCGTCCTCGATCGCCTTCTTGTACGCGGCCAGTGTGTGCTCGGGGGCGTCGTCCGAGGCTCCGCGGTGGGCGACGACCTGAATGCGTTCGTGTGGTGCGTGGGTCACCGCGTCATCGTGCCACCGCGCGGTGGCAAGGGAGGAAAACGTCCGCCCAGCGGATGCGTCCGTTTCGCCGGACATAAAAGATGGCAGCGGACACACAGCCACGCCTTATGGTGCCCTGACGTCTGGTGGGAAAAGCTGACGGCGTACAACAGCGCCATGGGCCCGCGCCAGGACCATCGCCAGATCACCAGAACCATGCGACAACCATGCGACGACAGCCGTTGACCGAGGAGAGAAAGCTGTGAGCACCGAGAACGAGGGCACCGAGGTTCCCCCGGCACCGTCCGCACCTCCCGTGCCGGCGGACGCTCCCGCTGCTCCCGCGTCGGCACCTTCGGCCCCGGCCGCTCCGCCGGCCGCCGAAGGCGGCGCGCCCGACCCGTCGGCCCCCACACCTCCGGCGGGCGACACCCAGCAGGCCCCGCAGCCCCCGCAGGCCCCGTCGGCCCCGCAGCCCCAGCAGGCCCCGTCGGCCCCGCAGCCCCCGCAGGCCCCGTCGGCCCCGCAGACCACGGCCGCTCACCCGCAGGGTCCCGCGGGACCGGGCGGCCCGGCAGGTCCCGCGGGTGCGGCAGGGCCCGCGCCCGTGGGCGACTGGCCGCCCCCGGCCCCGCCGGCCGTCCCGGCGTACGCGTCGGGCGGTGGGGCCGGCTCGTCGTGGGGCGCCTCCTACCAGCAGCCCGAGCCCAAGCCGGGTGGCCGGCGCGGCGGGCTGATCGCCGCGGTCGTGGCCGCCGCCCTGATCGCGGGCGGCGTCGGTGGCGGCGTCGGCTACTGGGCCGCGGAGCGCCACGACGAGAGCGGCACAGGCTCCACCACCGTCTCCGCCTCCAGCCCCGCGGGCGTCAAGCGCGACCCGGGCAGCGTCGCGGCGGTGGCCGCCAGGGCGTTGCCCAGCACCGTGACCATCCAGGCCGA
Source organism: Streptomyces beihaiensis (assembly GCF_026274175.1). Lineage (GTDB taxonomy): Bacteria > Actinomycetota > Actinomycetes > Streptomycetales > Streptomycetaceae > Streptomyces > Streptomyces beihaiensis. The sequence goes on from NZ_JAPHNL010000036.1 coordinate 10,310, forward strand.
GGGGACCAACGGCGAGGGCGGCACCGGCACCGGCTTCGTATACGACAAGCAGGGCCACATCCTCACCAACAACCACGTGGTGGCGGACGCCGTCGACGGCGGCAAGCTGACGGCGACGTTCCCCGACGGCAAGAAGTACAACGCCGAGGTGATCGGCCACGCGCAGGGGTACGACGTCGCGGTCGTCAAGCTGAAGAACGCGCCGAGCAACCTCAAGCCGCTCGTGCTCGGTGACTCCGACAAGGTCGCCGTCGGCGACCCGACCATCGCGATCGGCGCCCCCTTCGGACTGTCGAACACGGTGACGACGGGCATCGTCTCGGCGAAGAACCGCCCGGTCGCCTCCAGCGACGGCAGCGGCACCAGCAAGGCCTCGTACATGAGCGCCCTGCAGACCGACGCGTCGATCAACCCGGGCAACTCCGGCGGTCCGTTGCTCGACGGGGCGGGTGACGTGATCGGCATCAACTCCGCCATCCAGTCCTCCACCAGCGGCGGCTTCGGCTCCGGCGGTCAGTCGGGATCGATCGGTCTCGGCTTCGCCATCCCGATCAACCAGGCGAAGATGGTCGCCCAGCAGCTGATCAAGACCGGCCGGCCGGTCTACCCGGTGATCGGCGCCTCGGTCTCCCTCCAGGAGGGCGCCGGCGGCGCGAAGATCACCGAGCAGGGCGCGGGCGGCTCCGCCGCGGTCACCCCGAACGGCCCGGCCGCCAAGGCGGGCCTGAAGCCGGGTGACACCATCACGCGCCTCGACGACCAGCCGATCGACTCGGGCCCGACCCTGATCAGCGAGATCTGGACCCACAAGCCGGGCGACACCGTCAAGCTGACCTACAAGCGGGGCGGCCAGGAGCACACGGTGAACGTCACGCTGGGGGAGCGCAAGGGCGACAGCTGACGGTCGCCCCCGGCGGCCGACGTCCGGTGGCCCGGGACCTCAGGCCCCGACAGGAGTGATCAATTCGCTTCTGTCGGGGTCCTGATGCTTTTCGGGGGTGTTCGGTTCCCTGTTCGCGTGAGAAACATCGCACACAGGTTCCGTACAACCTTTTCCCGCCCCAGCAGGTCTGAAGCACATGACGGTGACACGTAATCTATAGGTCGCATTCATCTGTTTTTCTCTTATGTGTCATTGCGTGCAGGCGAAGGAGCGGACAGTGCACAACCCGGAGGCGCCTCAACTGGTGGCGACATACCGGCGCATCCTGCCGGTGGGTGCGCGCCGCGCCATTGCCCAGCGCGTCGACCCCGAGCTCAGGCGTCAGGTCAAGGTGAAGATCGCGGCCGCCGCCGACACCACGGAGACCTGGAAGAAGACCCGCTTCGCCCGCAGGTTCGGCCCCCTGGTCGCACACCCCGACCGCAGGGTCGTGTACGTGGCGCACTCCGCGCGCATCGCGCACGTGCAGGAGGACCCCACCCCGCTGTCGGCCCGCCGCGCCAACCTCGAAGACGTCATGTCGGCGCTGCGCGGCGCGGGTATCGCCCACTTCTGTGTCCGCACCGCCTCCCACACGGCGGCCGCCGTCGCCGTCGAGGAGAGCGACCGGGCCCGCGCCCTCGCCGCCCTCGGCCGTCTGTGCCGCATCAAGCCCGGCTATGTGTCGGCGGCCGGACGCGGCGCGGCGGACGTGCCCGACGGGGCCCTCGCCCCCGGCTACCAGGCCGCCTCCTGGCCTCGCTTCGGCGCGGCCGACGCGATCCGCTGCACCTGGTACCGCACGGACGCGGCCGGCGCGCTGGTCCTCGGCGCACGCTACGGCTGCGACATCGAGTTCTGGCGGCGCCAGGGCGGCGAACTCGTCTCGCCCCGCGGCGGCGTCATCACCGAGAGCGTGCCCGCCGACGAGGCGCCGGTGCAGGCCGACGAATCGCTCTTCACGGACCTCGCGCCGCTGGAGCCGCGACCGGGGTACGAGCCGGTGCGCGTGCCCACCCGGCCGTTCTTCACGGCCCGCACCACACAGCGCCCCGACTTCCCCATCGACGCGGTCTACACCTGGGTGGACGGCAACGACGAGAAGTGGGCGCGCCGCCGAGCCGAGCACGCCGACGTCCCGTACCACGCGGAGTCCGCCAACGACGCGCGCTTCCTCAGCCGCGACGAACTGCGCTACTCCCTCAGGTCACTCCACCTGTACGCGCCGTGGATCCGGAACATCTACATCGTCACGGACGACCAGACCCCGTCCTGGCTCGACACGGACCACCCGAAGATCAAGCTCGTCTCGCACCGGGACATCTTCCGGCCCGCCGACGTCCTGCCGGTCTTCAACTCGCACGCGATCGAAAGCCAACTGCACCACATCGAGGGGCTCTCCGAGCACTTCCTCTACCTCAACGACGACGTGATGTTCGGCCGGGAGGTCGTCCCGCAGGACTTCTTCCTCCGCAACGGCCTGAGCAAGTTCTTCCCCTCGCCCGCGCTCGTGCCGCTCGGCGACCGCGACCCGTCCGACCCGCCGGTCGCCGCCGCGGGCAAGAACAACCGGCGCCTCATCGAGGAGCGGTTCGGGGCGACGCTCGTGCAGAAGATGAAGCACATGCCGCACGCACTGCACCGCGCCGTCCTCGCCGAGATCGAGGACGAGTTCCCCGAGGAGCACCGCAGAACCGCGGCCAGCAGATTCCGCAGCCCCGACGACATCTCGGTGACGTCGTCCCTGCACCACTACTACGCCTTCCACACCAGCCGTGCCTTCCCGGCCCGCGGCGGACTGCGGTACATGTACTGCGACATCTCGCAGGACGGCGCCGAGCGGAAGCTCGGTACACTCCTCAAGCAGCGCAGCCACCACGTGCTGTGCGTCAACGACACGGTCTCCGACGCGTCGGACATGACGCGGCTCGGCGACCTGCTGGACACGTTCCTCGGCCGGTACTTCCCGTCACCCAGCCCGTTCGAGCGGGACGCGTGACCACGTGAGCAACGGTATGGGATTCACCAGACATATGAGACAACTGCCGTCGCCCGCGAACGCGTTGCGCCGCTCCAAGGTGCTGCGCGCGGGCTACACCAAGGGCGTCGCGGCGGGCCGCGCCGCCAAGTCACGCCTGAACGCGTACGTCGCCGCGCGCGCCGCCGCCGACGACGGGCCGAGCATCACGCCGCAGCACCTGTCCCTCCTCGACGGCCGCACCCTGAACGTCTGCGTCCTCGTGCCCGAGGGCGTCGACGCCGTCGCGGCCCGGCTGCTGATCGGCGCGTCGTCGGACCCGGCGCCGGTGCCGCTGACCCTGACCCCGCGGGGCGCCGGGCGCACCCCGCGGGCGACGGCCACGGCCGTGCTCGACCTCCTCGACGTGGATGCGAGTACGCACACGGGCACCGGGGCCGGTGCGGTGACCGGGGCGGGGGCCGGTTCCCCGCTCCCCTCGGGCCTGCGCAGGTTCCTGCTCGCGCCGGGGGACTGGCCACTGTCCGTGGAGTTCACCACGGGGACCGGCGCCGCCGAGCGGTTCGCCCTCGTCGATCCGCCGACGCTGATGCCGGACGGGCCCAACGCCCCGGACCCGGTCCGGGCCGACGGCACGTACTGCCGCGTCACCACCACGCCCACGGGCCGCGCCCGGATCTCGCTGGGGCACGACCCGGCCGCCGCCGAGCTGATCTCCATCGACCTCGGCTGGACCGACCTGACCCTGCGCGGCCGACTCACCGGAGCCGACGAACACCAGGGCGCCACCGTCGAGTTGCGGCTCCGCGGCGGCGGCGTGACCCACCGCGCCACCCCCACCTGGTCCGGCGACCGGTTCAGCTGCACCCTCGACGCGACCGCGTTCGGCGCCGTCGGCACCAAGGAACAGGTGTGGGACCTGGTCCTCAAGCGCCCCGGCCACAAGGCGATGCGCATCGCCCGGCGCCGCACCGACGTGCGCGAGCCCAAGGCCGTGTACCGCATGCCCTACCGGCTGCTGGCCGCCCCCGGCGGCAACGCGTTCCGCGTCAACCCGTACTACACGCCCGCAGGCAACCTGGCCCTGCGCGGCGCCCTCGTCGCCACCGCCACAGGAAGCCCGGGAAGTAACCGATGAAGATCACGTTTCTGCTCACCTGGGGCGACGAGATGGGCGGCACCGAACAGGCGGTGTACACCCAGGCCACGCACCTCGCCCCGCGCCACACCGTCGAGGTGCTCAGCGTCGTCAAGACACGCCCCGAGCCGTTCTTCGGCGTGGACGACCGTGTCCCCGTGCGCTACCTCGTCGACCGCACCGGCCCCGTCCCGCGCCCGGTCCGCGACAGCGGCCTCGGCGACGACGAGTGCCGCCGCCTGGCCGGACTGCCCAGCGACCTGATCAGCCCGGTCTGGGAGAAGACGTTCGACGCCCTGACGGACGTCGAGATGAAGCGCGCCCTGCGCACCATCGACACCGACGTCCTCATCACCACCTCGCCCGCCCTGATGTCGGCCGTCGCCGACCTCGTGCCCTCCCGCGTCATCACGATCCAGCAGGAGCACCGCCCCTCCCAGCTGCGGGGCGGCACCGGCGAACCGCTGCTCCTGAGGGCGCCCGAGATCGACGCCCTGGTGGTCCTGACGGAACGTACGCGCCAGTGGCTGGAGGAGTCGCTCGGCGCCGCCGCGCCGCGGCTCGCCGCCATCCCCAACGCCATCCCGGAGGGTTTCCGGCCGCGCTCCAGCCTCAGCGGCCGGACCATCGTGATGCCGCGCCGCCTGGTCCCCGACAAGCAGGTCGACCACGCGATCCAGGCGTTCGCCAAGGTGCTGCCCGACCACCCCGGCTGGCGGCTGCGTGTCTTCGGCGACGGCCCCCAGCTGGCCGCGCTGCGCGGCCTCGTCCAGGGGCTCGGCCTGCACGACTCCGTCGAGATCCTCGGCCCGAGCCAGCACATGACCGAGGAGTGGGCCAAGGCCAGCCTCACGATCCTGCCCTCGCAGGACGGCGAGGCCCTGCCGCTCGTGCTCCTGGAGGCGTTCGCGGCGGGCGTGCCCGCGGTCGCGTACGACATCGTCACCGGGCCCGCCGAGATCATCCGGCACGGCGAGGACGGCCTGCTCGTCCCGCCGAACGACATCGAAGGACTCGCCGCCGCGATCTCCCGCCTCATGGGCGACGAGGAACTGCTGCGCACCTTCGGCGAGAACGCGTACGACGGCGCCGCCCGCTTCTCCGCCGACACCATCGTCGCCCAGTGGGAGAGCCTCTTCGAGGAACTGGTCGCCCGCCGCGACGACCCCCGCCGCATGGCCGAGCGCGCCGACCGCATGGCGCACCGTACGGTCCACGGCGGCGCGGGCCGCTTCCACGTCGCGGTCGCCGCGGACCGCACCGCGCCCTCGACGGGGGACCAGCGCGCCCGCGAGGACGAGCTGGCCGCCGCCGACGCGAACCTGATCCGGGCGGCGGGCCGCCTCTCCGAGGTCCGCGACGACCTGCGCGCCCCCGACATCACGCTGCGCAACTTCACCACGGTCGTCGACGTCCTGGAGGAGCACGCGATCCCGTTCGTCGTCCTGCGCGGCCGGGACGGCGTCCACCGCCACCGGGTCGCCGTGGACTCCGCCGACCAGGCGAAGACCCGCGCGGTGCTCGCCCAGGCGTACCGCGGCCGCCCCGTCTACGCCGAGCTGCTCAAGCCGCGCACGCACGCACCCGCGGTGCTGCTCGGCGAGCGCCTCGACCAGGCGGGCGACGTGGCGGGCCTGCGCGTCTTCTGGCCGGTCACCACGTCGAGCCGCACCCTGCGCTACGGGCCCGCGTACGGCTGTGACCTGGAGTTCTGGCAGAAGATCGAGGAGGCCGACGGCGGCGACGGGCAGTTCACGGCGCCGCTGCGGCCCACCGGAGCAGGATCGAGTCTGCCCACGCTCACACCGGACGCCACGCTGCGCGTCGCGGACCGCGAACTGCCGACGCTCGCTCCGTTCGCGGGCCGGCTCGTCACCGACGTAGCCTTCCCGATCGACGCCGTCTACACCTGGGTCGACGACTCCGACCCGCGCTGGCAGGAGCGCCGCGCCGCCCGGCGCGCGGAGCTGGGCCTCGCACCGGAGGCCGCGGGCGACGAGAGCGCCCGCTTCCGCAACCGCGACGAACTGCGCTACTCCCTGCGCTCGTTGGCGATGTTCGCACCGTGGGTGCGCAAGGTGTACCTGGTCACGGACGACCAGACACCGGAGTGGCTCGACACGGACCACCCGGGGATCGAGGTCGTCTCCCACAGCCGGATCTTCGCCGACCAGGACAACCTCCCCACCTTCAACTCCCACGCCATCGAAAGCCAGTTGCACCGCATCGAGGGACTCGCGGAGCACTTCCTCTACCTCAACGACGACGTGTTCTTCGGCCGCCCGGTCGGCGCCGAGCTGTTCTTCCAGTCCAACGGGGCGTCCCGCTTCTTCTGGTCGCCGACCACCGTGCCGCTCGGCGAGGCGACCGAGGAGGACGAGGGCTACTTCGCGGCGGCGAAGAACAACCGCCGCCTGCTGGAGGACCGCTTCGGCACGACGGTCGCCAACTCCTTCCTGCACGCCCCGCACGCCCTGCGCAAGAGCGTCCTGGAGCGGATCACCGAGGAGTTCGCCGAGGCCGCGGAGCGCACGGCCGCGACCCCGCTGCGCGGCTGGCAGGACATCTCCGTCCCGTCCTCGCTCCACCACCACTACGGCTACCTCACCGGCACCGCCATCCCCGGCGGCATCCGGTGTGCCTACGCGAACGTGGGCGCCTACGACCGCCACCCCGAACTGACCCGACTCCTCACCCTCCGCCGCCACGACGTCTTCTGCCTCGGCGAGGCACCGGACGCCGAGGTCCCCGAGGACGAGCAGGCGCGCGTCGTCGAGACCTTCCTGAAGGCATACTTCCCGGTGCCCAGCCCGTACGAGCGCACGCACGCCCCGCAGAAAGCCCAAGAGCACCATGCCTGACGCCGCCCCCTCCCCCGCGTCCCCCACATCCCCCGCGTCCCCCACCTCCGCCGCATCGCCCACCTCCCCGGCCCGCATCACGAAGGCCGTCATTCCCGCGGCGGGCCTTGGCACGCGGTTCTTGCCGGCGACGAAGGCGACTCCGAAGGAGATGCTGCCGGTGGT
>NZ_JAPHNL010000037.1 GCF_026274175.1 Streptomyces beihaiensis
GGCGACCCTCCGCCTTGCGATCGCACGCACCAGACGCCGCCGGGCCCGCCCTCCGGGCGGACGACGCCACTTTCGAAGCACGCCCTAGGCGCCCTTGGGGGCCGAAGTCAGCGCCCCCGTGCGCCGCCTGGCCTCCGGGACCTGGGCGTCGTCCCTGTGGGCCGGGTCCCTCACCTCCCCGACCAGGAGTTCCAGTACGTCCTCCAGGGCCACCAGGCCCAGCACGCGGCCCGCTGCGTCCGACACCTGGGCCAGGTGGGTCGCGGCCCGGCGCATCACCGTGAGGGCGTCGTCCAGGGGCAGTTCGGCGCGCAGCGTCGTCATGGGCCGCCAGATCCGCTGCGGCACGGCGCGGTCCAGGTCCGGGCCCTCGATCAGGTCCAGGACGTCCTTGACGTGCAGGTAGCCCATGAAGGCGCCGCCCTCGGCGCAGACCGGGAAGCGGGAGTATCCGGTGCGGGCCGTGAGCGCCATGATCTCGGCCGGGGTGACGGAGGGGCCCACGGTGACCAGGGCCGCCGCGTCGAGCAGGACGTCCGTGACGGGGCGCGAGCCCAGTTCGAGGGCGTCCTCCAGCCGTTCCTGCTCCTCCGGGTCGAGCAGACCCGCCTGTCCGGCGTCCTCGACCAGGCGGCCCAGCTGCACGCTGGTGAAGGCCGCCTCGACCTCGTCCTTCGGTTCGACGCGGAAGAGCCTGAGCACGGCACGGGCGCAGGCGCCCAGCGTGACGGTGACCGGCTTGCACAGGCGGGCGAAGGCGACGAGTCCGGGGCTGAGCCACAGTGCCGTCTTCTCCGGCGCGGCCATGGACAGGTTCTTCGGGACCATCTCGCCGATGACGAGGTGCAGGAAAGCCACCAGGACGAGCGCGATCACGTACCCCAGCGGGTGAACGGCGCCCTGCGGGAGGTGGACCGCCTCGAAGACGGGTTCCATGAGCCGGGCCACCGTCGGCTCGGCGACCGCGCCGAGGGTCAGCGAGCAGACGGTGATGCCGAACTGGGCCGCCGCCATCATCTGCGGCAGGTGTTCGAGACCGTACAGGACCTGACGGGCCCGGTTGCCGTCCAGCGGTTCGATCTGGCTGCGCCGCACGGAGACGAGCGCGAACTCGGCGCCGACGAAGAAGCCGTTGACGAGGACGAGCAGGGCGGCGAAGAGGAGTTGCAGGGCGCTCATCGGGCCGCCTCCAAGGACCCCTTGGACGCCTGGGGCTCCAGGGCCGCCTTGGGCGCGTTTGCCGGCGTGCGCGGCGCCGCGGCCGCCGTCCTGACGAGTCGGACCCGCTCGGCCCGGTAGTGGCCGACCTGGCGGACCGCGAGCCGCCACCCGGGCAGCTCGGCGCGGTCGCCGGGCGCCGGGATGCGGCCCAGCAGGTCGGCGACGAGCCCGGCCACCGTCTCGTACGGGCCTTCGGGCACGTCGAGGCCGATGCGGCGCAGGGTGTCGACGCGGCAGCTGCCGTCGGCGTCCCAGGCGGGCCGTCCGTCCTCCGGCGGGGCCGGCGCCAGGTCGGGCAGGTCGAGCCGGTCGTGCTCGTCGCGCACCTCGCCGACGAGTTCCTCCACGATGTCCTCAAGGGTGACCACGCCCGCCGTGCCGCCGTACTCGTCGACGACGACGGCTATCGGCTGCTCGCTGCGCAGCCGTGCCAGCAGCGGCCGCACGGGCAGTGTCTCGGGGACCAGGAGGGGGCTCTGAGCGATGCGGGCGACCGGGGTGCGCAGCCGTTCGACGGCGCTCAGCGCCAGGGCGTCCTTGAGGTGGACCATGCCGACGACCTCGTCGATCCGCTCCCGGTAGACGGGGAAGCGGGACAGGCCGGTGGCGCGGGTCAGGTTGACGACGTCCTCGGCGGTGGCGGATGCCTGCAGCGCGCTGACCCGCACGCGGGGCGTCATCACGTGCTGGGCGGTCAGGTCGCCGAGCGAGAGGGTGCGCACGAACAGGTCGGCCGTGTCCTGTTCGAGGGCGCCGGCCTGCGCGGAGTGGCGGGCGAGCGAGACGAGTTCGCCGGGGGTGCGGGCCGAGGCCAGCTCGTCGGCGGGTTCGACGCCGAGCGCGCGCACGAGCCGGTTGGCGACCGTGTTCAGCAGGGCGATGACCGGGCGGAGCAGCCGGGTGAAGACGGCCTGCGGTCCGGCGACGAACCGGGCCACCTGGAGCGGGCGGGAGACCGCCCAGCTCTTCGGGACGAGCTCGCCGATCACCATCTGGGCGGCGGAGGCGAGCAGCATGCCGAGGACCGCGCCGATGCCGCCGACCGCGCCGCCGGGCAGGCCGACGGCGGTGAGCGGGGGGCGCAGCAGTTCGGCGAGGGCCGGTTCGGCGAGCATGCCGACGACCAGGGAGGTGAGGGTGATGCCGAGCTGGGTGCCGGAGAGCTGGAAGGAGAGCTGCTTGAGGGCGGCGACCACGGTGCGGGCCCGCTTGTCGCCCGCGTCGGCGGCCTGTTCGGCATCGGGTCGCTCGACGGTGACGAGGCCGAACTCGGCGGCGACGAAGAACCCGTTGGCGAGGATGAGGGCGAAGGCCACCGCGAGCAGCAGCAAAGAGGTGGTCATGCCGCCGCCTCCACGGACCGGCGCGTGTGCGGCGCGCTATGTCGGGAGGGGGCGGCGCAGGTACTGCAGGACGATCCGTCCATCGCTGGAGGGGGTCACTCCTCGGTGAGCAGGAGCCCCCGGCCGCCCGTCGGGGCGGGGCGGGGGCGGGGCGGCACACGGCGCACGCCCCGCCACCAGACTAATCAACACCGTGCCATGAGCGGCAGGTCCGGTGGCGGCCGGTCAGGCCCTGTGACCGGTCAGTCCTTGCGGCCGGCGTGGGCGGCGTCGGCCAGGGCGCGCAGCGCCCCGGCGTCACGGATGGCGCTCTGCTTGGCGATGCCGGGCTGGATGCCCATGGCGGCCAGGCTGGTGCCGTCGGTGAGGTCGAGGAACACCCACGGGTCGCCGGGGCGGAGGTTGACCTGGACGATCTCGGCCCATGTGAGGCGGCGGCTGCGCGCCACGTTGACGACCGTGACGCCCTGCTCGTCGGCGACGATCTTGGGCCGGGCGAGCAGTCCAAGAGCCCCCCAGAAGACGGCCGCGGTGAACAGGAAGCTGATCCGTTCCCCCGCGGTCATCGTGTCCAGGAGCAGGGCGACGACGGTGATGGCCACGAACGACGCGGCGCCGAGCACGTGCAGGATCGCGCGGGTCAGGCTCGGGCGGAAGGTGACGGGGAGGGCGGGGGCGGCGGCGGTGGTGTCCGGCATGGTGTGTGTCCTACAGGCGGCAGGCGTGGATGGCCGTGGTGAGGATGGCCCGCGCGCCGAGGGCGTACAGGTCGTCCATGATGCGCTGCGCGCCCTTGGCGGGAACCATGGCGCGCACGGCGACCCAGCCCTCGTTGTGCAGCGGTGAGACGGTCGGCGATTCCAGGCCCGGGGTGAGGGCGACCGCCTTCTCCAGGTGTTCGGCGCGGCAGTCGTAGTCCATCATCACGTACGTCCGGGCGACGAGGACGCCCTGAAGGCGGCGCAGGAACTGCTCCACCTTGGGGTCGGCGGCCTCGTCCGGGGACGGTCCGGTGCGGCGGATGACGCAGGCCTCGGACTTCATGATCGGCTCGCCGAAGACCTCGAGTCCGGCGTTGCGCAGCGAGGTGCCGGTCTCGACGACGTCGGCGATGGCCTCGGCGACGCCGAGTTCGATGGCGGTCTCCACGGCGCCGTCGAGGTGGACGACGGATGCCTGTACCTCGTGGTCGGCGAGGTACTTGGCGACGATGCCCTCGTAGCTGGTGGCGATGGTCTTCCCGGCGAGGTCGGCGACGCTCTTGACGGCGCCGGGGCGGGAGGCGAAACGGAACGTGGAGCGGGCGAAGCCGAGCGGCAGGATCGGCTCGGCGTTCGCGCCGGAGTCGATCAGCAGGTCCTGCCCGGTGATGCCGATGTCGAGCTTGCCGGAGGACACGTAGATCGCGATGTCCTTGGGGCGCAGGTAGAAGAACTCGACCTCGTTGTCCGGGTCGACGGTGACGAGTTCCTTGGACTCCTTGCGCTGCCGGTATCCGGCCTCATGCAGCATCTCCGACGCAGGTCCTGACAGTGAACCCTTGTTGGGGACGGCGATGCGCAGCATGAGGTCGGATTCCTTTGCGTTCAGGGAGTTGTCGGCTCGGGTGAGTGGGCGCGGCGCGGCTCAGAGGTGCGCGTACACGTCGTCGAGGGAGATGCCGCGGGCGACCATCATCACCTGGACGTGGTAGAGGAGCTGCGAGATCTCCTCGGCGGTGGCCTCGTCACCCTCGTGCTCGGCCGCCATCCAGACTTCGGCGGCCTCCTCCACGACCTTCTTGCCGATGGCGTGGACGCCCTTGGCGACCAGTTCGGCGGTGCGGGAGGTGGCCGGGTCGCCGGTGGCGGCCTTCTGCTGGAGCTCGGCGAAGAGCTCCTCGAAAGTCTTCTTGGACATGGTGGCGCCTACTTTACGCGTCCGTGCCGGGCTGCTGACGCCAGGGCTCGGCGACGGTACGCAGCGTGGCCGCGGTGGCGACGGCGGCGGTCACGGCCTCGTGGCCCTTGTCCTCGCTGGACCCGTCGAGACCCGCGCGGTCGAGGGCCTGCTCCTCGGTGTCGCAGGTCAGCACGCCGAAGCCGACGGGGACGCCGGTGTCCACGCAGACGCGGGTGAGGCCCTCGGTGACGCCCTGGCACACGTAGTCGAAGTGCGGGGTGCCGCCGCGGATGACGACGCCGAGCGCGACCACGGCGTCGTAGCCGCGGTCGGCGAGGACCTTGGCGACGACGGGCAGCTCGAAGCTGCCGGGGACGCGCAGCACGGTCGGCTCGCTGATGCCGAGTTCGGTCAGGGCGCGCAGGGCGCCGTCGACCAGGCCGTTCATGACCTTCTCGTGCCACTGGGCGGCCACGACGGCCACGCGCAGGTCGCCGCAGTTCTTCACGCTCAGTTCGGGTGCGCCCTTGCCGCTCACGCGCTTCTCCTCGTCCGTAGGTGCAGTCAGATGGATGGTCGGGTTGCTACTGGTTGTTGCAGGCGGACGTCCGGGGGGCGTCCAGCCACGGCAGGTCGTGGCCCATCCGGTCGCGCTTGGTGCGCAGGTACCGCAGATTGTGCTCGCCCGCCGTGATCGGCATGGGCACCCGGTCGGTCACCTCGATGCCGTGCCGGGTCAGGGCGTCGGTCTTCTCGGGATTGTTGGTGAGCAGCCGCACGGCGCGCACGCCGAGGTCGGTGAGGATCTGCGCGCCCGCGGCGTAGTCGCGCGCGTCGGCGGGCAGGCCCAGTTCGAGGTTGGCGTCGAGGGTGTCGCGGCCCCTCTCCTGCAGCTCGTAGGCGCGCAGCTTCGACATGAGGCCGATGCCTCGGCCCTCGTGGCCGCGCAGGTAGACGACGACGCCTCGGCCCTCGGAGACGACGCGGCGCATGGACTCCTCCAGCTGGGGGCCGCAGTCGCAGCGCAGCGAGTGGAAGATGTCGCCGGTGAGGCACTCGGAGTGGACGCGGACGACGACGTCGTCGCCGTCGCCGATCTCGCCGTGGACCAGGGCCACGTGTTCGACGCCGTCGGCCGTGGAACGGTACCCGTACGCCGTGAACTCGCCGAAGGCGGTGGGCAGTCGGACGGTGGCCTCGCGCTTGACCGTGGGCTCGCTGTCGCGGCGGTAGGCGATCAGGTCCTCGATGGAGATGATCGTCAGGCCGTGCTTGCGGGCGAACGGGACGAGCTCGGGCAGCCGCAGCATGACCCCGTCCTCACCGGCGATCTCCACGATGGCGCCGGCCGGGCGCAGGCCCGCGAGCCGGGCCAGGTCGACGGCGGCCTCGGTGTGGCCGTTGCGGGCGAGGACGCCGCCGGGCTTGGCGCGCAGCGGGAAGACGTGGCCGGGGCGGACGAAGTCGCCCGCCTGCGCGGTGCCGGAGGCGAGGAGCTGGAGGGTGGTGGCGCGGTCGGCGGCGGAGATGCCGGTGGTGACGCCGTGGGCGCCACCGGCGTCGACGGAGACGGTGAACGCGGTCTGCATCGACTCGGTGTTGCGGGCGACCATCTGCGGCAGTTCGAGCCGGTCGAGCTCGTCGCCCTCCATGGGCGCGCAGATCAGGCCGCGGCACTCGCTCATCATGAAGGCGACGATCTCGGGGGTGGCCTTCTCGGCGGCGACGATCAGGTCGCCCTCGTTCTCCCGGTCCTCGTCGTCGACGACCACGACGGGGCGCCCGGCGGCGATGTCGGCGATGGCCTGCTCGACCGGGTCGAGGGTGAGGGCCGTGTCGTCGACCTCGTACAGCAGGGGTGCCGTGCTCATGCGTGGGCTCCTTCCAGGGCCGGGGCGGGGGCCGTGGCGGCGCGGGAGCGCAGCCACCAGTCGCGCATGCCCCACAGGACGAGCGCGCCGTAGATGACGTAGACGAAGCCGGAGAAGGCGAAGCCGTTCGCGAAGTTGAGCGGGACGCCGACGGCGTCGACGAGCAGCCAGGCGAACCAGAACTCGACCATGCCGCGCGCCTGGGCGTACATGGCGACGATCGTGCCGACGAAGATGTACGCGTCCGGCCACGGGTCCCACGACAGCGTCGGGAACGCGGTGAACAGCCCAGCGACGGCGAGGGTGCCGACGGCCGCCACGGCGGCGAGGACGCCGCGCTCGCGCCAGGTGGCGAACCGGACGGCGACCGAGCCGTCCTGCGCCTGGCCCTTGCCGCGGTTCCACTGCCACCAGCCGAACAGGGCGACGAGGATGACGACGAGCTGCTTGCCCGCGCTGCCCGACAGGTGGGCGGTGGCGAAGGCGGCGAGCAGGATCGCGCCGGACAGGAGCTGGGCGGGCCAGGTCCATATGGAGCGGCGCCAGCCGAGCGCGAGGGCGATCAGGCCGATCACGTTGCCGCTCATGTCCGACCAGCGGATGTGCTGGCCGAAGAGGGTGAATGCCTCGGAGTTGAGCCAGTTCACTTGGTCTCCCCCGGCTCTCCGGTCTTCACGGTCTGCCTGGTCTGCCTGGTCTGCCCGGTCTGCCCGGTCTGCCCGGTCTGCCCGGTCTGCCCGGTCTGCCCGGCGGCACGCTCGCCGAACATCCGCTCGACGTACTTGGCGATGACGTCGACCTCGAGGTTGACGGGGTCGCCGGGCTGCTTGAAGCCCAGCGTGGTGAGGCCGAGGGTGGTGGGGATGAGGCTGACGGTGAAGTGGTCGGCGGCGGCGTCGACGACGGTCAGGCTGACGCCGTCGACGGTGATCGAGCCCTTCTCCACGACGTAGTGGGCGAGTTCGGCGGGCAGCGAGATCTTGACGATCTCCCAGTGCTCGGAGGGGGTCCGCTCGACGATGGTGCCGGTCCCGTCGACGTGGCCCTGGACGATGTGGCCGCCGAAGCGTCCGTCCGCGGCCATCGGGCGTTCGAGGTTGACGCGGGAGCCCGCGGTGAGCGCGCCGAGGCTGGAGCGCTTGAGGGTCTCGGCCATGACGTCGGCGGTGAAGGTGTCGCCCTCACGCTCGACGACGGTGAGGCAGACGCCGTTGACGGCGATGGAGTCGCCGTGCTGTGCGCCGTCGGTGACGACGGGGCCGCGGACGCGGAAGCGGGATGCCTCGACCGGGCGGCCGAGCGTCTCGACGGCGGCGATCTCGCCCAGTTCTTCGACGATTCCGGTGAACACTTCCCGGGTCCTCCCTCTTCGGGCCTGGACTCCGGGGCGCTGTCGTACGACGACGACAGAACGTGCGGACCGCGACACCGGGGGCGACGCCGACGACGAGGTCCACCCACCTGCGGTGGGCGGCACCTGAAGAGCCGGCGGCGCGCACACGGGTGCTCGCCCGCCGCGCACTGCCTCCCATCCGGACTTTAACCGTCGGTCCAGGAATTTCACCTGGTCAACCGGCCACTGGACGTGACCGGGTCGCGGACTGTAACCGCCGGTTCGGACTTTCACCGACCCCGGAGTGCGCTGCTTCTGGTACACGCACAGTGTGCCACGTCCGATCGACGGGGAGACAGCCGGATGCTGTGGGGTGACTCACAGATACTCTCTGTGGCTTTCCGCCACCGCCGGGAATAGGGCCGTCGGCCGTTCTACGCGGTGAACAGGTCCTCCTGGACCGCGTCACGGGCCTTCAGGAGTGCGCCGCGCAGTACCGCTCCCCCGCCGAGCTCACCCGCCCGCACCTCGGTCCGCAGCGGGAAGAGCGCGGCGAGGCGGGCCGCGACGCCCTCGGCCAGACGGGTGCCGCCGGCCCGTCCGGTCTCCCCCGCGAGGACCACGCAGCCGGGGTCGAGCACGGCCGCCGCCGCGGCGGCTCCCAGGGCCACACGGTCCGCGAGCGCGTCCAGGAAGGGGTCCGCGCCGTCGGCGACCGCCGCGCGGACCACGTCCGCCGCGCGTTCACCCGGCTCCCCGGGCGGCGCCAGGCCGTGCGTCGCGGCGAGTTCGAGGACGGCCGACGCTCCGACGAGCGCGTGGAAGCCGCCGTCGCAGCTCTTGGCGGAGGGCAGTCTGCCGGTGCCCGGCACCGGCAGGAATCCGATCTCGCCCGCGCCGCCCGAGGCTCCCCGGCGCAGCGTCCCGTCGAGGACGACCGCGGCGCCGACGCCGATCCCCAGCCACAGCAGGACGAAGGTGTCGCGGTCTCGCGCAGCGCCGTCACGGCGCTCGGCGAGGGCGGCGAGGTTCGTCTCGTTCTCCACGATCACCCGCGCGGGCAGCCGTTCGCGCAGTTCCCCGACGAGCCGGCGGTGCCACTCGGGCAGTCCCGACGAGTCGCGCAGCTCACCGGTGGCCGGATCGATCAGGCCGGGCGCGCCGACCACCACGGTGTGCAGCGGGGCGGCGCCCGCCCTTTCGGCGGTGCGTTCGAGCAGCCCGGCCGCCCGCTCCACCGCCACGCCGGTCGACTCCGCCGCGTCGACCGGCGCCGACGCCTCGGCGACGACCGCGCCGAGGAGGTCGGCGACGACCAGCCGGACACCTTCGGTGCGCACGTCGAGCGCCGCGAGGTGGGCGCGGTCCGCGGCGATCCCGTAGAGGCGGGCGTTGGGTCCGCGCCGCCGCGCTCCGGCCTCGCCGACCACGCGGATGAGCCCGGCGGCCGTCAGCCGGTCGACGAGGTCGGCGACGGTGGGCCGGGACAGACCGGTGAGCTGCTTCAACTGCCCTGCGGTCAGCGGGCCTTCGGCCTGGAGCAGGCGCAGCGCGAGCCGGTCGTTGAGGGCTCGGGCGGTCCGGGGGGAAGCGGGCATGGCGGAATCCTACGCCGAAATTCGGTTAACTATCAGGCAGGGTTCCTGATAGTTTTCGGCGGCGGCGCGGGAGACCCCGCACGCCGTACGTCCGTGCGCGTCGGGAGGGGCCCGCGATGGGTGCAGTCGCAGCGAAGAGCCGTGAGTCGAGGCGTGCGCGGTACGCCGTGGCGGCCGTGTTCTGTGTGCACGGCTCGGTCACCGGCTCGTTCGCCACCCGCGTGCCCTGGATCCAGGAGCACGCGGGGCTCGGCGCGGGACAACTGGGCCTGGCCCTCGCCTTTCCCGCGATCGGCGCCTCGGCGGCGATGCCGCTCTCGGGCCGGGTGAGCCACCGCTACGGCACCCGTCGAGCGCTGCGCGGACTGCTCGCCCTGTGGACACTCGCGCTGGTCCTGCCCTCGCTGGCGCCGAACCTGTTCACGCTCTGCGGGGCGCTGTTCGTCTACGGGGCCACGGCCGGCATGTCGGACGTGGCGATGAACGCGCTGGGCGTCGAGACCGAGAACCGCCTCGACAAGTCGATCATGTCGGGTCTGCACGGCATGTGGAGCGCGGGCGCGCTGCTCGGTTCGGCGGGCGGCACGCTCGCGGCGCAGCTCGGCGTGGGCGCCCGGCTGCACCACGAGGTCGCCGCCGTGGTCCTCACTGCCGCGGGGGCGCTCGCCTGCCGGTGGGTGCTCGACCTGCGGCCCGAGCACGACGAACAGCCGCCACCACGGTTCGCGCGGCCGCCCCGGTCCGCGCTGCTCATCGGTGCCGTCGGGTTCTGCGCGGTGTTCGCCGAGGGGGCGAGCCTGGACTGGTCGGCCGTGTATCTGCGGGGCGAGCTGGGGACGTCGGCCGGGATCGCGGCGGCGTGCACGACGGCGTTCACGCTCACCATGGCCGTGGCGCGGATCGCGGGGGACGCGGTGGTGGACCGGTACGGGGCGGTGCGGACCGTGCGGGCGGGCGGGGTGCTGGCGACGGCCGGGGCGCTGCTGGTGGTCGTGGCACCGGGGGCCGGGGCGGCGATGGCCGGGTTCGGGCTGCTCGGGCTCGGGATCGCGGTCGTCGTGCCGCTCGCGTTCGCCGCGGCCGGGCGCAGCGGGCCCCACCCGAGCCAGGCCATCGCGGGCGTCGCCACCATCACGTACACCTCGGGGCTCATCGCCCCGTCGGCGATCGGCGCGCTGGCGCACGCGACGAGCCTGGTGGTCTCGTTCGGCCTGGTGACGGTGCTCGCCTGCGGCGTCGCGGGCTTCGCCACGGTGCTGCGCGGGGGTGAGCGCGTCCGGGCCGGGGTCACCGACCCCGTCCTGACCGGCGCGGCGGACAGGACGGAGCCCTGAACGGCAGCCCCCGGCGGCGGCTCGGCACGGGCGCGGGGCCACGTCCTTGTGCCGCGCCCCTGCCGTGCCCGCTACCACGACGGTGCGACGCTCGCCCCGCGAAGGAAGGGGCGTGGGAGCCATGCGGGCCCCCGGTCGTCACGGGGCCCCGCGGGGGCGGGAGCGCCTGCCCCCGCGGGTCATGGCCCCCCGGGTGTCGCGGACCGGTCAGCCCGATGGTCCGGGGCGATCCCCGCACGCGGGCCGGCACGGCGGTCGCCCATGAGCAGCCCCGCCACGGACAGCGCCCCCCACGCGAGGGACACCGCGACCGCCGCGCGCCGCCGGTCACGGCCGGGAAGGGTGACACCCAGGAGCGCCGCGTCGCCGAAGTCAGCCGCGATCCGGACCGCCGTCGCCGTGCGCAGCGCGGGTCCGCCGCGCGGCGCGCACAGCATGGCGATCCCGGATGCCGCGTCGCGCCACGCCAGCGGACGCAGCGCGACGGCGGTGGCCGGCGCCACCCGGCCGTCGCCGTCCACCAGGCCGGAGGGCCGGGCGAGCAGTTCGGGACGGGCCGCGACGGCCAGCCCGTAGACGGCGGTGGCCGCTCCGACGGCCCGCAGGAAACTCTCACGCATGGACTGCCTCCTCGTGTCGTGCCCTCCCGTCGCCGCGCGCGTCACTCTCGGCGGCGGCCCCGCACACCTGCCGCACGTGTGCCGTGTGCCGTGTGCCGCGGCTGGTGGCCGTGGACCCGGTCTCGGCTGCCGGTGCGGTCATGTCCTCGGCCTCTGCCGTACCGGGACGGGCGCGTCGGCGCGGCCGTCTCCGGGGCCGGTCGCCCCCGCGGCCGCGGCCCGCACGATGTTGCGCGCCATACCGCCGAACACCACGGCGTGGAAGGGCGAGACACTCCACCAGTACGCGTGTCCCAGCAGGCCCCTGGGACAGAACAGGGCCCGTTGCCGGTAGTGGGTGCGACCGGCCTCGTCCCGGTCCACGCGCATCTCCAGCCAGGCCAGGCCGGGCAGCCGCATCTCGGCGCGCAGCCGCAGCAGCCGTTTCGGTTCGAGCGCCTCGACACGCCAGAAGTCGAGGGAGTCCCCCACCCGCAGGCGGTGGGGGTCGCGGTCGGGATACGTGTCCGGGCTGCCCGCGTGCGGGGGCGGGCGCCCTGTGCCGCACGGTGCCGCCGCAGGGCGATCCCGCCGAAGGCCGCCGCGACGGCCGGACGGGCGCCGGTGGGGCTCCGACGGTGCGACGGCTGCGGGGGCGGTGGCTCTCATGCTTCACCTCATCGGGCGGGTCGGCGACGGAACGTGGTGTCCTCGCGTGCGTGATGCGAAGCCGCGGCTCGCGCGGACCGGTCCGGTCTCGCGTCGTGCCCCGTTTCGGCGGCGGACGGGGGCGTCGGCCTCGATCAGGTCCCGGTCGCCGAATCGCTCGGCCTGGCGGCGCACGTCAGCACCAGACCGTCGACGACCAGGGCGGTGGCGAGGCGGTGCCAGGCGCGGGCGCGGCGCACCATGGCGTGGCCGCCACCGCGCACCGGCACCGTCCAGACGACGGCGCCGGCCGCTTCGGCGCGCGCGGCGAACCGCCACGACGCCTCGGCTTCGGTGACCCGGTCCCGGTCCCCGTGCACGAGGGCGACGAGCCGACCGCCCAGGTGTGCCACCGGCTCCCGCGGCGGACACCAGGGGGCGAGCGCCACCACGCTCCGGACGCAGGGATGCCCGGCCACGGCGAGCGCGGCGCGGCCGCCCATCGAGTGCCCGACCAGGACGACGGGGACCTCTCCCACCCGGCTGACCAGCTCCGTCACCGCCTCACGGGCGTCCTGGGCGGCATCCGCCCGGTCGCCGTTCCACCCTCGGTGGCGGTAGCGCACCTCTCCCACGCACACCCGCTGTCCGGCCGTCGCGCGGGTGAGCGCGCGGGTGAACGGCCGCATCCGCGCGGCGGCCAGGCTCCAGGGTGACGGCGCCTCCATGCCCTGCGCCCTCCCGCCGTGCAGCACCAGCACGGCCGCCCGCGCGTCCGGCACAGTTCGGCGCAGCACCAGGGGTGATCTCTTCCCCACCGCGTACACGTGTATCCGCTCCTCGTCGTCGTCCGACCCCATCCGTTTTCCCACCCCATACGTGATTCGGACCCCGAGCGCCTCCGGATGGGTCCCGGCTCACACGGAACTGTCGGCGGTCCGGTCGCACCCGGTGGTTCCGCCGTCCAGGCGCGGGCCTCACGGGCGCCGAACCCCGGGCAGAGCCCGAACAGCGGCGCGGAACCGGCAGCCGCCGTGTACGCGGCCGTCCCGTGGACACGGGTGGCCGCCATGACGCCGCTGTCCTCCGCGGGCGCCGACGGCCTCGCCCTGCCCGGCGTTCCAGGCGATCAGCGTCACCAGGGCCGCGGCAGGGCGACGAGGATCGCCCTGCCTGGTCCGCCGAGTGGGCGCCGAGTGGATCACGTCGGCGGTGCGGTCAAGCACCCAGGAAGGCACGTGTCCGAAGAGCAGCCCGAGAAGATCGCGACGCGCGACCGGCATCCACGCGGCACGACGAGGGCGGCGGCAGCACCGCGTGGATCGCGCGGACACCGAGAAAGTGGATCGCGCGGACACCAGAAAACGGATCGCGCGACACCGCGGCCCGTACCGGAGGCCATCAGAGCCCGGCCCGGGTCGAGCCCCGTCCAGACGGGCACCGCGAAACACACGCCGATCATCGCGACCCCGTGTCGGCGCCGAACCCGACCGTGCGAGGCCGGCTCGGCCGTTGCGGCGTCGCCTCACGACCTCCCCGGACGGTTCGCTCGTTCTGGGGAAGCGACGGGCCCGCCGACGCGCGTGACGCGCCGCGGCTGGGACGCTTCGTCCATGGCGTACTCGGAACGGATCGCACAGGCCCAGGCCCCCACCCCCGCGGCCGGGCCCGGGGTCGACTCGGTGATCGCGAGGATGCGTGCGCTGGCCGCGCAGCTTCCGCCGCGCGACGGCGTCGCGGTCTTCAACCGGGTCTACCTCTCCGTGACGCGGGAGGTCGACCGGCGGATCGACGCGGGCGCGTTCCCCGACGCGGCGTCCGCGGTCGCCCTCGACGTCCGGTTCGCCGAGTTCTACCTGTCGGCCGTCGAGACGGCGGCGCACGGCGGGCGTCCGGCCGCGTGCTGGCGGCCGCTGCTCCAGTTCC
Source organism: Streptomyces beihaiensis (assembly GCF_026274175.1). Lineage (GTDB taxonomy): Bacteria > Actinomycetota > Actinomycetes > Streptomycetales > Streptomycetaceae > Streptomyces > Streptomyces beihaiensis. The sequence goes on from NZ_JAPHNL010000037.1 coordinate 13,755, forward strand.
GCCGCCACCCCGGCGTGCATCCGCTGCAGTTCGCACTGGCGGGGATCAATGCCCACATCGGCCACGACCTCGCGCTCGCCGTCGTGGCGGCGTGCCGGAGCCTCGGCTGCGAACCGGCGGATCTGGAGGACGAGTTCGACGACGTCGGCGATCTCCTCGTCACGCTGGAGGAACGCATCCGCGAGGAGTTGATGCCGGGCCCCGATCTTCTCCAGGTCGCCGACCCGCTCACTCACCTGCTCGGCTCGTGGAGCCTGGAACGGGCCCGCGACGCCGCGTGGGCGACGGCCCGCGCGCTGTGGGCGCTGCGCGGGCTGCCCGCCGTCGCCAACGAGTTGACGCGGCGCTTGGACACGTCGGTCGGCCTGGTGGGCCGCATGCTGCTCACGCCACTGCCGGGCTGACGTGGCGGGGCGCCGTGCCCCTGACCGGGATCAGTCCTCCGGCAGTTCGACCGGGGCGAGTTCCTCGAACAGGTCGCCGGGGCCCGGGTTGGCCGCGTCCGTGCCGCCGCCCAGGTGGTGCATGACGCCCCATACGGCGTTGAGCGCGGTCTGGACGGCGCCCTCGGCCCAGCCCGCCGTCCAGGAGATGTCGTCCCCGGCGAGGAAGAGGCCCCGCTTGTCGGCGGGCAGCATCTCCTGCATGAAGTGCGTGAACAGGCGGCGCTGGTAGCGGTAGTGGCCGGGCAGGTTGGCCTTGAACGCGCCCATGAAGTACGGCTCGTTCTCCCACGACACGGTGACCGGGTTGCCGATGATGTGGCTTCGGATGTCGACGTCCGGGTAGACCTCGCCGAGCGACTTGAGCATGACCTCCATGCGCTCGTTCGCCGACAGCGGCAGCCACTTCAGGCTGTCGTCGCACCAGGTGTAGGAGAGGCAGATGACGGCGGGCTTGTCCGGACCGTCGTCGAGCAGGTACGTGCCGCGGGTCATGCGGTCGGTGAGCGTCATCGACATGGTGTCGCGGCCCGTGCGCTCGTCCTTGTCGAGCCAGAACGGCCGGTCCACGGGCACGAACAGCTTCGAGGACTCCATGTAGTGGGTGCGCTCGATCGCGGTCCAGTGGTCGATCGGGAAGAGCGAGTCGTCGCAGGCGATCTTCGAGAGCAGCATCCACGACTGGGCCGTGAAGATCGCCGCGCGGTAGGTGCGGATGTCGCCGTCGGCGTCGGTGACGGTGATGCGGTTGCCCGCGGTGCGGTGCAGGCGGGTCACGGCGGGGCGCGGCTCGCCGCTCTCGCCGTGCAGGGACTTCAGGGAGGTGCCCTGCGCCCAGTACACGATCTTGTCGGGCTCGCGCTCCCACAGGCGCAGCGGCAGCTGCTGGGAGCCGCCGACGATGCCGCGGTGGTGGTCGTCGGCCTCGGTGTAGACGACGCGCAGGATCTCCAGGATGGAGTTGGGGAAGTCGGTGTCCCAGCCGCCGGTGCCGAAACCGACCTGCCCGAAGATCTCGCGGTGCCGGAAGGAGGAGAACGCCTCCGACTCGCAGAGGAACCCGTAGAACGTCTGGTTGTCGAGCTTCTCGACGAGCTCGGCCCAGATCTCGCGGATGCGCGGCACGTCGCGCTCGCGGATGGCCCGGTTCATGTCGGAGAAGTCGGCGCCGTCCTCCAGGCACTTGTTCCACGCGTCGGCGACGTCCCGGTAGACCTGCGGCAGGTCGTCGAGGCTCTCGGCGTAGTGCGACTCGCCCTTGAGGTCGACGACGGTGGAGGGGGTCGCCTCGGCCAGCGGGTTCGGGAACGGCGAGGTCTCCAGGCCGACCAGGTCGATGTAGTGCTGGAGGGCGGTGGAGGACGGCGGGAAGCGCATGGCGCCCATCTCGGCGGTGAGCCCCTCGGTGCCCGGACCGTCGAAGCCGACCGTCCGCAGTCGCCCGCCGAGCTGGTCGGCCTCGTACACGACCGGCTTGAGCCCCATCTTCATCAGCTCGTACGCGGCGACGATGCCGGAGAGACCGCCGCCGATGACGGCGACCTCGGTGCCGTGCTCGGTCGCGGGTATCTGGCCGAGGCCCGCCGGGTGGGCGAGGAAGTCGTCGTACGCGTAGGGGAAGTCCGGCCCGAACATGGTGATCGGGGGCTGCTGCTCGTCGGCGTGCTGGACGGCGTTGGGCACCGTGGACGTCATGGGGTACGGACTCCTTGCGACTGCGTGGAACGTGAAGAAGTGAGGCGGAGGGAACGCGGCGGGGTCAGACCAGGGACCCGTAGAGGCCCGGGCGACGGTCCTGGAGATACGGGTTGGCCTCGCGGGAGGCGGCCAGCGCGACGGGGTCGGCGTCGGCGAACACCAGTTCCTCGGTGCGGCCCGCGCGGGCGCGCGCGACCCCGTCGGGACCGGCGAGCGCGGAGAGGCCGACGAACTCGAACTCGCCTTCCCTGCCGGACCTGTTGACGTACGCGACGTACATCTGGTTCTCGAAGGCGCGCGTCGGGATCATCGACTCGGCGACGAACTGGAAGGGGTGCATCTGCGCGGTCGGGACCAGCAGGAGGTCGGTGCCGGCGAGGGCGTGGGCGCGGACGTTCTCCGGGAACTCGACGTCGTAGCAGATCATGAGCCCGACGCGGAGCCCGCCGAGGTCGGCCTGGACGACCGCCTCCTGGCCCGGCGTGAAGTGGTCGCGCTCGAAGCAGCCGAAGAGGTGGGTCTTGCGGTAGTTGGCGAGGCGGGTGCCGTCGGCGGAGATCAGCTGGGCCGAGTTGAAGACCGTGCCCCCGTCGTTTCCGTCCGCCCCGCCCCGTTCCGGGTAGCCGTAGGCGATGGCCAGGCCGTGGCGGGAGGCGATGTCGGCGACCGTGTCGGCCGCCTCACCGTCGGCGGGCTCGGCGAGGCGGGCGACGGCGTCGCCGATCGCGTAGCCGGTGAGGAACATCTCCGGTGTGACGAGCAGCCCCGCTCCCGCGGCGGCGGCGCGGCCGGCCGCCGCGTCGAGAACCTTGAGGTTCTCGGCGGGCGAGCCGGGGCGGCCGGAGCTCTGGAGCAGGGCTGTACGCATGCGTGATCCTCACCGGAAGAGAAGGGGGGCGGGGGCCACGTAGAACGTACGGTCGGGCCGGGCGGGCGGACAAGGCGTGGCCGTTGTGCGCCGGGGCGTTGTTCGTTGCGTGTCTGCCGCGCAGTGCGGTGATTCGTTGTGCGAGGTCGCCTCTGCCTCGGTCCCCGCCTACGGAAGCAGTCCCCGCAGGTCCCCCGGGGTCACCCCCTCAAGCGTGGAGATCACGGTCCGCAGCGGCCCCGCCTCGATGGGGGCCAGCGACGGCACCGCGAGCACCGCGCACCCGGCGGCCTCGGCGGACGCCACCCCGGTGCGGGTGTCCTCCACCGCCACGCATCCGGCCGGGTCGACGCCGAGGGCGCGGCACGCGGCCAGGTAGGGGTCGGGTTCCGGCTTCGTACGGGGTGTGTCGTCCGCCGTGACGGTCACGGCGAACCGGTGCGCGCCCAGCGCGGCGAGCACCGTGTCGGCGACGGCCCGCGGTGAGGCGGTCACCAGGGCCGTGGGCACGCCGTCCGCGCCGAGCGCGTCGAGCAGGGCGAGGGC
>NZ_JAPHNL010000038.1 GCF_026274175.1 Streptomyces beihaiensis
GGGGTGGTTCTCCTGTCGTGCCCTCTCAGGCTAACCCGGCGAAGCGGAACGTCTCACCTAAGGCTGACAGAGAGGGACGCCGGGCGGCAAGCAGGGCCTTCGCCACCACTGGGACCAGCAGATGGCCGTGATCGTGCAGCTCTCCGGGGCGAAGGTGTGGCAGCTCTGGGAGCCGCCTGTCGACGCGCCGACGCGCGCGTACAACGAGTCGTTCCGGGTCTGGAAGGATGACTACGTACGGGCCTGGGAGGCGGCGGGGCCCGATGAGGAGATCGTCCTTCACCCAGGACAGTCGATGGTGCTGCCGCGTGGATGGGTTCACAATCCACTCGTCAGCGATCCGGACACAGCCAGCGTCCACCTGACGTTCGCGATTCGCGAGCGGACCCCGATGTGGCTGGCGGAGAAGCTGGTGGCCGCCGCGATCGAGGATCGAGCCTTCCGGCAGATCATCCGACCGGGCCGTCTGTCCGAGGCGTCCCTGCTGGAGGAGATCCAAGACGTGAAGGCCGAGCTGATCGAGTACCTCAAGCGCCTCGACCCGAGAGAAGAGGCATGCCGGATACGCCGAGCCGCGGTGACCGAGTTGGACTACACGACGTGAGTGCCAGTGGAGAGTGAGAAAGCCTTGGCTCAGCACGAATACGAAGCGAAGTTCCTGGAGATCGGCGTCGATGCCGTCCGTGGGCGGCTGCGGGCCGCCGGTGCCGAGCGGGTTTTCGGCAGGACCATGTTCACCCGGCTCATCTTCGAGAACGACGCAGTGCGGGGCGAGCAGTGGCTGCGCCTGCGCGACGAGGGCGGCAAGACCACGCTGGCCCTCAAGCAGGTCAGCGACGCCACCCACATCAACGGCACCACCGAGATCGAGATCGAGGTCAACGACCTGGGGCGCACCGCCGAGCTTCTCGGCGCCCTGGGGCTGCGCCAGGTCCGGTATCAGCAGAACTACCGCGAGGAATGGCAACTCGACGGCGTGGCGTACGACTTCGACACCTGGCCCGGCCTCCCCACCTTCCTGGAGATCGAGGCCGGCTCCGAAGAAGCCGTCCGCAAGGCCGTGGCGGCCCTCGGACTCGACTACGACAAGGCCCGCTTCGGAAGCATCGACCTCATCTACAAGAGCGAACTGGACCGCGACATCCTCGCCGAACCCGCCCTGCTCTTCGCCTGACGGACGTCCCGAAACCTGGCTCAGGCCGAAAACCCGTGGCTCGAAGTGGTCGGCCCAGCTCAGCATGAGGCATGGAGATTTCGGGAGCGGGAGCCGGAGGCGTAGGTGCGTGGCTACTTACGTGCGATGTGGGGGTGTTCGAGGCGCGTGCGGGGGCGTTCATGCGCCGCGATCCGGCGCTGCACTCGGTCGGTCTCGGCGTGGTCGAGTCGCTGCGGGCGGGTGACGTCCGGGGCGACGGCGACGTGCGGTTCGGGGTGTGGGTCGGGTCGGACGGGCGTACCGGCGGGTACTTCTTCTGGACGCCGCCGCGGCACCCGTACGTGTCCCTGCCGGACGCCGCGGCGGCGAGGGCGCTGGTCGAGGTGCTGGCCGACCGGCCCGTGCGCGGTGTGACCGGTGCGGCCGAGGCCGTGGCGGTCGTGGCCGACGCCTGGCGCGGGCGCCATCCGGACAGGCGGGCGGAGTGCGTGATGCGGCAGCGGTTGTACCGCCTGTCCGGCCTCACCCCGCCCGACCCGCTGCCGCCGGGCCGCCCGCGCGTCGCGGACGAGGGCGACCGGGAGCTGCTGGAACGCTGGTTCCTGGAGTTCTCCGTGGATGCGGGACTGCTCCACGAGGCTTCGCCGGAACAGGCCGCGCAGTGGGTGGACGGCCGTCTGGCGTTCCGCGGCGTCACGCTCTGGGAGGCCGAGGACGGCACGCCTGTCTCGATGGCGGGCGTCACGCGTCCCGCCGCCGGAGCGGTACGCGTCGCCCCGGTCTACACCCCGCCCGCCCTGCGCGGCCGCGGCTACGCGGGCGCGGTCACGGCCGAGATCAGCCGGGCCGCCCGGCAGGCGGGCGCCCGTGAGGTGCTGCTCAACACCGACCTCGCCAACCCCACCTCCAACGCCCTCTACCAGCGCATCGGCTACCGCCCGGTGCGGGACTTCGCGGTGTGGGAGTTCACGGCCACAGAAGTTCCCTGAGCCAATTGCCGTCGACGCGGCGGTACTTGAGGCGGATGTGTCGCCGCCGGGCGTCTCCCTGGAAGAACTCGACCTCGTCCGGGGCGAGGTCGTACACGGTCCAGGAGGGGGCCATCGCGTCCGGCTCGCGCCGGGCCCGCTCCCAGGCGGCGTCGGACGCGTGCTCCAACTCCTCGTACGAGGCGAGGGGTTGGCTCTGGTGCCCGACGAGCGCGGAGGCGAGCGCGCCGGTCGAGCGGGCGTGCAGGTCGCGGTGGGCGACGTCGGCGGGCGCGGTGCGCACGGGCCCGCGCACCCGCACCTGCCGCCCCTGCACGGGCCAGTAGAAGCCGAGTGCCGCGTACGGGCGTGCGGCCAGCTGCCGCCCCTTGGCGCTGCCGGAGTGCGAGGCGAACCGGAAGCCGTGGGTGTCGTCGGCGCCGTGCAGCATGACCGTACGGACGTCGGCGCGGCCCTCGGCGTCGGTGGTCGCGAGCGACGGGGTGTGCGGTTCGGGCTGCCCGGCGTCGACGGCGGCCGCGAACCACCTCAGGAACAGCGGCAGGGGCGCGTCGGGCGCGGTGGCCGGATCGAAGGCGGGCAGGTCGGTGTCCCACACGCGCAGGGTCCGGAGCAGGGCCTGCAGGTCGGGAACGGGCGGGTCGGCTGCGTGCATGGGCCGATTCTGGCACCCGGGGCGCCTTCGACCTCAAGGAGAGGACCCGCGGAGCCGGTCTCGGCGCAGACGGCCGGCGCGCTCTCGCTCGATGTGGTGGGTGGGTGGACGTGTGAATACATGGGTGGTCTCATGGGGAACCGACCGCATTGCTTGATGTCGCACAGAAAGAGCCCCTAGCGTTCACCTCATGGATCGCAGTGTCGCCACCGCAGAGCCGACCGCCGCCCCGGCAACGGAAGCCGTGACGGAAGCCGCGACCGAAAGCGCTGCCACGACGGCCACAAGACCGTCGCGCGCGGTGCGTGATCCCTTCTTCGACAATGCGAAGTTCGTTCTGATCGTGATGGTCGTGATCGGGCACAACTGGTATCCGTTGATCGGTGACTCGCGCGCGCTCAAAGCCGCGTACATGGTCGTCTACTCGTTCCACATGCCCGCGTTCATCCTGCTCAGCGGGTACTTCTCGCGGAACTTCGAGGGGCGTCCCGACCAGATCCGTAAACTCGTCAAATCGACCCTCGTTCCCTATCTGGTGTTCGAGTTCGTCTATTTGATCGTCATGGCCAAGGCGGACGGGGGGCCGCTGCGGTTCACTGTGACGTTGCCCAGTTACATGCTGTGGTTCCTGGTGGCCCTCTTCTTCTGGCGGCTGACCACTCCGGTGTGGCGGGCGTTTTCGCGGCCTGTCCTCGTCGCGGTACTGATCTCCCTCGCCGCCGGACTCACCTATGTGAGCGACGACTTCGCGTTCACGCGGATCCTGCAATTCCTGCCGTGGTTCGTGGCCGGACTGCAGTTGAGGCGCGAACACTTCCAGTGGCTGCGGCGCAAGGCCGTACGCGGGTGGGCTGCCGCGGTCGCCGTCCTGGCGGTGCCGGTCGCGTACATGCTGGTGCCGGGCGCCGACGTCCACTGGCTGGACATGAGGCAGAGCGCCGACGGTCTCGGCGTCGGGGCCGTGGAGTACGTCCTTGTGCGGCTGGGCCTGTTCGTGGTGAGCGCGATCCTTGTCGCGACGGTGCTTTCCCTGGTGCCCGCACGGCGGTTGTGGCTCACCTCGCTCGGCGCGCTCACCATGTACCCGTTCCTGCTCCACGGGATGCTGGTGAAGCTCGGAGAGGTGCTCGGCGTGCACGACGCGGCCGCCGCCGCGGGCCCGCTGGCCATCGTCGGGCTGACCGCCTGTGCGGTGTGCGTCGCGGTGCTGCTGACCACGCCGCCGGTGCGGTGGTTGACGCGGTGGGCGGTGGAGCCGCGGATGCCGCGACCGCCGCGGCTGCTCGTGCGACCGTCGAGTGGCGGGTGAGCCGGTCCGGAGCGGCGGCCTGTTCGGGCGGTCTGTCCTCGGTGGCCCGTTGTGGGCGATCGACATGCGATCACGCCGCTCTGACCAGGCGGTTGGCGAACGTCGACATCGTGTACGCGCCGATGGCCATGACCACCTCCAGCGCGTTGCGCTCGGTGTAGCCGTGAGCGAACAGCGTCTTGAGCGAGTCGTCGTCCACGGCGCCCGCGGTGGCCAGGACGTCGAGTGTGAAGGCCCGTATCGACGCGAGGCGCGCGTCGGACGGTGACCGGTTCTCGCGCAGGGTGGCGACGAGTTCCGGTTCCGCGTCGAGTGCGTGGAGCTTGCCCGTGTGCATGGCGACGCAGACGCGGCACTGGTTGCGTACGGCGATCGTCATGATGACGACCTCCCTGGCCAGTGGGTCGAGCGTGCAGCTCTCGAGGCTGGCGCTCAGGGCCAGGAAGCCGTTGAGCAGCTCGGGTGACGTGGCGAGCCGTGCCACGGCTTCGGGGATCGCGCCGTCTGACCTTTCAGCGATGGTGCGCATCGTCGGCTGTGATTCCCGCGGGGCGGTCTCCAGGGTGTGCGTGGTGAACATGACGACGCCCTCCTAAGATGGACAACATGGTTGACGATGATGAGATGGTAAACCAGGTTGTCGTTCCCGTCGAGGGGGTCGTCGGGACCTCGCGCGCCGGGTATGAGTTGCCCCTGCTCCTGTTTGCCGGGTTCCGTAGTCTCATCGACCAGCTGCACACCGAACTCGCCCGCCAAGGCCATCCCGACGTCCGCCCGGCGCATGGCTTCGCCCTCCAGGCGGTCGGGCGTGAAGGTGCTGCCGCCAGTGATATCGCCCGCCGTCTGGGAATCTCGAAGCAGGCCGCGGGCAAGACCGTCGACCGCCTGGTCGCCCTCGGGTACGCCGAGCGTGGCGACGACCCCGCCGACGCGCGACGCCGCATCGTGCGGTTGACCGCACGCGGGGGTGACGTACTGGCACGCTCGGCCGCGATCTTCGACCAGTTGCGCGCGGAGTGGGCCGACGCCCTCGGCGAGGAACGGGTGTGTGCGATCGAGGACGACCTGCGTGCCGTGGTGGCGCCCGGGGCGTTCCGGCTCGATGCGGCGGGGTGGATCGGGGGGATGGGGTGACCGGAGGGGACGGGGTGACCGGGGCCGGAGCGCCGGGTGAGCGGGTGGCCAGGTAGCTGCGGCCGGTCCTCGGGGTGGTGGGTCAGGTGTGTGCGAGGTCGGGTGGTGGCTCAGGTGTGCAAGGTCGGGCGGTAGGTCAGTTCTTGTGTGGCGCCGTCCCGTGTGTGGTGCTCCAGCAGTTCGAGGGCGGTGACGCCGAAGCCGTAGAGGCCGGAGAAGACGTCGAACGTGTAGCGGCGGTCATGGCGCCCTCCTCGTGTGCGACTCGTGGTGGAGATGCGGATGTCGCGGCCGGGGTCGCTTCCCTGGGGCGTCGGACGCTTCGCGACGGGTGGTCGGACATTCGACGGGTGATCGGGCCTTCGCCCGTCCGTAAACGCCTCGACATCGGGGGCGCGGGTCGGGGAGGCTTCGTACGATGACGAGAATCGACGACATGCCTGCCGCCTGGGACGAACGCGCCCAGCTCACCACGTTCCTCGACTACGCGCGGGACACCGCACGCGCCAAGTGCGACGGCGTCTGCGAGGAGAACGCCCGCAAGTCGCTGCTGCCCGGCTCGCCGCTGATGACGATGAGCGGCCTGATCAACCATCTGCGCTGGGTCGAGTACTACTGGTTCCAGGTGGTCTTCCTCGGCGAGGAGGACCAGGGGCCGTGGACCGACGACGACCCGGACCGCGAGATGCGTGTCGCCGTCGACTTCCCGCTCGCGCAGCTGCTCGACGAGTACGCGGAGCACAGCGCCCGCTACCGTGAGCTGGTCGCCCGCACGGACCTGGACCAGCGTGCGGAGCGGCCGGTCCGCGACGGCCGCCACGTCGACCTGCGCTGGATCCTGCACCACCTCGTCGAGGAGACGGCCCGCCACAACGGCCACCTGGACATCATCCGCGAGATGCTCGACGGCACGACCGGCGACTAGGCCGGCATCAGGACCTGGCAAGATCTGAGCATGCCGATCGTCGACGTCTCGCCCGAAGTGTCCATAGCCTACGAAGCCTTCGGCGACCCCGGTGACCCGCCGGTGCTGCTCGTGATGGGATTCGGCGCCCAGATGATCGCCTGGGAGGACGACTTCTGCCGCGCGCTGGCGGATCGCGGACGGTACGTGATCCGCTACGACAACCGCGACTGCGGCCTGTCCACCAAGTTCCACGACCATCCCCTGGACATGGGGCGGCTCATCGAGGCGCTCGGGGCGGGGGACGCCTCCGCGGCCCTCGCGATGGTCCCGTACGGGCTCCGGGACATGGCCGACGACGGGCTCGGCCTGCTCACCGCGCTCGGTGTCGAGCGGGCCCACGTGGTCGGCGCGTCGATGGGTGGAATGATCGCCCAGAACATGGCCATCAACCGGCCGGAGCGCGTCCTGACGCTGACGTCGATGATGTCCTCGACCGGCGAGAGCGAGTACGGCCGGGCGACCCCCGAGGCCCAGGCCGCGCTGTTCGGGCCGAAGCCCTCGGACCGTGCCGGGTACATCGCGGCGGCCGAGCGGTCCATGGCGTGGGCCTCCAAGCGGTACGGCGACCCGGCGGCCCTCCGGGAGTACGCCGCCCGCAGCTACGACCGCGCCTACTACCCCGACGGGGTGGGCCGTCAGCTCGGCGCGATAGTCCTCGACGGCTCACGCGCGGACGCTCTCCGCAAGCTCCAGGTGCCGACTCTGGTGATCCACGGGCTGGACGACACGCTGATCGAGCCGAGCGGCGGTCGGCGTACGGCGGAGCTGGTGCCGGGCGCCGAACTGCTCCTGCTCCCCGACATGGGGCACGACCGGCCCCGCGAGATCTGGCCCGACCTCGTCGACGCGATCGTGCGCCACACCGGCTGAGTGCAAGTCCTCGCAGAGCGGTCGGCGGCCGCCGACCGCCGACCGCCCACCGCGCGGGCCGGCGGCTCCGCGTCACGCCGTGCCGGGCGCGGGCAGCGGCGGCAGCGGGTGTCGCCGGACGTGCCGGGTCTGGTGGGCGATCAGGGCGATGAGCAGGGCGCACAGGGCGGCGGAGCCCCACGCCGTGCCCCAGCCCAGGCCGCCCTCCGCGACCGGCTTGGTCAGCGAGTCCCCGCCCGCGGCGCCCAGCGGGCGGGTCAGGACGAAGGCCAGCCAGAACAGCAGGGTTCCGGGGATGTTCGTCAGGTAGTGCGCGGCGACGATCAGCGCCATGGTGCCCGCGATGACGAGGAACGCGTTGCGGAATCCGAGGCCGGTGTCGTCGGAGAGCCAGTCTCCGGTGGACGTGCCCAAGGTGTTGGAGACGAGGATCGCGATCCAGTAGAGGATCTCGCCCGGACGGTCGGTGATGTTCTCCACGTCGTACGTCCGGCCGGTGCGCCACCATACGAGGAAGACGACGCCCAGCACGCCGGTGAGCAGGGCCGCGCCCCAGGCGTAGCCGATGCCGGCGGGCGCGCTGCCGTGCCCGAAGCCGCGGTTGAGCAGGTCGGAGATCTCGGTGCCGACCATGCTGGTGCCGAGAACCACCGCCCAGAACAGGGCCGGACGGAAACGACCTGACCTGACCTGCGCGACCACGGTGACGACGAAGAACGCGAGGAAGACGAGGCCGGTGGCGAGGTAGCCGAGTCTGAGGGTGATGCCCAGCAGGTCCCCCGCGGTCTCGCCCAGCGTGACCGCTACCGTCTTCAACACCCAGAACAGCAGCGTCACTTGGGGGAGCTTCCGCTCCACGAAGACGGCTGCCGCCGGCCCCGCCCCCGCCCCCGCCCTCGTAAGTCCCTTCCCTGTCGCTTCCGTTGCCGCTACCGCCCCCGCCTCCGTTGCCGCTTCTGCTTCCGCCGCCCCCGCTTCCGTTTCCGCTTCTGCTTCCGCCCCCACTCCCGCTTCGGCTTCCGTTCCCGTTTCTGTTGGCGCTGTCGGATTCGTCCTGCTCGTGGGCATCCGCTCTCGCTCCGTCGGATTCGCGTGGTCTGACCGCTCGTTCGGCCCTCAGGCGTGGTCATCCTGGCACCGGTCGACTGCCGCGACCGCGCGTTGCGCGCACCGAGCGGGCCGGCGCCACTCGAACGAGTGGGGGTGCCGCGATCCGTGCTACTACACGATGTAAGAATATGGCCCGTCCGCAGCAGTCCTGAGGTTCACGAGAATCACGCGAGCGATCACGAGGGGTCCCATGACTTCGCCCACACGGCACTCCGGTTCGTGGCTGACGACCCGAGGGGCCCTGCGCGTCCCCCAGATCACCGTCGCGTTCTGGGTGGTCAAGGGGCTTTCGACGGCGATGGGCGAGGCCACGTCCGACTACCTGGTCGGCGTGATGGCCCCGCCGGTCGCGGTCCTCCTCGGTTTCGCCGGATTCGTCGTGGCACTCGTCGTACAGTTCAGGACCGCCCGCTACCGGGCCTGGTCCTACTGGTCCGCCGTGGTCGGGGTCGGCGTGTTCGGCACGATGGCCGCCGACGTGCTGCACGTCGCGGTCGGCGTCTCGTACACGGCGTCGAGCCTGCTGTACGCGATCATGCTGCTCGCGGTCTTCGCCGTGTGGCGGGCCTGCGAGAACACGCTGTCCATCCACAGCGTCGACACGCCCCGGCGGGAGGCGTTCTACTGGGCCGCGGTCGTGGCCACGTTCGCGATGGGCACCGCGCTCGGTGACCTCACGGCCTTCACCCTCCACCTCGGCTACTTCACCTCGGCGGCACTCTTCGCCGCTCTCATCGCGGTCCCGGCCGTCGGCTACCGCTGGCTGCGCTGGAACCCGGTGCTCGCGTTCTGGGCGTCGTACGTCGTCACCCGACCGCTCGGCGCCTCGCTCGCCGACGGGCTCGGCAAGCCGAAGAGCACGGGCGGGCTCGGCCTCGGTGACGGGCCGGTGGCCCTGGTGCTGACCCTGATGATCGCCGGAATGGTCGCCTACCTCTCCGCCACCCGGTCCGACGTCCAGCGGGAGCCGGCGCGGGAGCCTGTCGGCGCGTGAGCCGAAGACCGCCGGAGGGTGGTGCTGGAGGGTGGTGCTGGAGGGTGCTGGAGACCCCGGCCAACAGCTCGACGTGGGGGCCGCACCCTGCTCGGGGTGCGGCCCCCACTGTTCGACAACCCGGCCACCGTCGGCATCTACGACGACCTCTCCCGGGTCCGCTTCTCCTCGGACTGCTCCGGAGCGCCGATGCCGAGCCCTTCATCGGGCCGGACCAACGCGCGTTGGAGGAGATGCTCAAGTCCTTCGAGACGGCACCGGTCTGAGTACCAGTCAGTTCCGGTACCGGTACAGGATCCGGCCTCGGGTCAGGTCGTAGGGGCTGAGCTCCACGAGGACGCGGTCGAACGGGAGGATCTTGATGTAGTTCTTCCGGATCTTCCCGCTGATGTGCGCGAGCACGTGGTGCCCGTTGTTCAGCTCCACCTTGAAGGTGGCGTTGCGCAGGCATTCGAGGACCGTGCCCTCGATCTCCAGACCGTTCGCTGCTTTTGGCAAAATCTGACGCTCGCTCTCTCGTCTTCTTCTTCGTCTTCTTCGTGGTCGGTTCGGTTGTTCCTGCCGATCCGGGTCAGTGGCGTACGAGCTCCACGTAGCCGCTGGACCGTGTGGCGCCCACTGCCTCGACCAGTGCGATCGCGGCCGCGTTGGACGTGTCCACCTCGGCCCAGGCGGAGCCGATGCCCCCGCGGTGCAGCGTGCTCAGCGCGTGGGTCAGCAGAGCCCGGCCGATGCCCCGGCCACGGTGGTCCGCCCGTACCGCGAGCAGGCCGATCCGTGCCCGGCTGCGGACCGGCACCACGCGTACCAGGCCCACGTACTCGCCGTTCAGTGCCGCCGCCGCGTACTTCGAGGGGTCGATCAGAGTGTCCCCGTCCGGGTGGGACAGTACCTCGGCGGGCATGGTGTGCCAGCCGACGGTCGCCTCGATCTCCTGGCGGACCGTGCGGTCCAGGGCGCGGAGCAGTGTCTCGTCCGCCGTGCCCGCGGGCGCGATCGTCACGCCGGTGGGCGGGAGATCCTTTCGGGTCGCCGAGGACGCCGAGGATGCAGGGGCCGCTGAGGACGCCGGGGGCTTGGTGGGCAGTACGTATACGTGTTCGCGGCGCCCCACCGTGAAGCCGAGCCGCTCCCAGCGCGATGTGAGGGCGTGGTCGTGCTCGCCGACCAGTGTGTGGAGCGGTTCGGGAAGTTCGGCGAGCATCGCGGCGGCGAGCTGGTCGAAGACCGTGTCCTGCCATACGTCGATGCTGATGAAGCGCCGCCCGTCGGGGCGGTGGGAGAGATCGCCCTCGCCGACGATCAGGCCGCTGTCGGTCACGGCTTCCCACTGGGTCTCGTCGACCCGCGTGATCGTCGCGGTGTTCGCGGTGTTCGCGGTGTTCGCGGTGTCCGCGGCGTCTGTGGCGTGTGCGCCGTGTGTGGTGTCCGCGGCGTCTGTGGCGTGCGCAGGCTTCATAGGGTTCATAGGTGTTCGCCTTTCAGGCTTCAGGAGTGCCCTGGTGCGAGGGCGCTCCCGACGACACCTAGAACTGGGTCAGTCGCACACCGTGACAAAAGAGGGGGAGCACCCATCTCGATACAGCGTTCACGGGTCTCACCTCCTCCGGCGATGTCACGGTCGACTGCAAGGTATCCGCTCGGCCGTCGGCCCGCCAATGATTTTTCCGAGCGACCCCTTGCGGTCCGGTATGTGCCGTTTTAGTATGAAAGTCGACCTGCGGGGCGAGCGAGGGAGTCCGATAGCAGCCACGCCGGTGAAGGGAGCAAGAGCCTTCGCCAACGCGACGTTCAACGGTCGGGCTGAGAGGCCGGAAGGTAGTGGTTGGACCGGACGGCGACCCCAAGCACCTGTCGGGCAATGCCGGCAAGGGAGCCCACCTCGTAGGTCTCACCATGTTCGACACCGGCGCCCGCGCCCCGGCTCTCCGGGGTGCGGGCGCCGGTCTCATTCCCGGCCGAGCACCACCGTCCCCGACGAGCAGAACCACCCGCCCGTCCCGGACGCCACCGCGAGCGCGGGAGGCGTGCCGTCCGCGCGCTCGACCTGGTGGCCGCCCGCCTCGCCGCGCAGCTGACGCACCGCCTCCACGAGCAGGAACAGGCCGCGCATTCCCGGGTGTTGGGCCGACAGGCCGCCGCCGTCGGTGTTGGTCGGCAGGTCTCCCGTGTGGAGCAGGCGGCCCTTCTCCACGAACGCGCCGCCCTCGCCCTTCGCGCAGAATCCCAGGTCCTCCAGGGTCACCAGCGTCATGTACGTGAAGGCGTCGTAGATCTCCGCGATGTCGATCTCCGACGGGGCGATCCCGGCCCGTTCGAAGGCCAGCCGTCCGCTCACGGCGGCCGGGGAGACCGTGAAGTCGTCCCACTCGGACATGGTCGTGTGCGAGACGTGCTCGCCCGCGCCCAGAATCCAGACCGGCGGCTTCGCGCAGTCTGCGACCAGCTCCTCGGCCACCAGGAGCACCGCCGCGCCGCCGTCCGAGCGGATGCAGCAGTGGAGCTTGGTGAACGGGTCGGCGATCATCGGGCCGGAGAGGACCTCGTCCGTCGTGATCGGCGTACGGAACATCGCCTCCGGGTTGCGGGACGCGTTCTGCCGCGCCTGGACGGCCACCTGGGCCAGCTGGTCGAGCGTCGTGCCGTACGTGTGCATGTGGCGGCGGGCCGCCATGGCGTACTTGGCGATCAGTGTGTGGCCGTACGGGACTTCGAACTGCGACGGGCCGCGCGCGCCGAAGGACAGGTTCGACGTGCGGCGGCCCGCCCTGATGTCGGCGCGGGCCGTGGAACCGTAGACCAGCAGGACCGCCCGCGCGTGCCCGGCGGCTATCGCGTCCGCCGCGTGTGCCGCCATGACCTCCCAGGTGGAGCCGCCCACCGAAGTGGAGTCCACCCAGCGGGGTTTGAGGCCGAGGTACTCGGCCACCTCGGCCGGGGCGAGCGTGCCGAGGCCGGCGCTGGCGAAGCCGTCCACGACGTCCGGGGCGAGCCCGGCGTCGGCGAGCGCCCTGCGGGCGGCCTGGGCGTGCAGGGCGTAGGGCGTGGCGTCGTCGACGCGTCCGCAGTCGGAGAGGGCGACACCCGTGATGGCGGCCTTGGGGCGGGTGGTGGCGGCTGGGTGGGGTGCGGGGACTGTGCGGGGTGCGGGGTCTGTGCGGGCTGTGCGTGTGGATACGCTGCCTGTCATGGAACTGACGGTACATCAGGTTCGGCCCGGCGTACCGGCCCGCGCTCGCTCGCCCCTTCCCCGGTTCGCCTCGCCGCCCTAACATGACGGCCCGTCAGGAAGGGGCCCGCATGGACGCCAAGCTCAGCGAGGAACAGCAGGAGATCCGCCGCACCCTGCGCGCACTCACCACCAAGCGCTGCACCCCCGACGAGGTGAAGGCCGCCGTCCGCACTCCGGTGGGGTATGACCCGGCACTGTGGCGCACGCTCAGCCGTGAGCTCGGGCTCCCCGGCCTCGCGCTGCCCGACCGGCACGGCGGCGTCGGCGCGAGCGTCACCGAACTCGCGCTGGCCGAGGAGGAGCTGGGGCGAGTTCTGGCCCCGACCCCGCTGCTCGCCAGCAGCGGGCTCGTCGCCCCGCTCGTCGCCGCGCTCGGCGGCGACGCCCAGCGCGAGGCCCTGTTGCCGCGCATCGCCGACGGCACCCTGACCGCCGCGCTCGCCGTGCCCGGCACCGGACTCGCCACCGCGCTCGGGCTCGTCGCCGACAACACGAGCGACTGGGCGGGCGGCGGCCGGGCCGGCGGCATCCAGGCCCGGCGGGGGACCGGCCCGGGCCCGGGCGTCGGCGCCGGCCCCGTCTCCGCCTCCGGC
The DNA here is from genome assembly GCF_026274175.1 of Streptomyces beihaiensis. GTDB lineage: Bacteria > Actinomycetota > Actinomycetes > Streptomycetales > Streptomycetaceae > Streptomyces > Streptomyces beihaiensis. The sequence goes on from NZ_JAPHNL010000038.1 coordinate 13,010, forward strand.
CCCCGCGCGGACGGCGGCACCGGCTGGCGGCTGTACGGGCAGGCCGAGCAGGTGCTCGACGGGCACAGCGCCGGGCTGCTGGTCGTCGCCGCGCACACCGGCGGTTTCGCCCGCTCGCGCACCCTGCTCTTTCTCGTACGGGGCGACGCGCCGGGACTCGTCCGCGTGCGGCAGACCGCCCTCGACGAGACCCGGCCGCAGGCCCGCGTCGAGCTTCGGGACGTGGCCGCCGAGCTCCTGGGCGGCGGCGAAGGCCGCGGCGGCGCCGATGTGGCCGCGGCGCTGCGCGCGACCGGGGACGCCGTCGCCGCGCTGCTCGCCGCCGAGGCCGTGGGCGCCGCCGATCGGGCCCTTGAGCGGACGGTCGAGTACGTCAAGGAGCGCGAACAGTTCGGGCGGCCCATCGGCTCCTTCCAGGCGGTCAAGCACCGGCTCGCCGACGTGTACGTACGCGTACAGGCGGCGCGCTCGGCCGCCTACTACGCCGCGTGGGCGGCCGCCGCCGCACGCGAGAGCGAACCGGGTGAACGGGTCGGCGGGCTCGCTCTCGCCCAGGCCCTCGAAGCGCTGCGGACCTCCGCGGCCGAGGCCGTGCAGCTGCACGGCGGCATCGGCTTCACCTGGGAGCACGACGCGCACCTGTACCTGAAGCGGGCCGCCGGTGACGAGCTGCTCTTCGGGCCCGCCCACCTGCTGAGGGCCCGCGCCGCGCAAGTCGCCGAGCTGTTCCCCGGCTCCGCCGGGGCCGCGCGGGCGGTGAGTGCCTGATGGCTCCGCCCGGCATCCGGCTCGTCCAGAAGGTGTCGTCGACGCGTGCGTTCGCCCGGCTCGCGCCGCACGTCATTCCTCCGCTCGACCGTGCCGTCCACCGGCTCACCGGCGGCAAAGTGCTGCTCAGCGCCCAGATGCTGCCCGGCGTCGTCCTCACCGCGCGCGGCGCCAGAAGCGGGCTGCGACGGCGTACGCCACTCGCGTGCATGCCGGAGGGCGAGGGGCGCTGGCTGCTCGTCGGGTCCAACTTCGGCAGGACCGGGCACCCCGCCTGGACGGCCAATCTCCTCGCCCACCCGGACGCCGAGATCAGCTGGCACGGCTGCGACATTCCGGTGACGGCCCGGCTGCTCACGGGCGAGGAAAGGGAGGCCGCGTGGCGGGCGGCGCTGCGCTTCTGGCCGCCGTACGCCACCTATCAAGCGCGCGTCGAGCGGGAGATCAGGCTCTTCCGGCTGGAGCGGCGGTGAGTGCGCGAGCACGGCTGCCGTGAGCGTATGACAGCGGCCGTAACCGCAACAGCGGCGGTCCACGTTGTCACCAACGTGAACCGCCGCTGTACGACAGGACCCGGAACAGCTGGTTCCGGACAATCAAGGCATGGCCCAGGTGTTACTTCGTCGGCTTCTTCCCCGTCACTCCGAGGTGCACCAACAGGGCCAGATTCGGCTTGAGTTCGGCCTGCTTGACGCCCCAGCTCTGGAAACCCTTCTGGTGCGCCGCGACCGCCGCCAGCATCGCGACCAGCGAACCGGCGACCGCCGCCGGGCTCACGTCCTTGTCGACGCGGCCCTTGTCCTGGAGCGCCTTCACCGCGTCGGCCAAAGAGTTGTTCACCGAGTTCAGGATCTTCATGCGAATCTTGTAGAAGCGCTTGTCGCCCTCGGCCGCGCCGAGATCGACGACGCGCAGGATCGCGTCGTTCCTGCGCCAGAAGTCCAGGAAACCGTCGACCAGTTCCTGAGCCGTCGTCCAGCCGGCCTTGCCGGTCCAGGAACGGTCGGCCACCAGCTGCGTCAACGACGCGCCCTCGGCGGCCATTTGCTCGGCGATCTCCAGGACGGCGCCCTCGACATCCGGGAAATACTGGTAGAAAGTCGCGGGTGAAGTGCCCGCCTTTCGTGCCACATCGATGACTTTGACGTCCCGGTAAGGGGACGAGCTGAGCATCTCGCCAAGACACTCGAGCAGCTTCTGACGGGTTGCCTGACCACGCCGTCCGGCCACACGGCCGTCGACGGTACGAACTTGTCCTGTCATGCCGTCAGCTTACCGAGGGGTGATCGGAGCGCGATTCGGCAGAGTGCAAATGGGGTTGGGGGCCTGCGCGCGGGCTCCCCAGGGGTGCGCGCGGCCCGGGGGCGAGGGCGTGGTGACGTACTCCGGGGCCCGCCGCCGAGGCGCGTGCCGGCGTCGAGAATTGGCCAGACGTTCGAATTTGGGCGGCGGGTGAGCGGGCGCCAGGTCTAGCGTGCGGTCATGTACCCGGACTTCCCCGAAGGCGCCCCGTGCTGGGCCGACGCGCGGCTGCCCCGCGTCGAGGCGGCCAAGCGGTTCTACGGCGATCTGTTCGGGTGGACCTTCGACGAGGGCGCGGGCGCCGAGCGCGGCTACTACACCGGCGCCTACAGCGACGACCGGGCCGTCGCCGCCCTGGCCCCGGCCCCCGCGGGCGCAGTCCCCGCCTGGACCGTGCACTTCGCCGTGGGCGACGCGTACGCCGCCGCCGACAGGGTCGTCGCCGCCGGCGGGCGCATCGCCGCCGGGCCCGTCTCCGAGGGCGCCCTCGCCACCGTCGCCCTCGCCGCGGGACCCGACCGGGCCGCCTTCGGACTCTGGCAGCCCGGCAGCCACCAGGGCTTCGAGCGCACCGGCGTGCCCGGCGCCTTCTGCCGGGCCGAGCTCCGCACCCCCGACCCCGCGCTGAGCGACTCCTTCTACGAGTCCGTCTTCGGGTACGCGGCCCAGGACCCCGCGCCGGGACTGCGCACCTGGCACCTCGCCGCCCCCGCCCGCCGCGCGCCGGGCGGCCCCACCGCGCCCCGTACCGCCCGTCGACGCACCACCGGCGCGCCCGCCCGCTTCCTCGCCCACTTCGGCGCCGCCGACCCCGAGGCCACCTGCGCGGCCGCGGTCCGGCTCGGCGGTCGCGTCGTGGCTGCGGCGCGGGCCACCCGCGAGGGGGCCGTGGCCGTCCTCGCCGACGACCAAGGGGCCGTCTTCGCCGTGCGGGAGCCGGACGGGTGACCGTCTCGGGCGCCTCGGCGCGGCCCCGCCGCCCGAGTCGTCCCCGCCTCACCCGTGACACCCCGATTTGGCCCCGGGTTCGCAACCACGACCCCTTGCAGGAACAATCGGGTCGCGTGCCGCCGTAGCGCTGCGGTGGTGAGACGCTGTCGGGGGGACATTCGGCCCCGCACGGGGAGGTGGCAGGCAAGTGGTGGATCAGCTGACGCAGCACGATCCGAGGCGGATCGGTCCGTTCGAGGTCCTGGGACGGCTCGGCGCGGGCGGCATGGGACTGGTCTATCTCGCACGTTCGGCATCAGGCCGACGCGTGGCGATCAAGACGGTGCGCACCGAGCTCGCCGAGGACCAGTTGTTCCGGGTGCGCTTCACGCGCGAGGTCGAGGCCGCCCGCGCGGTCTCCGGCTTCTACACGGCCGCCGTCGTCGACGCCGACCCGCGCGCCGCCGTGCCGTGGCTCGCGACCGCCTACGTGCCGGCGCCCTCCCTCGAGGAGATAGTGAACGAGACCGGGCCGCTGCCGGCCCAGGCCGTCCGCTGGCTCGCCGCGGGCGTCGCCGAGGCCCTGCAGTCCATCCACGGCGCCGGTCTCGTCCACCGCGACCTCAAGCCGTCGAACGTCCTCGTCGTCGAGGACGGGCCGCGCGTCATCGACTTCGGTATCGCGTCCGGTGTCTCCAACACCCGCCTGACCATGACCAACGTCGCCGTCGGCACGCCCGCGTACATGTCGCCCGAGCAGGCGAAGGACTCGCGCAGCGTCACCGGGGCCTCCGACGTGTTCTCGCTCGGGTCGACGCTGGTCTTCGCCGCCACCGGGCATGCGCCGTTCCACGGCGCCAACCCCGTCGAGACCGTCTTCATGCTGCTGCGCGAAGGGCCCGACCTGGAAGGGCTGCCGGACGAGCTGCGGCCCCTCATGGAAGCCTGCATGCGGATGGACCCCGCGCAGCGGCCCAGCCCCGCCGATCTGCAGGCCCAGCTCGCGCCGCACCTGTTCGGCTCGGGCAGCGACGACAGCGGCACGGCCTCGGCGTGGCTGCCGGAGCGGTCCGTCGAGCTCATCGAGGCGCGCCGCGGCGGCCGGTCCGGCGTGCACCACGGCGGAGGCGGCGGTGGCCGGGGGCCTGGC